>JBJEQN010000135.1:0-27323 GCA_051881775.1 Oscillospiraceae bacterium | reverse complement strand
GCCAAGGCTGGTTCAGTTCAGCCAGGGCGTTTAGTTAATTTTGTGGATTGCTATAGAAGCAAGTATGCCGAAAATCATATTGCAGATAAATTTCATAGTAGGTCGATTGAACTTTTTTGAAATTTTTTCCGAAAAATTCAAAATACCTCTTTTCAAATTGCTGTTAAGTGTGATATAATTAATCACAGTGCAATACGCTCCTTTGTTGATGTTTTTGTGGTTATTAACATTATACCATATCGGAGCTGATATTGCACTATTTTTTTGACATTTTTTCAAATCTTTTTTGCCTGTTTTCCCCGTGCCTACGTGACTTTTTCAACTTTTGTGAGTGGATTTTGGGGAAAGTTAAATCAGCTTTCCGCTGTGCACTTTGAGTCTATGCTGATATAGTCAAGAGCCTTGTCGGTGCTCCAGAAGAATCTTTCCTCGCCCACATCGGAGGTAAGACCGCAGCGGTCGAACATTTCCTTTACGGGGGGCTGTATAGCGGTGAAAAGCACAGTTATATCCTTTGCCGCAAGAGCGCTTACAAACTCCTGAAGCACCTGAACGCCGCTTGCGTCCGCAAAGGGAACGCCTCTCATGGAGAAAATGACGGTCTCCTTGTCTTCAATGCCGCCAAGCTTATCTTCAAGCTGGCTGGATGTTCCGAAGTAGAGAGGACCTGTGATATATACCACAGAGGTCTTTCCTGCCTTGATATTTTCGGGGTGTCCGGGCATTCTTTCGGGGTCAACGTCCGCAACGCTTATCTGCATATCGGAGACTTTGAGCACGAACATTACAACGGAGAAGAGAACGCCTATAAGTATTGCAATTGTAAGGTCAAACACCACCGTTGCAGCCATTGTGATAAGGTACTGCGCCATCTGGGTCTTTATCTTGCGGCTGAAAATACCTCTTATTACCGCCCAGTCGTTCATTCTCCAAGCCGTCATCATAAGCACTCCCGCAAGAGCCGCAAGAGGTATCCTTGAAATAACGGGCGCAAGAAGGAACATTGAAAGAAGCAGGACAACGGCGTGGAAAACGCTTGTAAGACGGGTCTTTCCGCCTGCTTTTATGGCAACTGCGGTTCTTGCTATAGCAGCAGTTGCAGGAACTCCGCCGAAGAAGGGTATCACCATATTTCCGATGCCCTGTGCGATAAGCTCCTGATTTGCGTCCAGCTTTTCGTTCTTCATTCTTCCTGCGGAAGCGCCGCAGAGCAGGCTTTCTATAAGTCCGAGAGCGGCTATGGAAATGGCAGGAACGATAAGACCTTCAACCTGCTCAAGAGTTACTGCGGAAAGGTCAAGTCTGTCGGGAAGAAATACTGTCTTGGGTATCTCCCCTACCTGCGCAACGTCAAAATCAAAGATAAACTCGCAGGCTGTAGCAAGTATTATAGCCGCCAGCGACGACGGAAAATACTGGTTTATCTTTTTCGGGTACAGCGCCATAAAAAGCACCACAGCTGCGCCTATTATAAATGTTGTAAGGCTGAAATGCTGCTCCGTTGTGAAGTAGCTGACAGTTTTTGAGATAGTTGAATCTCCGCTGCAGGTCAGACCCGTGAAGTTGTTTATCTGACCGAAAGCGATGATTATTGCAATGCCGGACGTAAAGCCCGTTATAACGGGAAGGGGCAGATAGGAAACTATCTTGCCAAGCTTAAGAAGTCCGCATATGAGCAGGATAATGCCCGACATAAGGCTTGCGATAAACACGCCCTGGAGCTGATATTTCGCAACAAGTGACAGCAGTATCGCCGTCATTGCTCCCGTAGGGCCCGATATTTGGTAGGAACCGCCCGAGAGCATTCCTATTATAACGCCTGCAACGATAGCCGTGATAAGTCCCGAAGCAGCCGTTGCGCCCGATGAAACGCCGAACGCCAGCGCCAGCGGAAGTGCCACCGCAGCAACGGTTATTCCGGCAAGCATATCCTTGCTCAGACTTTTGCCGTTATAGCCTTTAAATTCCGTTTTAAGTCTTTCCCCGTAGTTTTTAAAGATATTCAAGTTAATTATCCTTCCTTTTCCCCAATTATCGCTAATATCAACAAAATTCAGCAAGAATAATTTTACTACCGTTTTCCCAAAAACACAAGTAGAATATATTTATACTATCAAAGGTAAAATTGTGCATTTTGCCGCAAAAGGTCACTTTTCCCCCTTTTGTCTGCGAAGCATCCTTCTCCAGCTGTAAAAACCGTACATATCGTTAACGAAAAACATAACAAAACACAGCACCATAGGGAGAAAGGAAAGGTCGCTCAATGAAGCGTACACCCACAGCACGATAAGCACAAGGTCGTTTGAAGCGTAAGCGGCGGCGTAAAAGGGACTTCTCAGCATTGCAAGACCTGCCGCAAGAAAGCTGGTGGTAACGGAAATGGTGCTGACGATAAGATTTGCCGTACCCAGCGCCTTTAATATAAAGTAAAACAGCACCGTTGCCCCAATATCCGCAATTATAAGTATGAGCCACTTGCGCAGGGTCATTGAGCCTACAGCCACCTCGTTCTCGCCGTAAGGATTTTTCAGCCACGTTACAACCGAGGCAATGGCAATGGGCATTGTCATACCCACATAGGTCGCCATTTCGCCGTAGTAGCGGAATTCCCAGGAAACTGCGGCGTAAAGCAGGCTGAAAGCCACCGTGAGAAGCTGCCCCATTACATCTCCCCTTGCAATAAATATAAGTGCTGTAACTCCCGTAAGAGAAGCGGCAAGGGTAAGGAGATCGCCGCTCCCTCCTGCAACAAATGAAGCGGTAACAACTATCAGGGAAACTATCCATAGGATGCGTTCAAACTTATTAAGGTTTTTAACAGACTTTATAAGGCTTATTTTCATTTTGACCTCCAACAAAAAGCGTCCGCTGCGTATCTTCAAAGGCCTGATGATACGCAGCGAACGCAAAAGCATTCGCTCTGCCCGGCGGCAGTTCTTATTCAATGAATGAATTATAGCATACAACGGGGGTTATGTCAAGAGTAAAGAAAAGAACCAAAAACAAGGCTGACGGTGATTTTTACGCCGTCAGCCTTGCTGCTGAGCTATCAGGAATGTTTATTTCTTAAAGAAGAATTTTTCTCCCTGAGCTCGGCAATTCTGCTTGAATCTTCGGGGTGTTTTCTTTCATATCTGTCTAACTTGCGGTCAAATTCATCACATTTGTCCGATACTCTGCCGTTAAAATCGTTTGTTTTCTTTTCAAGGAAATCCATAAATCCCATAATAATACCTCCATTAAGTTAACGTGTTCTGCTTTTTACCCAGGAATGGGGCTTCATTTTTCCGTTCCTGTCTTTGGGCTTTCTCGGACAGTTGCCCGGATCGGGTCTGCCGCCTGTCACAGACTGCGTAGATTCCTGTCCGCAGAAGCTGCATTTATAAACCACCCAATGTACATCCGCCGTATTCATCAGTCCTTCCCTTTCACAGCCTTACTGTGATTTATTATTTGTAATTATACACAAGAAAACGGACACACCCCTGTCCGAATAAAAAAAATATGAAATCCGATATGTTTTTTTGCATTGACAGACGTATGTCCGTCCGATCATCTATAATATATCTATAATATAATTATATTTGCAAGAATTGTAAAATCGTGTTATAATTAATCCGAAAGGGGCATATTTATGGAAAAGACAGACCGCACACTTGCGATATTTTACAGAGCGCTCAAAGGGGAAAAATTGACCTCTGCAAAAATCGCTGTTGAATATGGTATATCCGTTAAAAGCGTTGCCCGATATATTGATGAGATAAGAAATTTCCTTGCCGATAACAGAGAGCTTGTCGGACACTCGGAGCTTATATATGACAGAGCCGAAAAATGCTATACCCTTCAGATGGATGATTTTCTCAAAGACAGCGAGCTTCTTGCCGTTGTGAAAATACTTATCGGCAGCCGTGCATTCAGCAAGCCCGACCTTCTCCGCATCATATCCAAAATGAAGCAGTTTGTTACCGCAAAGGACAGGCAGCTGTTTGAAGCGCTTATTACAAAGGAAAAGTACCATTACTGTGAGGTCAAAAGCGACTGCGACAGCGTTATTGATAATTTATGGCGTCTTGCAGGTTACATAAAAAAAAGAAACGAAATAACTGTTATATACTATAAAATGAACCGTGAAAAGGTCACACACCGGATAAGACCCGTTTCTGTTATGTTCAGCGAATATTATTTTTATCTTATTGCATACAAGGCTGATGATGAAAGCTACACTCCCGTGTTTTTCCGTGTTGACCGCATTTCTGACATTGTTGAACATAGAACAAAATTTGAACTTGACAGAAAATATGATTTTGATGAAGGCGAGCTTAGAAAGAAGATACTTCTTATGTTCCCCGGCAAAAGCAGAACCGTCGTATTTGAATTTACGGGACCGTCGCTCCAGGCTGTGCTTGACAAGCTGCCGACAGCAAATATTATCAGGATAAACGGAAACAAGGCTCTTATTGAAGCCGAGGTTTACGGAACGGGAATAATGAAGTTCCTGCTTTCACAGGGCAGCTGGGTAAAGGTCATTTCTCCCGATGATTTTGTTGAGGAATTTAAGGCAGAACTTGATAAAATGCGTAAAATGTACGAATAAGAGGAGCAAACTGTTATGTCTATGATGCCGATGTACAAGATATGTCCACATTGCAAAAGGCGGTACAGCTACGACCCGAGCACAGGCAGCCTTGGTTTTATCTGCCCTCACTGCGGCAAACCGACTGCGGATGTTTCTGTCAGAAAAACAAAGCAGCCGATCAAGGAAATAAAGGATCTGTTTAAAAAATGACTGCCGCTCCTCATTGCTGATCTGACCTAAAAACGTCCTTTCGGGAAATACCGTGATTTTTTGCTAAAAATAAGTTGATTATTTCAATTATTTGTGCTATAATGTACTTTATTATTGCATTATTTGAAAAACGGAGGACGATTTTTATGAAAAAAGAGCTGCCAAAGCTCTACGAACCTAATGAGGTAGAGGATAAAATATACAAATACTGGATGGATAATGAGTGCTTCAAGGCTTCCGTTGACCCCAAGAAAACGCCTTACACTATTGTTATCCCTCCCCCGAATATAACAGGTCAGCTCCATATGGGACACGCCCTTGACGAGACATTGCAGGACATTCTTATCCGTTGGAAGAGAATGAGAGGCTACTCCGCTCTGTGGCTCCCCGGCACCGACCACGCCGCTATCGCAACGGAAGCAAAGATAGTTGCGGCTATGGCGGAAGAGGGTCTTACCAAGGAGCAGATAGGCAGAGATGCTTTCATGGAGAGAGCATGGGCTTGGAAGGCAAAGTTCGGCGGACGTATCGTTGAACAGCTGAAAAAGCTTGGCTGCTCCTGCGACTGGTCAAGAGAGCGCTTCACTATGGACGAGGGCTGCAACAAGGCTGTCCGTGAGGTTTTCGTTAACCTTTACAACAAGGGACTTATTTACAGAGGCGAGAGGATAATCAACTGGTGTCCCCACTGCAAGACCTCCATTTCCGACGCTGAGGTAAACTACGAGGATCAAGCAGGTCATTTCTGGCATCTGCGCTACCCTCTTTCCGACGGCAGCGGCTATATTGAGCTTGCAACGACCCGTCCGGAAACGCTGCTGGGCGATACCGCAGTTGCAGTTCACCCCGAGGATGAGCGTTACAAGGATATGGTTGGCAAGACGGTAATTCTCCCTATCGTTCACCGTGAGATCCCTATCGTTGCCGATGAATACGTTGAACCGGAATTCGGCACGGGCGTTGTTAAGATAACACCTGCTCACGACCCCAACGACTTTGAAGTAGGTCTGCGCCATAACCTCCCCGTTATTAACGTTCTTACCGAGGACGCTAAGATAACCGCAGATTATCCCAAGTATGCAGGTATGGACAGATACGAAGCAAGAAAGGCTATCGTTGCCGACCTTGAAGCAGAGGGCGCACTTATCAAGGTCGAGGATTACAACCATAATGTTGGCGTTTGCTACCGCTGCGGAACGACCGTTGAGCCGAGAGTTTCAACACAGTGGTTCGTTAAGATGGAACCCCTTGCAAAGCCTGCTATCGAAGCAGTTAAAACGGGCAAGACAAAGTTCGTTCCCGAGCGCTTTGACAAGATATACTATCACTGGCTTGAAAATATCAAGGACTGGTGCATTTCCCGTCAGGTTTGGTGGGGACATCAGATACCTGCGTTCTACTGCGACGACTGCGGCGAAATGGTGGTAACAAAGGAAAACGGCGCAGTTTGTCCCAAGTGCGGAAAGCCTATGCGTCAGGATCCCGATACACTTGACACATGGTTCAGCTCCGCTCTGTGGCCCTTCTCAACTCTTGGCTGGCCCGAACAGACGGAAGACCTTAAATATTTCTATCCTACAAACACCCTTGTTACCGGCTACGACATCATTTTCTTCTGGGTAATAAGAATGATGTTCAGCGGCATCGAGCATACGGGAGAAGTTCCCTTTGACACCGTTCTTATCCACGGCCTTGTAAGGGATTCTCAGGGCAGAAAGATGTCCAAATCCCTCGGCAACGGCGTTGACCCTCTTGAAGAAATTGAAAAATACGGCGCAGACGCTCTCCGCTTTATGCTTGCAACGGGCAACGCTCCCGGAAACGATATGCGTTATATGGAAGAAAAGGTAAAGGCTTCCCGTAACTTTGCAAACAAGCTGTGGAACGCTTCACGCTTCGTTATGATGAACCTTCCCGACGATTTCAAGGCAGAGGGACTTCCCGAAAACCTCAATATCGAGGACAAGTGGGTAGTAAGCAAGTTCAACACTCTTGCAAAGGAAGTAAATCAGAACCTTGAAAGCTTTGAGCTTGGCGTTGCGGTATCAAAGCTGTACGACTTTATCTGGGATATTTACTGCGACTGGTACATTGAGCTTACAAAGCCCCGTATACAGGCAGGCGGAGAGACCGCACAGACTGCACAGCAGGTGCTTGTATGGGTAATGAAGGGTATGCTTAAGCTGCTCCACCCCTTTATGCCGTTCATCACGGAAGAGATATGGCAGGTACTCTGCGAGGGAGAGGGCGCTATAATGCTTTCCGACTTCCCCGTTTACGATGAAAAGCTGGCATTTGCCGAGGATGAAACAAAGTTTGAAAAGATAATCGCCGCTATCAGGGCAATACGCAACCGCCGCAGCGAAATGAACGTACCGCCTTCCGTTAAGGCTGCGCTCCACATTGAAACTGCGGACAAGGAAATTTTCGAGCAGGGCAGGCTGTTCTTCGAGCGTCTTGCGTCCGCTTCGGAAATTGAAATTGCAGATAAAGTTGATATGCCCGACGCAGTAACGGTTGTTACCGACAGCGCAAGAATTTTCATTCCCCTTGACCAGCTGGTTGACAAGGAAAAGGAGCTTGCAAGGCTTAACAAGGAAAAGAAGGCCGTACAGAAGGACATTGACTTCTCTCAGGGCAAGCTGAACAATCAGGGCTTTATCGCAAAGGCTCCCGAGCAGCAGATAGAAGCCGAAAAGGCAAAGCTGGCAAAGGCGCTTGAAAAAATGGCTAAGATTGAGGAATCTATCAAGGCGTTCAGCAAATAAAAAGTGGAATTTGGGGAAAAGTGGAATTTGGAAAGTGGAAAGTGAAATTATTGTGCCGTCTGCATAAATAATGCTTTGGACTTCAAATTCACTTAACAGATACAGCAAAGGCTGCGCACCATTTTGCGGTGTGCAGTCTTTTTTTAATTCCACTCTTCACTCTCCACACTCCACACTCAACTTTCAACTTTCCAATTTTAAACAACGGCTTGACACCTTAGCGCAATTATGCTAAAATTTATTTAATTGGAGGTGTTATTATGAATACAATAAGACCCGTGTCCGATCTGAGAAATAATTTTGCCGATATATCAAAAACAGTTCACGAAACTGCACAGCCTGTTTTCCTTACCAAAAACGGTTACGGCGATATGGTCGTAATGAGTATGGAAGCCTATGAAAAAATGCAGTTTGACAGCGATGTGTATTTCAAACTTGCTGAAGCTGAAAGAGAAGCGGAAGAAACTGACAAGCGTTTTTCTCCGAAGGATGTTTTAAATGCAATGAAAGCGGCGGCGAGAGGTGAATAATGTACAAAATTGAGTATTTGCCTGCTGCAATGGCGGATATGGCGGAAATCGCTGCTTATATCGGCGTAAACCTATCAAATCCTGCCGCTGCTGAACGCTTGGCAGAGAAAATGGTATCGGAAACAGAAAAATTAGCGGATATGCCCTATAAATACAGAGTATATACGCCTGTCCGTGCTCTTAAACATGAGTACAGAAGGCTATTGGTACAGAATTATATCATCTTTTATTACGTTGATGAAGATAAAAAAACTGTTACTATTGCCAGAGTGATATATGCTAAACGGGATTACAGAACATTGCTGGACTAAGCAAAGGCTGCGCACCATTCTTGCGGTGTGAAGCCTTTTTTATGAATAATTGCAAACGTTTGCGACAATTTCCGATAAAAATTCAATTCAAGAATAATACTTGCAGAAAAGTCAACGCTGAACAGGCGCTTTCCGCTGACAACGTTTGCATCATTAGACGATACAGGACATTTTTTGACACAAAAAGCGGCAGCCTTTTTATGTGATTCCTCAAAAATAACAGAAACGGAGGCTTGCTGCTGCAATCGTTTGCAGTTTTACAGCTTGATTTGTTGTGCGGCACATGATAAAATTTACCCATAAAACATATTATTCAGATATGAATTGAAGGAAAAGGATGAGGTTTTATGAAAAAGAAACGGGAAACCATAAAAGCTATACTTCTCGGGATAATTCTTCCGGTCTTGATAGTTTTATTCTGGTGGTACGCAACCAATTTCGGCAGTACGCCCGAGAGTATTCTTCCCAGGATAAGCACGGTGCTTAACAGCTTCAAGGAGCTTGTTCTGTCCGGCGAACTGGCAGGCGACCTGATAATAAGCCTTACAAGAGTGCTTGAAGGCTTTGCGGTGGCGGCGCTGCTGGGCGTATTTCTCGGAACTGTAATGGGAATGAGTACAACGGTACTGAAAATATTTCAGCCCACGGTCACAACTGTCAGACAGATACCTATTATGGCGTGGATACCGCTGCTGATATTATGGTGCGGAATAGGTGAGCTTTCAAAGATAGTCATAATCGTTATCGCAGCTTTTTTCCCCGTTATGGTAAACACTCTCAGCGGCATAAGCAGCACGCCTCTTGAATATGTTGAGGTCGCAAAGATGTACAAGCTGAACCGCTGGAGCACCTTTATCAGAGTTTATCTTCCCCATGCGCTGCCCCACATTCAGACAGGCCTGAAGCTGGGTCTGGGCGTATCGTGGATGGCGGTAGTTGCGGCGGAGCTTATTGCTTCCACCTCCGGCATCGGCTACAAGCTGAGTTATGCAAGGACTATGATGCGCTCGGATATTGTTATCGTTGATATGATAGTGATAGGCGTTATCGGTATCCTTATGGATAAGGTTCTTTCGCTCGTATTTGAGCTGCTTACGCCTTGGGAAAGAAAGAGAAGGGAGAGAGGCTGAAATGAGTGAGCTTAGTCTTGATATAAAACATCTGAATAAAAGTTTCGAGGTGGAGGGCAAAAGTATAGAGATACTCCGTGATATTGACCTTGAAGTGAAAAAGGGAGAATTCGTTACTATTGTGGGACACAGCGGATGCGGAAAATCAACGCTGCTGAAAATAATCGCAGGTCTTGTAAAATATTCCGACGGTGAAGTGACAAGGAACGGAAAAAAAGTCGAATCCCCCGATATAGACTGCGGAATGGTCTATCAGGAGCACCGACTGCTGCCATGGCTGAAAATAAAGGACAACATAGGCTTCGGTCTTGACAAAAAGGACAGAAAAAAGTGGGCGGAAACGGTGCAGAAGCATATTGATCTTGTTCAGCTCAACGGCTTTGAGAAGGTTTATCCGTCGCAGCTTTCGGGAGGAATGGCTCAGAGGGCTGCAATTGCCAGAGGTCTTGTTACAAGTCCCCAGCTTCTTCTCCTTGACGAGCCTTTCGGCGCACTTGACGCTCTTACAAGGGTGCAGATGCAGAAGGAAATACTTAGGATACAGCAGGAAGAACACACAACCATGATAATGGTCACCCATGATATTGACGAGGCAATAGTTCTCGGCAACAAGGTAGTGGTAATGTCGGCAAGACCCGGTCAGATAGAAGAGATAATCGAAATAAAGGGCAGCAATGCCAGAATACGGGGAACCTCCGACTTCAACTACTACAAAAAGAAAATTTACAACCACTTCTTCCATGAAGATGTGCCTAATGTTGAATACACCATTTAACGGAGGTACAAAGCTATGGAAACCCGGTACAACTCAAACAGGCGATGTGGACGGCAGACGCTTGTACCATAAAATTATTTATAAGGAAGGAATTTTATTATGAAAAAGTTTGATGTTAAGAAAATTATTACCATACTCGCAGCTTCGGCAATTACACTTTCCGTTACCTCCTGCGCAAAATCGGACGGCAGCGCAGAAAACGCACCTTCGGACAGCTCTTCCGCAGCAGCAGCGGCAAGCACAGAGCTTAAAAAGATAGTTATAGGCACCCCAGGCGCCAACGGTGTGGCAATGGAGAGCGCAACTATTGCTCAGGTGGAAAAATTCTTTGACGCAGAGCTTGAAAAAGCAGGTTATTCGGTGGAATATCAGGGCTTTGCTCTTGCGGGACCTGCGGTAAACGAGGCTTTTGCTTCGGGCGCTGTTGATTTTGCGGTTTACGGCGACCAGCCTGCGATCACAGCCGCTGCAAATGGTATTGACGTTAAAATTATTGCAAGCGTAAACAACTATCTTGAACACGCACTTCTTGTTTCGGGCAATACTAAACTTGATTCCCTTGAAGACCTTAAAGGCAAAAAGATAGTTGTAGGCTTCGGCACTCCCGTTCAGAGATATATTTTCGGACTTCTTAAAAGAGCAGGACTTTCCGTCAATGATGTTGAGCTGATAAACTCTCCTACGGACGGTCCCACCCTTATTGCTTCCGGTGACGCAGACATTGCGGCTTCTTCTCAGGCGGCAATAAGAGCCTATGAAGCGCAGGGTATAGGCACATATTATGAAACTCCCCTTAAGCAGGACGAGCTTTCACAGATATTCGTTCTTGCGGCAAGTCAGAAGTCCATTGACAAATATCCCGGCGCAGCGGAAGCACTTGTGAAGGCGCTTGACAGCGCTTATAAGTTTGCACAGGAAAACCCCGACAAGGCATATGAAGATCTTTCTCAGGGCACTTACCCCGAGGCTATAAACAGGCTCATATATACCGATACCTCCTTCCCCGAATTTGACCCTGTTATAACGGACGAAATGCTCACACACTTACAGGTATCCATTGACTTTATGAAGGAACAGGGCATAATTAATTCCGATATAAAGACAGAGGACGTTGCGGACAGGTCTTATGCAGACAAGGCTTTGGCGAAATAAACGGAGGAACGGAAAATGTCTGAAAGAAAGTTTACCGGTACTGTGGGCAGGACTTATCTTGACACAGAATACAGATATGAAGTTGAAAAAAGTCCCTATGAGGGCAGACCCAATGTAGTGTACATAGTTCTTGACGACCTCGGCTTTGCAGGGCTTGGCTGCTACGGTTCAAATATAGATACGCCTAACATTGACAGTCTTGCGCAGAGCGGTCTTCGCTACAATAATTTTCATACAACGGCGATATGCTCCGCAACGAGGGCTTCACTTCTGACGGGAGCAAACCACCACGAGGTCGGCGTATCGGGCGTTATAGAAATGACTACCGGCTGCGCAAACGGCACAGGCAGGATAGACGACAGCTATGCTACCCTTGCGGAAATTTTACAGCATTACGGCTACTCTACCTTTGCTTCGGGCAAGTGGCATCTGTCAAACCAAAAGCTGCCTGCAGGTCCCTTCAACGACTGGCCCCTTGGAAATGGCTTTGAAAGATACTATGGCTTTCTGCAGGGGGAAACAGACCAGTTTCATCCGCAGCTTGTAAGGGATAATACCTTTGTTGAGCCGCCCAAAAGCTCCGCCGAGGGCTATCACCTTTCGGAGGACATTACAGACAATGCTATCCGTTATATATACGAGCAGAAAAACACCTATCCCGACAAGCCCTTCTTCCTTTATCTTGCATACGGCGCTATGCACACGCCCCACCACGCTCCGCAGAGCTATATAGACAAGTACAAGGGAAGATTTGACAAGGGCTGGGATAAGCTGAGGGAGGAATGGTTTGAAAACCAAAAGAAGCTGGGCATAGTTCCCGTTGAAGCGGAGCTTACCGACCGTGCGCCCTTCGTTGAACCGTGGGATTCTCTCAGTGATGACAAGAAACGGCTTTATGCAAAATATATGGAGGCGTTTGCAGGCTTCCTTGACCATACCGATGAACAGATAGGCAGAGTTATTGACTATCTTAAGAGCATAGACCAGTTTGACAATACCGTTATCGTTCTTTTATCGGATAACGGCGCAAGCTCGGAGGGCGGAAAATACGGTGCGTTCAACGCAAACGTTCTGCCCGATGTTGCCGGAGCGTCGGACGGAAAGGAAGAGACCGAATTTGCCCTTGCGCATATTGACGAGATAGGCAGCGAATATTCCTTCAACCACTATCCTACAGGCTGGGCAAATGCGCTCAATACACCCTTTCAGCTTTACAAGTGCTGGGCGCACGAGGGCGGCGTAAAGGATCCGCTTATCATAAGCTATCCGAAGCTCATCAAGGACGCAGGGGGCATAAGAAGCAATTATCATCACGTTTCCGATGTAACTCCCACCGTCCTTGACATTTTGGAACTTGAAAAGCCTGAGTATATAAAGGGCGTTCATCAAAAGCCCTTCAGCGGAATAAGCTTCAGGTACAGCTTTGACAGCGCAGGCGAGCCTGACCGCAGACGGGTGCAGTATTACGAAATGCTGGGCAATCGTGCCATATACAAGGACGGCTGGAAGGCTGTTATCAATCATTGGATAGGCAGCGCAGGAGATTTTTCCCGTGACAAGTGGGAGCTTTATCACGTTGCGGAGGATTATTCGGAAAAATATAACGTTGCGGACAAGTATCCCGAAAAGGTAAAGGAGCTTTCGGAGGATTTCCTTGTTGAAGCGGCAAAATACAACGTTTTCCCAATGTCAGGCACCACAAAAGGACGGAGAGACGACCTTGACGAGTTTGAATATGACAGCGGCAGCCCCGAAGCGGAGCTTGTGTTCAAAAATATGTTCCTGCCCTTCCGTTTTGGCGGAAACGGCTTTGAGGCTTACGGTTCAAATGCGCAGAACAGGGTAAATCTTGACTCTGCAAGTCATTTTATCGTTGCAGACGTTACCGTTAACGAGAAGGACGAGGGCGTTATCCTTGCTTCGGGCGACCGTTTCGGCGGCTTCACCTTGTATATCAAGGACAGAAAGGTGAAATATGTTTACAACGCCAACAGCTTTGATATTTTCAAGCTGGAATCGGAAGAAATTTCGGCAGGAAGTCACAGCATAAGAATTGATTTTGAATATTTTGACAGGTCTCACGCTCACGTTCTGCTTTCCGTTGACGGCAAAAAATCCGCCGAATCGGAGCTTTCAAGGCTGTACTTTATGAAAGGCTTTACAACAGCAATAAGAGCCAACTTTGACACCGCAATATCGCCCGAATATGAAGCTCCCTTTGAATTTACGGGCAGGATAGACAAGATAGTGCTTCATTCCTTTGCAAGCGGTTCGGAAACAAGAAAGAACGGCGTTGAAAAGGCTATGCATCAAGAATAGGAGAAGAAAAATGGGAGAAAGAAAATTTATTGGCACGGTAGGCAGAACGATGGCCGAAACGGAGCTTAAATTTGAAACGGTGAAAAAATACCCCGAGGGTGCGCCCAATGTGGTGTACATAGTTCTTGACGACCTTGGCTTTGCAGGTCTCGGATGCTACGGCTCGACCATTGACACGCCCAATATAGACAGGCTTGCGCAAAGCGGTCTTCGCTACAACAATTTTCACACCACGGCTATCTGCTCCGCAACAAGGGCTTCCCTGCTTACGGGTGCAAATCACCACGCCGCAGGAGTAGCTTCTGTCATTGATTTTAAAACAGGCTGCAAAAATTCCCTTGGTCACGTTAAGGAGACCTATGCGACCGCTGCGGAGATACTTCACGAGTACGACTACGGCACATATGCCGCAGGAAAATGGCACCTTTCCGATACACAGACCCCCTCGGGGCCCTATAACAACTGGCCTCTCGGAAGAGGCTTCGACAGATTTTACGGCTTTCTGCAGGGTGCAACAGACCAGTTCAACCCTCAGCTTATAAGGGATAACACCTTTGTAACTCAGCCGAAAAAAGCAAGCGAGGGCTATCACCTTTCCGAGGATATAACCGACAACGCCATTGATTTTATTTACAACCATATCAACGCCGACGGCGACAGACCTTTCTTCCTTTACCTTGCCTACGGCGCAATGCACGAACCTCACCACGCCCCTCAGAGCTATATTGACAAATACAAGGGAAAATTTGACAAGGGCTGGGATAAGATACGGGAGGAATGGTTTGAAAATCAGAAGCGCTTGGGCGTAATACCCGAAAATGCGGAGCTTACCGACCGTGCGCCTATCGTTGACCCGTGGGATCCTCTCAGCGATGAAAAGAAAAAGGTCTACGCAAAATATATGGAGGTCTTTGCAGGCTTTCTTGAACACACCGATGCACAGATAGGAAGAGTTATTGATTATCTTGAAAGCGTTGATAAACTTGACAATACAATTATCGTTCTGCTTTCCGATAACGGTGCAAGCGCAGAGGGCGGCAAGGCAGGAAGGCTCAACTCCCACTCCTCAATGGACGCTACCGGCGAGGACGACGATGTTGAATATGCTCTTAAGCATTATGATGAAATGGGCTCGGAATTTACCCATGAGCATTATCCCACAGGCTGGGCGAACGCACTTAACACGCCCTTCCAGTGGTATAAGAGCTTTGCTCACGAGGGCGGAGTAAAGGACCCCCTTATCATCAGCTATCCCAAGCTGGTAAAGGACGGCGGAAGCGTGAGAAACCAGTATGCTCACGTTATAGATATTACTCCCACCATACTTGATATTATCGGAGTTGAAAAGCCCGATACCATAAAGGGCGTTCCCCAGGAGAAAATGCACGGCATAAGCCTGAAATACACCCTTGAAAGCCCCGATGAAGCAAGCAGGCGCAGGATACAGTATTACGAAATGGTCAGCAACAAGGGCATCTACAAGGACGGTTGGAAGGCTGTAATAAATCATACCTTCAACGAAAGCTACGCAGAGGACAAGTGGGAGCTTTACCACGTCAGCGAGGATTACTCGGAGAAGTATAACGTTGCAGACAAATATCCCGAAAAGCTGCAGGAGCTTACGGAGCAGTTCTATATCGAAGCAGGAAAATACGATGTGTTCCCCGTTACAAGCGGCGGCTATCTTGCTTCAAAGGATAATCTGCTTAAAATGCTCAATTCCGCAAAAAGACCGGGAGGAAAGCTCAGCTTTAAAAACATTTTCAAGCCTTATATCCTTACAGCCGCTCAGGGAGCTTTGCTGAACAACTATACCCTTACTGCGCAGCTTACAAGGAAGTCGGACAAGGACGAGGGCGTTATTATTTCAAGCGGAGGACGCTTCGGCGGTTTCAGCTTCTACATAAAGGACAACAAGCTGAAATTCGCATACAAAAACAACCGTGACGACCTGTATATCATCACATCGGACACCGAACTTCCCTCGGGCAGCTTCAGCGCAGGCTATACATTTATTGTCAAAGACCGCATACCCTATGTGAAAATATTTGTAAACGGCGCAGAGGTCGGCAGCGTAAGGATAGACAAGCCCTATTTTATCGAAGGCGACGGCGAAACTACCCTTAAAGCAAATGTTATGACGGCAGTTTCAAATGAATATGAAGTACCCTTTGAATTTTCGGGCAATATTGACAGACTGGATATTACTTCGTTCGGTACAGAGATAAACGCCGAGACTGAGCTTCTGAAAAGTTTTCATCTTGAATAAGGGAGGAAAAGGCAATGAAAAAAAGAAAATTTACAGGCACCGTGGGCAGAACGGTAGCCGATACGGAATATAAATATGAAGCTGTCGGAAACGATCTTAAAGCTGCGCCCAACGTGGTGTATATCGTTCTGGACGACCTTGGCTTTTCGGGTCTTGGCTGCTACGGTTCAAACATCAATACGCCCAATATTGACAGGCTTGCGGCGGAGGGTCTGCGCTACAACAATTTCCATACAACGGCGGTATGCTCCGCAACAAGAGCTTCTCTGCTGACGGGCGCAAACCACCACGAAGCAGGGGTTGCCTCCGTAGTGGAATTCAACACCGGCACGGATAACGGTCAGGGCTGCATTGACCCGTCTTATGCAACTCTTGCGGAGATACTGAGGGAGTATGATTACTCCACCTATGCCGCAGGAAAATGGCACCTTTCCGATAAACAGAACCCCTCGGGTCCCTATGACAACTGGCCGCTTGGCAAGGGCTTTGAGCGCTATTACGGCTTTATTTCCGCAGAGACCGACCAGTATCACCCCTTCTCTCTCACAAGGGACAATACCTTCATTCCTCAGCCGAAGGAGCCCAAGGACGGCTATCATCTCTCTGTTGATATAACCGACAACGCCATTGACTTCTTATACAATCATAACTACTCCTTCCCCGACAAGCCATTTTTCCTGTACCTTGCCTATGGCGCTATGCACACGCCCCACCACGTTCCAAAGGAATATATAGACCGCTACAAGGGCAAATTTGACGGGGGCTGGGATAAGGTGCGTGAGGAATGGTTCGAGAATCAGAAGCGCCTTGGCATAATTCCTCAGAACGCCGAGCTTACAGACCGTGCGCCCCTTGTTGACCCGTGGGATTCACTTGACAGCGACCATAAAAAGCTGTATAGTAGGTATATGGAGACCTTTGCAGGATTCCTTGAACATACCGATGAACAGATAGGAAGAGTGATCGACTTCTTAAAGAGCATTGACCGCTTTGATAATACGATCATTGTTCTCCTTTCCGACAACGGTGCAAGCGCCGAGGGAGGAATAGAGGGAAGGTTCAACGCCTTCAGCGGTCAGGATATAACTACACGTTCGGGCGAAGCTGAATTTGCCCTTGAGCATATTGACGAAATAGGCGGAGAGTATTCCTTCAACCACTATCCCACAGGCTGGGCAAATGCGCTCAACACGCCTTTCCGGTGGTATAAGATATGGTCACACGAAGGCGGCATAAAGGATCCGCTTATCATAAGCTATCCGAAACTTATCAGCGACAAGGGCGGCATCAGGAGCCAGTATCATCATGTAAGCGATATAACTCCAACGGTGCTTGATATTCTCGGCATTGAAAAGCCTAAATTTATCAAGGGCGTTCCACAGAAGCCTATGAGCGGCACAAGCCTTAAATACACCTTTGAAGCCGACAGCACCGAAAGCCGCAAGCGTGTTCAGTATTACGAGACCTTCGGTAACAGAGCCATATACAAGGACGGCTGGAAGGCTGTGGTAAACCATACGTTCAACGAGACCTATGAAGAGGACCAGTGGGAGCTTTATCACACAGCCGAGGATTATTCCGAAAAGTATAACGTTGCGGACAAATATCCCGAAAAGCTGAGAGAGCTTCGTGAAGAATTTTTCCTTGAAGCAGGCAGGCACAACGTATTCCCAATGCTCAGATTCCCGTTCCACGCCGCTCCCGAAAAGATAATGCAGCTTTACGGCGACAATATTCAGATACCCGAAACGGAAAGGACATACAAAAACGTATTCAAGCCGTATATGCTCAACACAAGGGTAAATTCCGGCGCAAGCCTGTGGATATCGGCTGAAATTGACCGTAAGGACACCTCTGCGGAAGGAATACTTTTCTCACAGGGCGACCGTTTCGGCGGACTTGTATTTTACATCAAGGACAACCGCCTGAAATTCGTGTATAACGCCAACCGCTTTGAATATTTTGAAGCCGTTTCGGAGGAGCTGCCTTCGGGAAAGCTGACGGTGCGCCTTGATTACGATGTTTCGCCGGATAAGATAAACGCTGCCCTTTCCGTTAACGGCTCGGAAAGCGGAAAAGTTACCGTTACAAGAAGATTTTACACCCCCGGAATGAGTACCTCCCTCAGAGCAGGCTTTTACACCGAGGTATCCCCCGATTACAAGGGAGGCTTTGAGTTCACGGGAGATATAAACAGCCTTACCATACATCAGTACGGCACAGCCTTGAAAAAACAGGACGTTATAGAAAAAATAATGAATGCAGACTAACCGAAAAAGGAGAAAAAACAATGCCGCCCGTAAGCATACTTATAAAACCGGCTTCTTCCGCCTGCAATATTGCCTGCCGATATTGCTTTTACCACGCTATCGCAGAAAACAGGTGCGTTGCAGACTATGGCATAATGAGTGAGGAAACGCTTGACAGGCTTGTAAGAGAGACCATAGCCTATGCTGACGGATTTGCGGCATTTGCCTTTCAGGGAGGAGAACCTACCCTTGCAGGACTTGATTTTTTCAGAAAAGCCGTTGAGATGCAGAAGAAATACAATACCAAGCGCCTTGAAATACAGAACACCATACAGACAAACGGCGTTCTTATCACCGAGGAATGGGCAAAATTCCTTGCCGAGAACAACTTCCTTGTAGGCTTGTCCCTTGACGGACCAAGAGCGGTAAACGACTATTGCCGTGTAAATGCAGCAGGAAAGAGCATCTTTGACCGTGTTATCGAAACGGTAAAGCTGTTCAGAAAATATAACGTGCAGTTCAATATCTGCACCGTTGTAACGAAAAAAACGGCGGAAAAAATATCCTCTGTATATAACTATTTCAAGCAGATGGGATTTATGTATCAGCAGTACATACCCTGCCTTGACGAACAGGGTGCGGAAAAAAGCGATTATTCCCTTACCCCGGAGCAATACGGCGATTTTCTCAACAAGCTGTTTGACCTGTGGTATAAGGACTTCTCGGAGGGACTGCAGATAGACATAAGACAGTTTTCAAATTTTGCGCAGATGGCGGCAGGCTATGCTCCGGAAGAATGCGGTATGTGCGGAAAATGCACGACTTACTTTGTTGTGGAAAGCGACGGCTCGGTCTATCCCTGTGATTTTTATACAGCGGATCAATGGCGGCTGGGAGATGTTTCGGACGGCTTCGGCAAGCTGTACGGCAGTGAAAAGTCGTTAAGGTTCATGGAAGAATCGGTGGATAAGCCGGAGGAGTGCCGCAAATGCAGCTATTACAGCTTATGCAGAGGCGGCTGCCGCAGGTGGAGAGATGTTTACGGCGGCGGACTTGGAGTTAACTTCCTTTGTGAAGGCTATAAAAGGTTCTTTTCCCATTGTGAAAGCAGGATAAATAAGCTGGGAGATTATATAAACAGCAGATACGGCGCAGCAGCAACGGGATCACAAAGAGGCTAATAAGCGTCTAAAGTTTACGTCCACGCTTTTCAAAGGGTGGCAGGGGTCAAGGGGACAGCGTCCCTTGTCGCTCCCGCAGGAGCGAAACACCTCTAAAGTAATGAATAACGCAAAGCAGCGTTAAAAACAGCAAAGTAAAAAATCCAAAGGCGCAATTCACATAAAAAAGCGGAACCAAGTAATGTTTTGTATATCACAAAACTCGTGGAACCAATTAATGTGAATTGCGCCTATTCTTACATATCAAGATAAATTCCCCCTCGGATAAAATGTACAGAGCGAAGCGATGTGCATTTTATCCGACACAGCGATATATGGCGTTAGTTTTCCGCACAAGATTAGCATTTTTTCGCATTTTTCTGTAGGGGCGCACAGTGTGCGCCCGTGGGTCAGCACTTTTGGTGCGGTTCAACAGGTTTTGTCGGGACAACCGTTACAAAGTTTGCTGTGTCGGAAAAAAATACACTTCGCTCCGCTCAGTATATTTTTTTCCGAGGGTGACTTTGTTTGTACGGGTTAGAAATAGGCGCAATTCACATAGTCGGTTTTACAAGTTTTATGTCATTTGACACATTACTTGGTTCCGATTTTTTATGTGAATTGCGCCTTTGGATTTTTTACTTTGCTGTGCTTACTTTTACAATGCGTTATGCCCAACTTTAGGGGAGTTTCGCTCTCTGCGGAGAGCGATTTAAGGGCTCCTCGCCCTTAAAAATCCTCGCCAAAGGGACTCGTCCCTTTGGAATCCCATTATTTATATATAATATTCACAGTCCAGCGCTCCCGATACCTGAGAGCAGCTTTCACGGATAATAAGCGTTCCTTCAAGCTCTACACGGGCGGCAGCTTTATGACCGCCGTTCAATCTGTCAAGCAGCAGGTAAAGTGCAAATTTCGCCATATCCTCCTTAGGCAGCCGCACCGTTGTAAGCATAGGCTTTGTAAACTGCGCCTCGTCAATATCGTCGCTGGAAATTATGGAGGGGCTGTAATACCTGTTCTTGTACTTGCTCAGGGCTTTGAGCATACCGACGGCGGTTATGTCATTGGCGCAGTATATCCCCGTGAGAACGTTTTTCTGCTGCATAAGCCTTTCCATTATCTCATAGCCCTGTTCCTCCCCCTGACGGGTATTTATAACGAAATCAACGTCGTAATCAAGGTTGTACTTGAAAAGAGTTTCCCTATAGCCCTTGAAGCGTGATTCGTTGTGACAGTCGCCCACATATCCTATCTTGCGGTGTCCCAGCCCGATGAGATATTCAACGGCAAGAGCGGCTATTTTCGCACCGTCGCAGATGACCTCGTCCGATTCGTAGTTGGTGGAGTTGCGGTTAAGGGAAACTACGGCTTTAAAGCTCTTTTTCAGCACTTTTATTGCCGCAGGACTGCATTTGCCTATGATAATAAGCCCGTCCGAGCCCCCCGACAGCAATTCGCCTGTGTTGACCTGCGGACGTTCCCCCGACAGCTCCGGCATATACAGCACCTGTGAAAGAATACACATATTTTTATGTATCTCGCTTTCCGTTATACGGGTTATCTCTCTGAAAAAGGGGTCTATGCCTGCGGAGCCTGTTCTTGTGACAAGTATGGAGATCTTGTAGGGGTTCTGCTCCTTTTTTATGCCCAGCTTAAGGCTTTTTGCCGCTTCGTTGGGTATATAGTTCAGCTCTCTTGCCGCTGCAAGTATACGCTCCCTTACGCCTTCATCCGAGCATTTATACTCGGGATTGCTCAGTACCCTTGATACGGTGGAATAAGAAACTCCTGCTATTTCCGCTATTTTCTTTATTGACATATACCCTGTTCCCCTTTTGCGTCACTTTATTTACTAAACACATCAACATAGTATGCTATGATTATATAATACAACTCCCGAGCAGCTTTGTCAATAGCTTTTGGAAAATTCATATAGGAAAAGTAGGATATAACGGCACTTTGCAAAGAAAAATCACAAAACGACTTTACATAGATTTTGCAATGGCGTGATTACTGATTTTACATTGCTGATATATAATATGTTAAATAAATAATATAGGACGGTTTTGTATGAAAAAAGCAATGTGCGTTCTCTTATCCGCCGTAATGTCCGCAGGTATTCTTTCATCATGCGGAACAGCCGAAAGCAAAGCCTCGGAAAACAGCTTTGGCGGCGGAGTTTTTGAAAAGGAAACTATCAGGATATTATCAGGCTCGGAAAACAAGGAGCTTTCGGATATTCTTGCGGAATGTTCAAAGAAAACGGGCGTGGGCATTGAAATGACCTATAAGGGCTCGGTGGATATTATGAACGAGCTGAAAAGCGGTGCGGCTGATTACGATGCGGTATGGCCTGCTTCAAGCATCTGGATCTCTTTAGGCGATGAACAGCATATCATCAAGCACGACCAGTCCATCTCATCCTCTCCCGTTGTGTTCGGAATAAAAAAATCCCTTGCGGAAAAGCTGGGATTCACAAGCGGAAAGGTGTCGGTAAAGGATATACTTGATGCGATAAATTCGGGAGAACTCCGCTTCTGTATGACAAGCGCCACCCAGTCAAATTCGGGCGCAAGCGCATACATCGGCTTTCTCTACGCACTTACGGGCAAGACCTCTGCGCTGACTTCCGCCGACCTTGATTCACCCGGACTTAAAGCGGATATATCCTCGCTTTTTTCGGGAATAGACCGAAGCTCAGGCAGCTCCGACTGGCTAAAGGATATGTTCCTTGCAGGTGATTATGACGCAATGGTCAATTACGAATCACTTATAATTGCCGCAGACAAGGAGCTTGTTTCCCAAGGCAGAGAGCCGCTTTACGCAGTTTATCCCTATGACGGACTTACCGTTGCGGATTCGCCCCTTGCATATGCCGACCACGGTGACAAGGATAAGGAAAAAGCCTTCCTTGCGGTGCAGGAGTATCTTTTGTCCGACGAAGTGCAGGAAAAAATACGTCTGACGGGAAGAAGAACGGGCTTTACGGAGGACTATTCGCAGTACAGCAACATTTTCAATGCGGAATGGGGCATTGATACGGATAAAATTCTTTCACCTATAACAATGCCTTCGGAGGAAACGCTGATGAAGGCGCTGAATCTTTACCAGACGGCGTTCCGCAAGCCTTCTCTGAACATATACTGCCTTGATTTTTCGGGAAGTATGAGAGGGGAAGGAAATATGCAGCTTGTTGAAGCAATGGGACAGCTGCTTATCCGTGAAAATGCGGAGAAAAATCTGCTTCAGGCGGCTGAGGACGAGGTAAACATTGCAGTTATTTTTGACGGAAGTGTGCGCTCGGTATATACCGCAGAGGGTGCGGACGATACGGTGCTTGAAGCCTTGTACAACAACATCTGCGCAGAAGAGCCGGGAGGCGGAACGGATATGTATTCGGCTGCGGCGGAGGGTATCGCATATGCGGCGGAGAATTATGATATTTCCGCTTATTGTCCTGCGGTGATAATCATGTCGGACGGCGCTTCGGAAAAAGATAACCGTAAGGATTTTATAAGCGAATATAACTCCCGTGGATATGATATTCCCGTATTTTCCATAATGTTCGGCGACGCTGATGACAGGCAGCTGAACGAGCTTGCAGAGCTTACGAATGCAAGAGTTTTCGACGGAAGGACCGACCTTACGGGCGCATTCCGCAGCGTGAAAGGATATAATTAAGGTGAAAAATGATCTTCGTCAGAATATAGCAGCCATAATTTCCGCAGCTGCGGCAGGAGCGGTCTTCGTAATACTGCTTTTCCTGCTTGAATGGTCTGTTTTTGTTGATATTCCCATTGCGGCAGGCACATATGCAGGGCTTTATCTTATGACAAAGCCGAAGCGCAGGATAGGCGGAACGGATATTGATTTTATCGAAAACGGCGAAGAGCTTGAACAGAAGCTCCTTGAAGCGAAAGAGGACTATGAAAGCATTAAAAGGTCTATCGTAAAAATAGGCGATGTGCAGGTTAAAAACGAAGCGGAAAAGCTGGCGGAAACCTCGGCTGCCATAATAGAATATCTGGAACAGAACCCCTTGAAGATACGTCAGGCAAGGCAGTTTATCGACTACTATCAGGACTCCGCTTCAAAGCTGCTTTCAAAGTATATCGGTCTGCAGGACGCAAATATCGAAACCACGGAGATAATACAGCTAAAAAAGGACACCCGAAGCGCACTTGTCACCTTAAACAAAGCCTTCAGCGGACAGTTTGAAAAGCTGATGCGCGGCGAGCTTACCGATATGCAGGCGGAAATAGAGCTTCTGGAGCAAACGGTTAAAATGGAGATGGATAAATGAAAGCCAAAATCATAGGAGCGGTTATTCTTATCATTGTAATAATCGGTGCCGCAGGATATTATTTCTACGGAAAATCTACCGATGTTACGGTAATAAACGGCTACTTAGGCGGCGAAAAGACAGGCATTATGGAGGATAAGCAGATAGCGGATATACTTGCAAAAAAGTATCACATCGCCTTTGAATATTCCCGTGCAGGCTCCCTTGATATGGTAACAGCCGACCAGACGGGCAGAGATTATCTTTTCCCCTCAAGCAGAACGGCTTTGGAGTATTACAAGGAGCAGCACGGCGAGCCTGTTTCCGATGAGATAATCTTCAACACGCCCATTGTGCTTTATTCACACAAGGCGGTTGCCGATGCGTTAATGACAGACGGAACGGTCACGCAGTCCGAGGGCGTTTATTATGCCGATATGCAAAAGCTGACGGACAAGATAACGAGGGGCGTAACATGGGCGGAAGCAGGTCTGCCCGAGCTTTACGGGAATGTTTCCGTTGATACCACAGACCCCGTTCGCTCAAATTCGGGCAATATGTTTGCGGCGCTTCTTGCAAACGTGCTGTGCGGCGGCAAGACTGCGGACGAGGAAAGCGTGAAGGAAATAATACCGCAGCTTAAAGCGATCTTTGCAGACCTTGGATATATGGAAACATCCTCCTCCGACCTGTTCAACCAGTTTATCCGCACGGGCATCGGTGCAAAGCCGATAATTGCAGGCTACGAGAGCCAGCTTCTTGAATATGCGGCGGAAAACCCCGAACAATATGCCAAAATTGCAGATGATATTGTAATTATTTACCCAACGCCAACCATATGGTCAACGCATATTTACATTGCTCTTGACGAAACGGGAAAACAGGGCGCAGCGGCTCTCTGCGATGAAAAAATACAGCAGCTTGCATGGGAAAAGCACGGCTTCCGCACAAGCGGCTGCGATATTTCCTCCGAAGGCGGAGAGGGCAAGGTCAGCGGTATTGCGCCGCAGCTAAATGCGGTAATGAATATGCCCGATTACAAGGTAATGAAGATAATAATGGAAGAACTGGAGGATTAACTATGTCGGAAATAAGTCTGGCGACCCTTTCAAAATCAAAAAACATAGCCGTGGCGGAGGATACTTCTCTTGCGCTGCAAAATGAAAACACTCAGCTTGATTTCACTCCCGAGGAAAGGGCAAGAATTGCGGAGATAAAGGACAGCATTGACTTTACCGATTCGGGAACGATGGTACAGTACGGCGTTGGTGCTCAGCGCAGGCTTACGGAATTTACCGATTCCATACTTGACAACGTTCGCTCAAAGGACGGCGGTCAGGTTGGCGATCTTCTTTCAAGCCTTGTGGTGGAGGTAAACAGCCTTGACCCGTCCTCGCTTACCAACGACAGCGGCATTTTATCAAAGCTGCCCGGAGTAAAAAATGCGGTGAAGAGCCTGAAAAAGCTGGCGGAGCGTTACAGCAAGGCGGAGGTTCAGATAGACAAGATAGAAGCCGCTCTTGAAAAGGCAAGAATGGATATGCTTAAGGACATAAGCGTTTTCGATATAATGTACAAGCAGAATCTTGACTGCTTCCGTGAGCTTGGACTTTATATACAGGCAGGCAAGGAGCGTGTGGAGGAAATAAAGTCGGAAACTATCCCCAAGCTGAGAGCGGAGGCGCAGGCAAGCGGAGACCCTATGGACGCACAGCTTGTCCGTGATTTTGAGGACGATGTGGACAGGTTTGAAAAGAAGATATACGATCTTGAACTGAGCCGCACCATTGCCGTTCAGACCGCTCCGCAGATAAAGCTGATACAGAACAACGACCGTGTTCTTGTGGATAAGATACAGACGGCGGTGCTGAATACCATTCCCGTCTGGAAGAGCCAGTTCGTTATCGCAATGGGACTTAACAACCAGCAGAGAGTGCTTAAAATGCAGCGTGAGATAACGGATACCACCAACAGTATGCTGCTGAAAAACTCCGAACTGCTGAAAACCAACACGGTGGAGACCGCAAAGGAATCCAACAGAGGAATTGTTGATATTGAGACATTGCAGAAGGTAAATCAGAACCTTATCAGCACCATTGAGGAAACTATGCAGATACAGAAAGAGGGCAGACAAAAACGTGCTGAAGCGGAAAAGGCTTTGGGTCAGATAGAAAATGACCTGAAAAATAAGCTGGTTCAGATAATGGATAATTGATGAAAAATCGGGATGTTGCACATTTTAATTTATTAACGTGCAGCAGCCCTATTTTTATCAAAAATTATATATCCAAACCAGAAGCAGGGTCAATAGCGAATTCCAATAGGTATCCACCTCATTTGAGGAATAGCTTTCATGATCATCGGCATAGCACATAGCAGGAAAAGCGTTCCTGCACCTTTCCAGAATGATATGATCCTGAAAATTCTGATTTGCACCGCCAACCACCATACCCTTTACAGCCTCCCCGACCGCTATCGAAGGTCTGTGATGAGGAGCCTGCGGCGAATGGCTCCCGAAGCCCGTCACATAGCACATTCCCATAGGATTTTTGCCGAGAAGATAGTTAAGCTGTTCTGCTGCGGCGTTATAATACGCTGCTTTCCCCGTAAGGCGGTAAGCAAGCATAAGGGTCATTCCGCAGCTCGTTACCTCCATATTGCTTCCCCACCAGTAATATTCCAAGGCTGAACCGTAGCCGTCGGAAGCGGCAATTGAAATGTAACGCTCCGCCTCGTTTACCACCGCTTTGCTTATCATATCGGACACAGCCGCATCCTTCATTTCATCATCAAGGCTAAGATAGGCAATGTTCCCGAAATGCCCCACGTTTCTCCAGCCGAAGCCGCCGAATATATTTCCTGCTGCAGCCTTTTCAAAATATGCCTTGTATTTCTCCCTGCCCGTTGCCTTATAAAGCTGTGCCGCAGCCCAGTAAAGCTCATCATCACAGCAATCGTCACCGTATGAACCCGTAACGATGCCGGGGGGATTGTCCGTTATAAGCTCCCCTCCGCCGTTTTCAAGGAACAGCCACGCTTTTTCTGCCGCAGCAAGGCATTTTGAAGCATATTCGGGATAAATATCCAAAAAAACGTCCTTCGCCATTGCCATAACAGCCGCAAAGTCCGCTGTTGCAGTTTTTGAAACGGGACATAATATAAGCCTGTCATTCTCCTCTTCGGGCATAACATATCCGGGAAAATCCGCACAGGTGACTTTATGGTATACGCCGTCCTCGGACGTCTGCATTTTAAACAGCCAGTCAAGACAGTATTTCACCTCGTCAAGAATATCTGGAACTCCGTTTCCGCTTTCGGGTATGCCTGTATTATCGGGAAACCTATTCGGGGCAGCTTCATACGCAAGGAGCAGCTCCGCAGCCGTGACCGCAGCCGCAGCGGTATATCTGCCATAGTCGCCTGCATCGTGCCAGCCACCCGATACGTCCACGCTTTCTTCCGTTCCGAAAAGGTACGCTTTTTGCATATGACAGGGCTTGTGCGCAAACCTTCCTGCATACTTTTCCTCAAGCGCCGTTCCGCACCGCTGCATATACATCATACGGACAGATTCCATAAGAAGCTCGTC
>JBJEQN010000134.1:0-27435 GCA_051881775.1 Oscillospiraceae bacterium | reverse complement strand
TGAAATAAACAAAGGCTTTCTTGTGCTTATAGGCATTTCGGACAGCGACACAACAGAAATTGCGGATAAAATGATACGGAAGCTTGTAGGACTTCGCATCTTCGAGGACGAAAACGGCAAGACCAACCTTTCCTTGGGGGATGTTGGGGGCGGTCTGCTGCTTATTTCCCAGTTTACCCTTTACGCCGACTGCAAAAAGGGGTTCCGTCCATCCTTTATAAAAGCAGGAAAGCCCGACGCCGCAAATAAAATGTATGAGTACATCATAGAGAAGTGCAAAGCCGATGTTCCTGCCGTGGAAAAGGGTGTTTTCGGGGCAGATATGAAAATATCCCTGCTCAACGACGGACCCTTTACAATTATCCTTGATTCCGATGAGATATGCTGAGGAAAATGCACGGATTTACCTCGTTTTAACATTAATGTGATTGCAAAATTGATTTGACAAGTATATAATTATACAATATATGGTTCAACAAGTTCTCAGGGGGTATAAAGATGAAAAAAAGCGTTTTATTTATCGCCGTTATCATGGCAATGGCATTAAGCTGTCTGTGCGGCTGCAGCTCGGCAGGCTCCGGGCAAGCAACTATCACATCCAAGTGGGAAATTATAGAAACGGGTTTATCGGGCAAGAAAATTACCTATGATATAATTCCTGTTACAAGCATTGATCCGCATTTTTCCTGTACCGACGGCAAAAACTTTACCTTCTCCATGAACGGAAAGGATCACACCGGCACTCTTACGGGATCGGACGGCGTTTACACATTAGACCTTGATGATTCGGAAAAAAATATGGAGGCGAAAATATCGGGAAACAAAATGACTGTTACAATAGTCGGTACCTCCGCTTACTTTATTTTTGAAGCAAAATAATCGGGACTGCTGCACGTTGATGTTTTGTGCAGCAGCCCCTTTGTTTTTTTATTTCCTGCCTTTTTTCTGCAAATGGTCGATGATGATGTAATAAAAAGGTATTGTCATAAGGAAGATAAGTCCGCAGACCCAGTTGAAAAGGAAGCCGCAGAATATATACGCCCATACCGCCAGTACAGGGTAGCAGAATATCAGCAGATTGCGCTTTTTTATCGCTTCCTTGCCCGTATAGTAAATGGGGATAAGGAAGAATATTGTCCATATGAACTGCCAGTAGCCGAACATAAATCCCGAAGCAAGGAACAAGAACGTTACACCGATAGGCAGCGCCCCGTCAACAAAGCTGATAAAAGCCTCACCAAAGTTCTTTTCGCCCCTGCGGAATTTGCGGAATGCGTTGACCCAGATGTAATACACGGGTATGGCAAAGAATATCAGCCACATAGGGTGAGCAAGATGCACTGCGCAGGCTGCGAGAAAAACACACGCTACAATAAGTGGAAACAGCTTGTCAAGCAGCGTTGCAGGCTCTTTATGCTTGCTTTTCTGCTCGGGCTTTCCGCTATTTGCGTTTTCTCCCGGCATTTTTGCAAAATTATCAAAGGCTTTTTCCATTT
The DNA here is from genome assembly GCA_051881775.1 of Oscillospiraceae bacterium. Classification (GTDB taxonomy): domain Bacteria; phylum Bacillota; class Clostridia; order Oscillospirales; family Ruminococcaceae; genus UMGS363. The sequence goes on along the minus strand of JBJEQN010000134.1, from coordinate 25,939 downwards.
CCTTGTCTATGTTTTTCCCGATATTTTCAAACTTCTTATCAAAATTTTCAAACTTCTTATCGAAATTTTCAAAGTTCTTGTCCATATTTTCAAAGTTCTTGCCGAAATTCTCAAAATGCTTTTCAAAGCTGCTTTCAACGGCACTTTCAAGGCTTTCGCCGTTCTTCATTTTTCCGTCGGCTTCGGAAAGTGCCTTTGCTGTGGTATCTATAGCCTGTTTTGTTACGTTCACGGTAAAGCCTGCAACGCTTTTTATAAAGCCTGCGGCAGTTCCGTTCTGCTGCGGCTGTTCAGAGTTACCGTCAGACTGTGCGGACTGAGCCGAGCTTTCCTTTGCAGCTTCGCTGTAAGCCGCTCCCGGTGCGCCCTGAGGCTCGGAATAGGAACCGCTCACATCTCCGCCGGAAACGGAAGGACGTCCGCCGGGGTAGATCTCCCCGTCATCATCAACGTAAGGACGGCTGTATGCTCCGCCTGCGTAGTCCTCCTTGCGCAGAGAGATACCCTCGCTGTCGGGCATAGGTACGCTGTCCGTCTTTAAAAGCTCGTCAAGGGTCACGCCGTACAGCCTTGCAAGCAGAATAAGGTTGTCTGTATCGGGCGAAGCCTCGGCACGTTCCCACTTTGACACCGCCTGTCTTGATATTCCTATTTTCTCGGCAAGCTCCTCCTGGGAGTAACCGTTTTTCTTTCTAAGCATCTGAAGCCTGTTTGCAGTTTCAACGTTCATTTCACCACTCCTAATTATACGCTCACAAAGCGTCACTATCCTGATATTTCCATAAATCAGCCGAATGTCAAGCAAAAAGGGCGGCTTTTCTATGTCATAACAAAGTATAACATATTCCGTGACTTGTGACAACCAATTCTGGTTTGCATTTGGAAAAATTCATAATTTTCTCTTCCGCAACTATCGGTTGCATCGGCTTGCCTGCGTGGTTTTGCGGTATTTTTTGCTGTTTTGCGCAGGCTTATTTTCCGGGCAATTTTGCAAAAATTTTTGCGCTTTGTACAGGAAATATTTACAAAAAATACTTTTTATAGAATTAAAGTTTATTATTCCGTACAAGGTAGCATTATAATACGCAAAATTCGTAATATTTTTTGAGATAAAAAATCCGCAGGCGGTCGCACCTGCGGTTTATTTGTTTATGGTCTTTTGGATAAGCTCGGAAATTTTTGCAAGAGAATCCCTTTCATTTTCCTTAAGCGATGTGATAAATTCTATAAGCTCCTGCTGTTCCGGGGTAAGGTCGCCCTTTGAAAGTCCCCTTTTGCTGTTTGTAAGACCTGCTATATAGTCAAGGCTTACATTGTAGTATTTTGCAAGAAGTATGGCACGTTCAAAAGAGATCTCGTTTGCGCCCTTTTCGTAAAGCCCGTAATATTGTGTTGTAGTTCCAAGATATTCCGCAAGCTCGCTCTGCGTTTTGTCGCTGTCCTCTCGCAAATCTCTTATTCTGGAATAGTAAGCCATTTTTTCACTCCTTCTTTAAAAAATTATATCATATTTGATTATTTCCCACTTGACAATTAACTATATTTTGTGTATAATACAGTTATATTAATCATATTTTGTTATATTTTAGAGTTTTATAATCTTATTACATTAAAAGGAGCGTTGTACAATGGCAGGTATGAGTTGTCCAAAATGCGGAGAAAGCACTTTTTTTGAAAGTCAGTTCGGAAGAGTATGTTCCAAATGCGGATATACAATGACAGTTCCCGCAAACGGAGGAAAAGGCGGCAAAGGTCAAAAATGCTGTAATTGCGGCCAGTTCACAGTTTTCAACGGAAAATGCAGAAGCTGCGGTGCAAAATATAATTAAACAAAGGTCGTGTTTATATGACAAGTAAACAGAAAAAGGAATGCCATGCAATAATACATTCAGCAAGTGCTTCCGCCGCTGTTGTAGGAAGCGGACTTGCCAAAATACCTTTAGCGGACAGTGCAGTTCTTGTACCGTTACAATTAACAATGGTAATTTCTTTAGGCAAAGTATTCGGACGTACAATTACCGAAAGTGCTGCAAAAGCCGCCGTTGCATCAGCATCGGCAACAGCTATAGGTCGTACAGTTGTAAAAACGGCAACGGGATGGATACCTATTGCCGGTGAAATAATAAGTGCAACAACAGCCGCAGCTTTGACCGAATCCATAGGCTGGCTTATTGCCGGCGAATTTGACGAAGGCAAAATATAGATTATAACATAAAAAATCCGGTCAGCGCACAACAAATTCGTTGACCGGATCTTATTATATTCAAAACAAAAACCGCAGAAATCAGCCGTTTCTGCGGTTTAAATTTTTTTCAAATCAATTATATATCAGCCTTTGCTCTCTTGAACTTACGCTTGAAAAATTCGTTTATTACCATTTTTCTGTAAGCCGCTACCTCCATAATGCCGCACAGCTTGTCAGTAAAGACGATAACAAGAGTCTCACGGTATCTGGGCAGTGAAAACAGATTCAAGGGAAACATATGCTTCTCGATAATGTCGCTCTCAAGGTCGGAAACGTAAAAGTTCTTCTTCACGTTTTCAAGGGCTTTCTTTGCGTGGGTGAAGCCGTGGAGCCTTTCTCCCTTTGGACGCTGATATGTATGCCAATCGTAAAGGAACAGGTCGTGAAGCAAGCCTGCTCTTGCGCCTGCTCTTTCGTTAAGGGAAAACAGCTTGCAGAGCTTATAATTATAGTATGAAACGTTCAGACAATGCTGAAAACAGGTCGTATTGCCGTGGTGGATATAGTTTTTCATCTCCTGAACAACGTCGCTGTCGAGAAGATCTGCGATAAGATAGTGAAAAGTGCTGTCCTCGCTTTCAAGGTCAGCTTTTGAACCAATAGCCTTTAACATTTCAGTTTAAACCTTCCTGCACCTAAATTTGTGCCGTACAATCAAACGGAATGGCGAATGTTTACACTTTAATTATATAATATAGTACACAGTAATTTCAACTGTGAGTAATTACATATTTACAAGCATTTTGTGAAGTGTTTTTGTTTATTTTATATATAAGGCGGCATTTTCTTATTTTATCCTGCAAAAACCGCACACAAACAAATTTTCGGAACTTTTGTTCATTGGTAAATTTGCACTAAACAGGGCGGAAAAATTTTTAATTTATTTCTTTGCGTTTTTTTTGTTTTGGTTGCAAAATCCAAAGGAATGGTGTATAATATCATTAAAGTGGTGAAAGAGACCATAAAAGTGGTGAGAAGTGGTGAACTTTCAACATAGTTTTCCACACAGTGTGGAAAACTTCTCCCCCACTTATAAGGGAAAACGGTGGAAAATCGTATAAATCAGCTGTTTATGCGGTTTTTCGACAGTTTGTTTTCAACAATGCAATGCGGAAAGGCGGTGTAAAACTTGGCAAGCGCTTCTTTGATGGGTACTTATGAACATACAATCGACGCAAAAGGCCGTATGGCGTTCCCCACTAAGCTGAGAGAGCGTCTTGGGCTGAGTTTTATCGTCACAATTGGTCTTGACAACTGCCTTTATGTATTTTCCGAGGAAGAATGGGAAAACTTTACCGAAAAGCTCCGCACTCTGACGGGTGAGAAGGCAAAATCTGCCAAGCTTTTCATCGTAAGAGCCTGCCCCGTTGAGCCGGATAAGCAGGGACGTATCCTTATTCCCCAAAATCTGAGAGAATATGCCGGACTTACCAAGGACGTTACCGTTCTCGGCGTTATAAACAGGGCGGAGATCTGGGATTCAGCACGTTTCAACGAAATGAGCGGCGCTATTTCCGAAGAAATGCTTTCCGACGCTCTTGCAGACATTGCATTCTGAGAAAGGACTGCCGCAATGAGTTTTTCACACGTTTCCGTTATGCTTGACGAATGTATCGAAGGGCTTGACATTAAGCCCGACGGTATTTATATAGACGGCACCTGCGGCGGAGCAGGACATTCCCGTGAAATAGCCAAACGGCTCACAACCGGCGGTCTGCTCCTTGGCATAGACCGTGACCCGGACGCAATTGCGGCTGCTTCGGAACGGCTTGCACCGTACAATGCAAGGGTGCTGAAAGGCAACTTCTCCGATATGAAGGCTCTTGCAGACGCAGAAGGTGTTTCCGAAGTTGACGGCATACTGCTTGACCTTGGGGTGTCCTCGCATCAGCTTGATACTGCGGAAAGAGGGTTTTCCTACCACAGCGACGCTCCTCTTGATATGAGAATGTCACAAAGCGGCGTTTCCGCAAGGGATATTGTAAACAACAGCTCCTATGAGGAACTGAGCAGGATACTTTGGGAATACGGGGAAGAGAAATTTTCCCGTAAGATCGCCGATACTATTATAAAAAAGAGAGAAATAAAGCCTATTGAGACCACATCGGAGCTTGCGGATATAGTCCGTGAGTCGATACCGGCAAAGTTCCGCAGGGAAAAGAACCCCTGCAAAAAGACCTTTCAGGCAATAAGAATTGCTGTGAACTGTGAGCTTGACGAGTTGGACAAAGCCCTTGACGACGGTTTTGATATGCTTAAGCCCGGCGGAAGATTCTGCATTATCACTTTCCACTCTCTTGAAGACAGGATAGTGAAGCAGAGGTTTGCAAGCTTCTGCACAGGCTGCACCTGTCCCCCCGATTTCCCACAGTGCGTATGCGGAAAAAAGCCCAGAGGAAAACTGGTCAACCGCAAGCCTATTGAAGCAACGGAAGAAGAGCTTGCGGTAAACAACAGAAGCCGCAGCGCAAAACTTAGAATTATAGAAAAACTATAATACTAAGTTCATATCAACCTATAGACAAATCCGAAAGCTATAATTACGTCACTCGTCGTCAAGCTCCCTTGCAAGGCACCAAGCATTGCGGCGGTCGCTTTCCTTGATTGACGTAATTCTATCTCCCGTCTTTGTCTATAGAACGATATGAACTTAGTATAAACGAACAAAAGAAGGAATTATAAAAATGAGTAAAGGAAGTCTCGCATACGATCTTTCAAAATATGAAAATGCCGCTCCGAAGCTGACTTCGGACGAAAAAGCCAAAATAAAGGTGCGCAAGGCAAAGCCCGAAGCCGCAGGCTCCGCTCCGAGAATAATCGTTCTTGCACTTGCAGCAGGACTTTTGCTCGGTCTTGTTATCTACGGCAAGGTTGAAAACGCCGCTATACACTCCGAAATAAGCGCCGAAACAAAAAGAGTGGATATTCTCCGCAGCGAAAACGTCCGTATGCAGACGGAGATAGAAAGCAAATCCGCTCTTAAATCCGTTGAGGAATACGCTGTCAACGTTCTCGGTATGCAGAAGCTGGATAAATCGCAGATAGAATATTTAAGCCTTGAAAACGGGAACGTGGTGGATATTCCCGATAACAGCGACAATCTTTTTGTAAGGATAAAGCACGCTTTCGAGGATTTCGTGGAATATCTGAGAGGATAAGGAAATACTATTAAAAGAGGGTTGTACAGCAAGGGGGAGCTTCCCGTCCTTCCGGTGCAACCCAAATTTTGCTTATGATAAAAGGTCTACATAAAGCCACAGTTATATGAAAGGAGTACCGCCGTGTCCTGCAGCCCTACCAATTCGATGAAAAGAAAGCTGAACATCGGTGTTCTTGCCGTTCTGCTTGCGTTTGCCGCATGGATAATCGTTAATCTGTTCAAGACCTCCGTCACCGACAGCGCAAAATATCAGGCAATGGCTAACGAAAACCAGTTCGGCAGCACCATTGTCAACGCCAACAGAGGCAGCATTTACGACTCTAACGGCAAGATACTTGCCCAGTCCGCAACGGTCTACTCCATTATCATAAACCCCAACCGTCTTGCGGAAAAGGACAACGTCAACGTTTCCTCCGAAACGGGAAAGACCGAATACCAGCGTATGCTTGACGCCTGCATAACTATACTTACCGAAGAGCTTGACAACGTTACCGCAGAGGAAATAAAGGAAAAATTCAAGAACACCAACTCCAGGTGGTCCTGCGTTGCAAAATCCATAGAAAAACCCGTTGCAGACAAGATACTGAGCCGTGCGGACGATGAAAACCTTGGCGACCTTATCTATACGGAAGTAGACACAAAGCGCTATTACCCTCAAGGTGAGCTTGCAGCCGCAGTTATCGGCTTCACAAACTACGAGGGCGACGGCATTTACGGCGTTGAAGCCTATTACAACGACTATTTAAAGGGCGTTGACGGAAAAATCATCTCCGCAACGGACGCTCAGGGCAACGAAATGCCTTACAAAAACGATAAAATTTATGACGCTCAGGACGGCAACTCCGTTTACCTTACCCTTGATATGACCCTCCAGTATTATGCGGAGAAATATCTTGAACAGGCTGTTGAGGAAAATGACGTTCAGAACCGTGCCTGCGCAATAATCATGAACGTTAACACCGGTGCTGTGCTGGCAATGGCAAGCACCCCCGGCTTTGACCTTAACGACAGAAATTCCATATACGCTCCAAAGGACATATCTTACCTTGCAGGTCTTGAAGGCACCGAGGAATATGATGAGGAATATGCAACGCTCCGTGAGCAGCAGTGGAAAAACAAGGCTATCACAGAGCTTTATTACCCCGGCTCCGTTTTTAAGGTAATAACAGGCTCGGCGGCGCTTGAAGAGGGTGCTATCACTCTTGATTCCACCTTTACCTGCAATCAGTCCATACTGGTAGCGGACACAACAATGCACTGCTGGTCTACCTATTCCCACGGAACACAGGACTTCACCACCGCTATGACAAACTCCTGCAACCCTGTTTTCATTCAGATAGGTCAGGCGCTTGGCGGAACGAAATTCTTTGAATACTTCAAGGCCTTCGGCTTCACCGAGCCAACGGGCATAGACCTTCCCGGAGAAACGGACAGCCTTTATGTCAGCGCAGCAAATATGGGTCCTGTTGAGCTTGCATCCTGTTCCTTCGGTCAGACCAACAAGATCACTCCCATTCAGATGATAACCGCTTACGCTGCTGTGGTAAACGGCGGCTACCTCGTTACTCCCCACGTTGTCAGCAAGATAGTCGACACCAACGGCAACGTTATAAAAACCACCGAGACTTCCGTAAAGCGTCAGGTCATTTCCGAAGAGACCTCAGCAAAAATGCGTGAGGTGCTTGAATCCGTTGTAAACACAAAGGGCGGCTCAAACGCTTACATAAAGGGCTACGCTATCGGCGGCAAGTCGGGTACCTCTCAGAAGATCGACAAGAGCAACGAAACGGGAAACGACAATCTTTACGTTTCCTCCTACTGCGGCTTTGCACCTGCGGACGATCCCGAGATAATCATGCTTGTTATGGTCGACGAGCCTAACGCAAGGGATCAGAACGGTTCTCTTATGTACTACGGCAGCGTTGTTGCCTGCCCCGTAGTTTCCAACACATTTAAAGAAGCGCTCCCCTACCTTGGCTACTATCCCGAATATACAGAGGACGAACTGGAGGAGCTTGGCATTACCATTCCTTCCGTTGAGGGTCAGACCATTGAAGCTGCAGGCGCAACTCTTGAAGCCCTCGGACTTAAATATTCCGTTATCGGCGAGGGTGAAACAGTTGCGGCACAGATACCGTCCAGAGGAAGCTCTCTGCGGCGAGGCGGAAAGGTCATACTTTACACCGACAAGGACTACGAAACAGACTACACCACCGTTCCGAACATTATAGGCTATTCCCTTTCGGACGTTAACGAAATACTTACACAGCACGACCTTAACTTCAAGGCAGGTGACGGCGCTTCAAGCCATGCGGGAGCCGTTGCATACAGCCAGAATTACGGCGAGGGCTGCATTGTTCCAAAAGGCACGATCATCGAGGTCGTATTCATTATCAAGGACGAGGGTTAACAGACCCGGATTTTTGGAGGGTTTTTTATGAGATTAGGCGAGCTTATTGACGACGTTTCAAAGTCGGTACACGCAAAGGTCTGTTTTTCCGACCCTTCCGCAGCAGTTGAAGGCATTACCGACAACACGGAAGAGGTAAAGGAGAACTATATCTTCATATGCGTTAAAGGAACAAAGTTTGACGGACACTCCGCCGCAGAGGAAATGCTTGAAAAGGGTGCTCTGTGCGTTGTTGCCGACCATGACCTGGGACTTAAAAGGCAGATAATCGCAGAGGATACAAGAAAATTCTACGGTCTGCTCTGCGCTGCGTGGTTCAGCCACCCCGAAAAGCATCTGAAGCTTATCGGCGTAACGGGAACCAACGGCAAGACCACCATGGCTACACTTATAAAAGACATTCTCTCCGACCACGGCAGAAGAGTAGGCTTTATCGGCACAACGGGCGTTCTTATCAACGGAAAGCCCTTCAATTCCGACCAGTCCACCCCTACAACCCCCCGTGTTTACGAACTTTACAGCATTTGGTACGAGATGATGAAGAACGGCTGCGACACCGTTGTTATGGAGGTGTCCTCCTTTGCCCTTGACCAGAACAGGATAGGTCCTGCAATTTTCGATATTGCCGTTTTCACCAATCTTACTCAGGATCACCTTGACTACCACCTGACAATGGAAAACTACTATGACGCAAAGAAAAAGCTGTTCACCGAGCATTGTAAGACCGCCATCATCAACATTGACGACGATTACGGCATAAGGCTTTGGAACGACATTGAAAGCGCAGGCTGCGAACGTATTTCCTACGGTCTTCACGCCAGCGCAGAGGTCAAGGCGGATAAAATAAGAAGCTCAGGCGCTTCAACAAAGTTCTGGATATCCGTAAACAGCAAGAGCTTCCCCGTTACCCTCAATATGATAGGCGAATACAACGTTTCAAACGCTCTTGCTGCGATAATAGCCTGCATAAAATCGGGAGTGGGAATAAACGACGCTATAACCTCTCTCGGCAAGTGCAAGGGCGTAAAGGGACGCTGCGAGATACTTACCTCCGAAAGAGGCTTCCTCGTTGTCTGCGACTATGCACACAGCCCCGACGCTTTGGAAAATATGCTGCCCAACATAAAGGCACACACAAATGGCAGGCTTATCTGCCTCTTCGGCTGCGGCGGCGACCGTGACCGCACAAAGCGCCCTCTTATGGCTCAGGCGGCGGAAAAATACTCCGACCTGCTGGTTGTAACCTCAGATAACCCACGAAACGAAGACCCCGACGCTATTATTGACGAGATAACGGCAGGTCTTTCAGGCTTAAAGCCTTATATAAGGATAACCGACCGCCGTGCGGCTATAAAACGTGCCATTGCCATTGCGGAAAAGGGCGACACCATCGTTCTTGCAGGAAAAGGTCACGAGGATTATCAGATACTGGCTAACAATGTTCATATCCACTTTGACGAGCGTGAGATAGTTGCGGAAATAATGCGGAATTACAAAAAGCCTGCCTTCAACACCGAGCTGCACGAAACTCTTACCGTTTCGGAGCTTATCGATGCTGTAAACGGCAAGCCTCAGGGTATGCGAAACCTTAATTCCTCCTTCTATGCCGACGATATTTTCTCCGATACCCGTACTGCAAAGAAAAACGGCGTTTTCATTGCCATAAAGGGCGAACACTTCGACGGTCACGACTTTGCGGCGCAGGCTGTACGCAACGGAGCAGCCTTTGCCATAACCGAACACACCGTTGAAGGCACTCCCTGCCTTGTTGTAAAGAACACAAGAAAGGCGCTCCTTGACCTTGCTCATTACTTCCGAATGAAATTTGACCCCGTGCTTGTGGGAATTACGGGCAGCGTTGGCAAGACTACCACAAAAAATATGACGGCACTTGCTCTTTCTGCCGATCACAGCGTTTACAAGACCGAGGGAAACCACAATAACGAGATAGGTCTGCCCTTCACGCTCCTCAAGCTCAATACAAGCTGCACCGCCGCAGTTATCGAAATGGGAATGTCCGACTTCGGCGAGATAGAAAAGCTGTCAAGAACTGCCCACCCCACTATCTGCCTTATTACAAACATCGGTTATTCCCACATTGAAAAGCTGGGCTCTCAGGAGGGTATCCTTGAAGCAAAGCTGGAAATTTTAAAGGGCGCAGACAGAAAGGCTCCCCTTATCCTTAACGGTGACGACCCTATGCTCCGTCAGGCAAGGGACGAGTACGAAAGCTACCGTCAGGTCATCACCTACGGCATAGAAAACAAGGACTGCGACTTCATTGCAGGAGATATACGGAAGTTTGACGACCGTATGTACTTTAACGTTTACCACAACGGCGAGATGATAACCGATGTGAGCCTTTTCTGCATCGGAGACCATAACATTTACAACGCTCTTGCGGCAATTACCGTTGCGGTAACGGCAGGCTCCGACCCTGTTGCGGCTGCGGAAATGCTCAGCGGCTACCAGTCGGACGATCTGCGTCAGCATATACAGAAGCGTGGACAGCAGACCCTTCTCATAGACTGCTACAACGCTTCACCCACCTCTATGAAGGCGGCAATAAATATGCTCTGCGATATGACACCAAAGGACGGCGGAAGAAGAGTTGCCGTTCTTGGAGATATGCTTGAACTGGGAGAAAATTCCCCCGAATACCACCGTGAAATAGGCGAATATGTGGTAAGCAAGGGAGTTGACCTGCTGGTATGCTACGGAAAGGAATCGAAGAATATCGCCGAACGTGCCGACGAGCTTGGTATGCACGCAGGCTATTCCGAGGAAAAGCAAAAGGTCCTCAACTTCCTTAAATTCAAGCTGAAACCTAACGACATCGTGCTTTTCAAGGGAAGCAGAGGCGTTCATCTTGAGGAAATAATAGACGAATTCTATAAAGATTGTTAAACGGGAGATCAAAATTATGCCGTTCTGGATAAATATTATCGTTGCGCTGACAGCGTTTGCAATTTCTGCGGTAATGGGAATTTTTCTTATTCCGCTGCTTAAAAAAATACATTTCGGTCAGACTATATATGAGAAGGGTCCTGCGTGGCACAAGGATAAGCAGGGCACTCCCATTATGGGCGGATTTATGTTCATTTTCGGCTCCGCCGCCGCAATTGCCGTTGGCTACGCTTTGTACCGATTCAGAACGGAGGACGTTGGCATAACGGACAACACGGGATTTTACCGTCTGCTTGCAGGATATATCTTCGCCCTGCTGAATATGGTGATCGGCTTTGCGGACGACTATATCAAGGCGGTAAAAAAGCAGAACTTGGGTCTTAAGCCTTGGCAGAAGATGGTGATGCAGTTCATTTTCTCCTCTGCGTTCCTTGCGGCGCTGTACCTGCTGGGCGACACGAAAACTACCCTTAATTTCTACTGGTTCGAGCTTGACATAGGCATTTTCTATTACCCCTTTATGCTCCTTGTTATCGTGTTCCTTACAAATGCGGTAAACCTTACGGACGGAATAGACGGTCTTTGCGGCTCGGTAACGGTAATATCCATGCTTTCCTTTGTAATGCTTTGCTCCGCTATGGGGATATGGGAATACTCCATTTTCTCAATGGCGATAGCAGGCGGCTGTCTTGGCTTCCTTGTATGGAACCTGCATCCTGCAAAGGTATTTATGGGTGACACAGGCTCAATGTTTTTGGGCGGTTCGGTAGTTGCTGTCGGACTTATAACAAGACAGCACCTGCTCCTTGCGATAATTGCAATAGTTTATATCTGCGAAGCACTTTCGGTAGTTATCCAGGTAACATATTTCAAGATAACAAAGGGCAAGCGTCTTTTCAAGATGTCCCCTATCCATCATCATTTTGAGCTTTGCGGCTTCAATGAATACAAGATAGTTATAACCTTCTCTACGGCAGGACTTATTGCCGGAGTTATAGCAAACCTTATATATAGTTTATTTTAAGTGTGAAGAGTGAAGAGTGGAGTTTTAAGGTTTAAATCCTTAACAAGACAATATCCAAACTCCACTCTCCAAACTCCAAACTCCACTCTCCAAACTCCACTCTCCAAACTCCAAACTTTCTTAAAGGGGATGATCAAATGTCCAACGCATCCGAAGCTGCGGCAGGCGGCAAAAAAATACGGATGAACAGAAACCGCAGCGACAGGAAAAAGGAAATGACCTCCGAGGGAGTTTCAAAGGGCTATACCGAAAAGATAGTGTCGGGTCCTATGGATCTGCCGTTCTTTCTTATAATAATGGTGCTGCTTGTAATGGGCATTATTATGATGTTCTCCGCTGGCTATGCTTGGGCAATTGCCGAGGGACACGAAGGTACCTACTATGTAAAGCGCCAGATAGGTATGGCTGTGGTAGGTCTTGCCGGAATGTTCGTTGTGTCATTCCTTGACTATCATTTTTACCGCAAGCCTGTTATCGTTTTCGGACTTTTCGCCGTTGCAGCCGTGCTTCTTGTGCTGTGCCGTGTAGGTCCCTTCACCGACCCACACAACAACTCCTACCGCTGGATAAAAATTGGTCCTCTCCCCTCCTTCCAGCCCTCGGAAATTATGAAGCTGGCAATAATACTGCTGTTTTCATACCTTATTTCAATAAATTACTCAAAGCTGAAGCAGTTTAAATACGGTATCGTTCCCTTTGCGGCGTTTCTTGCTGTGGTAGTGGGACTTATGGCTATACAGCCCCATTTTTCCGGCACTATCATCATCTGCGCTATTGGTATAATCATGATGTTCGTTGGCGGCTCAAACGTAAAGCATCTGGTTGTATTGGGTCTTATCGGCGTTGCGGCTATCGTGCTGATAATGGTGCTGCTTATCGAGTTCAAGGGCGTTACCTATATCCAGACCCGTATGATCTCGTGGCTTGACCCCTTTAACGAAGAGGCTTCAAGGGACAAGACCTGGCAGACGAGAAACTCACTTATTGCAATAGGCTCGGGGGGAATGTTCGGACTTGGCCTGGGAAATTCCCGTCAGAAGTTTTTGTACCTGCCCGAATCGAAAAACGACTTCGTTTTTGCGGTAGTGTGCGAGGAGCTTGGCTTTGTGGGAGCGCTTATGGTAATAATCCTGTTCCTGCTTTTTATAATAAGAGGATTTTTCATTGCTTCAAAGGCTCCCGACAAGTTCGGCATGATGCTCGTTGTTGGACTTACCGTTCAGATAGGCTTGCAGGCGCTTTTAAACATTGCCGTTGTAACAAACACTATCCCCAACACAGGCGTTTCCCTGCCCTTTTTCAGCTACGGCGGAACGGCGCTTATCATGCAGCTTGTTCAGATGGGAATTATCCTTAATGTTTCAAGGAAATCGCTTATAAAAACATAGGAGGAATAAGAAATGCTCAGAGTTCTTCTTGCAGGAGGCGGAACGGCAGGTCACATCAATCCGGCTCTTGCAATTGCTTCAATAATAAAAGACCACTATCCCGACGCAGAGTTTCTTTTTGCAGGAACTCCCACAGGTATGGAATCCCGTCTTATACCCAAAGCAGGCTATGATTTTGCACCTATAAAGGTAAGCGGCTTCCAGCGCAAGCTTACACCGAAAAATATTGTGCGCAACGTTAAAACAGTTGCCTACCTTACCACCGCAGGACACCGTGCAAAGCAGATAATTGACGGCTTCAAGCCCGACCTTGTTATCGGCACGGGCGGATACGTCAGCGGTCCTATTGTGCTGAAAGCGTCGCAGATGAGCATTAAAACAGCTATCCACGAGCAGAACGCTTTTCCCGGAATGACCACGAAAATACTTGCAAAGCACGTTGATACCGTTATGCTTACCGTTGAAGAAGCTGCGGAGTATCTTGAAAAGGACATAAAGTACACCGTAACGGGTCTGCCCGTAAGAAAGGGCTTTTCCTCCATGACAAGAGAAGAAGCAAGGCTTGCCCTTAACATTCCCGAGGGAAATATGTGTATTCTTTCAACGGGGGGCAGCCTTGGCGCAGGCAGGATAAACGAGACCGTTGCCGAGCTTATGGAATGGGAAGTGAAAAACAGCGTTCCCGTTACACATATCCACAGCTACGGCAGAATGGGCAAGGACACCTTCCTTCCCGACCTTGCCGCAAGAGGCGTTGACTACGAAAACGACCCGAAAATACAGGCTAAGGAATATATAGACAATATGTCCGTTTGTATGGCGGCGGCAGACCTTGTTATAAGCCGCTCGGGAGCAAACGCTCTTTCCGAGCTTGAAGCAACGGGCAGAGCCTCAATACTTATCCCCTCACCCAACGTTGCCGGAAACCACCAGTACCACAATGCAATGGTTCTGGGAAAAGCCGGAGCAGCCGTTGTTATCGAGGAAAAAAATCTCACGGGACAGGTCCTCATTGACAATGTGAACGACCTCTGCCGTGATAAGGAACGCCTTGACCGCTTTGCACAGCGTGCGGCTTCGCTGTACGTTCCCGACACCCCCGACAGGGTCTACAAGGCACTTGAAGAACTGATAAACAAGCAATAATTTTCACAGTTTATCCTTTTCTGCATAGTATAAAGAAAAAGCGGAAAAGGAGAGCTTTGTATGCAAAAGCTGATCATAAACGGAGGAAAACGGCTCAGAGGCGAGATAACCGTTCAGGGCGCAAAAAACGCCGCTCTGCCCATACTTGCGGCATCCGTTCTCTGCGGCGGAGAGGTCGTTCTGCATAACTGCCCAAGGCTGTCGGACGTATATTCGGCAATGAGGATTCTTACATATCTTGGCTGCAGCGCAGGCTTTGACGGAACGGAAAAAAACACAGCTGCCGTCAACACCTCCGTTCTTGACAAATACGAAATTTCAGACAAACTTATGCGTGAAATGCGCTCGTCAATATTCTTCCTTGGCGCACTTGTGGGAAGAACGGGAAGATGCCGTCTGAGCTTTCCCGGCGGCTGCGACATTGGGCGCAGACCTATCGACATACACATTTCCGCCCTGAGAAAAATGGGCGTAACGGTCAACGAGGAGTACGGCTGCATCGACTGCCTTTGCGAAAACAGGCTCAAAGGCGCAAAAATACCCCTGTCCTTCCCCTCTGTTGGCGCAACGGAGAACATTATCCTTGCAGCAGTTCTTGCAGAGGGAACTACCGAGATAACCAACGCCGCAAGAGAGCCTGAAATAGCCTGCCTTGCGGAATTTCTCAACCGCTGCGGCGCAGATATAAGAGGCGCAGGCAGCAGCACCGTTGTTATAAACGGCGTAAGCTCACTTCACGGCTGCGAATTTGAGATAATGCCCGACAGGATAGCTGCGGCGACCTATCTTGCCTGCACAGCGGCGGCAGGGGGAGAGATAATTGTAAAAGGCTGCGTTCCCCGTCACCTTGACGCAGTAAATGCAGTTTTTGAGCAGTCTGGCTGCGTTGTCCACTGCACGGAGGACGCTGTATTTTTCAGTGCATTAAAGCCGCTGAAAGCCGTGGATATTATACGGACTATGGTCTATCCCGGTTTTCCTACCGATTGTCAGGCTTTTGTTATGGCGGCGCTGTGCCGTGGAGAGGGTACTTCTGTTTTTGTTGAAAATATCTTTGAAAACAGGTACAGCCACACGGAGGAGCTGCGCAGAATGGGCGCAGACATACGGACGGAGGGCAAGGTAGCTGTTGTAACGGGCGTAAAACGGCTCTACGGCGCAAAAATTTCCGCTCCCGACCTGAGAGGGGGCGCAGGACTTGCAGCGGCGGCGCTTTCTGCCGAGGGAACAAGCGAGATCTCGGGCGTGTGCCATATCGACAGAGGCTACGAGGATATAGAAGGCGTACTTTCCTCTCTTGGAGCGGATATACGCAGGATATAAAAAAGGAAAGGAGAAAATTTCCCCGAGGGGAAATGACGATACATATGGGCAGCGCAGGAAGCATAAAAAAGTCCGGCGGCAATTCAATGTACTACGGCGTTATCGGACTTGTGGTGGTAATAACCTTTCTTATTCTTGCCACAACTGTATTTTTCAAGATAAATACCGTAATTATCACGGGCAGCTCGGTCTACACCTACGATGAGATAATCGCCGCCAGCGGAATTCAGGGCGGAGACAATCTTGTGCGCACGAATATGGACAAATGCGCAAGGCAGATAGAGCAGCAGCTCACCTATGTGGAAACAGCCGAGCTTACCCGTTCCTTTCCTTCAACGGTGGAAATAAAGATAACCCCCTGCAAAGAAACGGCAAGCGCAGAATACGAGGAGGGCTTCTGCCTTCTCAGCGCAAGCGGAAAGATACTTGATATGTCCACCGAGCCTTACCCCAACACGGTGGTCATATACGGCGCAAGGTTCCCCGAAAAAACAGAGGAGATATGGGAGGAAGAGACCTCCGCTTCGTCCTCTGCGGCACAGACGGAAACAGATAGCGGCACGGACACCTCAGCCGATAAAAAGGAAGAAAGCAAGATCGCTCCCCTCCCCGGCATAGGCGGAAAATTCGTCTGCGCAGATGATAACCGCACGGAAGTTTTTTACAGGCTCATAGATATTTCCCAAAACTATTTTAACGGGAAAGCGGAAAGCTTCGATATGAGCGACCATTACAACATAAGCTGCATTTATGACGGCAGGATAACAATAGAGCTTGGCTCAGTTTCCGAGCTTGACTACAAGCTGAGGCTGGCTTCGGATATTATTTCCACAAAAATAGGTCCTACCACCGAGGGAACGCTGAAAATGCTTTCAAACGGCGCATCCTTTATCGACAAGGCAGGTCTTGAACAGAACGAGATAACCTATCAGAACAACATCGCTGCCAAGGAAACGGAGAACAGCACAGAGGAAAATACGGATGTTTCGGACGAAAATACGGAAGAAACGGGAACTTCCGCCGTTGTTCATTTTGAATAACCAAGTAATTTTTGAAAAAATCAGGCTTTTTTTCAAAAACACTTGCATTAATCTCTGAAATGTGTTAAAATTAATGTTGTATATTTTATGTGATAATTAAATTAGTTTATATATTTTTAGGAGGACGGTAAAACATGAGTTTTGTGGTTGACAATGATAATGATATGTTTGAACCCGATGTTAACATAAAAGTCGTAGGCGTAGGAGGCGGCGGAGGAAACGCCCTTAACTGCATGGTAAGTGCAGGCATCAAGGACGTTGATTACATAGCTGTAAATACCGATGCAAAGGCTCTCCATTCCTCAAAGGCTTCGCAGAAGGTCCAGATAGGCGAAAAGCTTACCCGAGGCAGAGGCGCAGGAAACAAGCCCGAGGTGGGCGAACGCTCCGCTCAGGAAAATAAGGAAGAGATCGCTGCTGCTCTCAAGGGCGCTCAGATGGTATTCATCGCAGCCGGAATGGGCGGCGGTACAGGTACGGGCGCTGCTCCCGTTGTTGCCGAGATCGCACAGGAGCTGGACATCCTTACCGTTGCTGTGGTAACAAAGCCCTTTAACTTCGAGCAGAAGGCCAAGATGATACAGGCTGAAAAGGGTATCGAAGAACTGAAAAAGCACGTTGACTCCCTCATAGTTATACCTAATGAAAGACTCCTTGTAGGCGCAGAAAAGCCACCTACGATGAAAGAATCCTTCGCCATGGCCGATGATATCCTCAAAACGGGCGTTAAGTCCATTGCAGAGCTTATCACCGTTGAGGGTATGATAAACCTTGACTTTGCGGACGTTGAGACCACAATGAAGAACGCAGGCTACGCTCATATGGCTATCGGTCACGGCTCGGGCAAGGACAAGGCTCAGGAAGCTGCAAACGCAGTTATCACAAGCCCGCTGCTTGAAACTTCTATCAGCGGCGCTACAAGACTTCTCGTTAACATCGTTATGTCCGAGGATATCCTCGCTTCCGATGTTGATACCGCTACAAAGCTCATTTCCGACGCTGCAGACCCGAATGTAAGCATGATCTTCGGTACTTCCTTCGACGAGACAATGCAGGACGAGATGAACATCACCGTTATCGCTGCAGGCTTTGTGGGAATGGAAAATCCCGACGCAGTTCCCGAAGAAGCTGTACAGGAAGAAGCTGCACCTGCTCCTCAGGCTCAGAAGCAGTCCTCCGCAATAGACGACTACACCACCCTTCTCCAGATATTCAACGACAGATAAGTTTTCTTAAAAAATAAAATTTATGGGGGCACACCTTTTATCGGTGTGCCCTTTTGTGCGGATAACAAAACTCACGATATGTCAATCGGGACGGGAAACCCGTCCCCTACAATAGTTTGTTAATATTTTAAAAGAAAATAATGCGCTCATTGAAATGCCGTGTAACAAAGCCTCCAAAAACTTTGACAAAATTCCCGTTATGTGATATAATAATAGATGTATGACCGAATTTTGACGATAAAAGGCAGTCCGGATAAAATTTATCCTCTGTACAGGGGTGATGTCAGTTAATGAAATTTATCCACGAAAATTTAAAAATAATCATTATAGCCATTGCGGCGCTTATAGCGGTTATTCTTGCTGCGGTGTCTCTCAGCCTTGCTTTCGGCGGAGAAACGCTGCGCAGCCTGACTATAAACGATATTCAGGGCACCGTCGTTATCATTAGGGGCGAAAAACAGTTCTATGCAGGCAGAAAAACCGTGCTTCAAAGCGGCGATGTCGTGAACACAGACGAGAACAGCACCGTAAGGATACGGATAGACTCCGGCAAATACATTGCTATCGAGCCTGAAAGCGCCGTTTATGTCTATTACACGGACGTTTCCGACAAGGGCGACGTTTCCGTCAATATCGCAAAGGGCGCTGTTACCTGCCAGCTTAACGCTCCGCTGAAAAAGAACGAGACCTTCCAGGTAAAGACCCCAAATACGGCGGTAAACGTCAGAGGCACGGTGTTCCGCACGGAATTTGAATTTGCGGACAAGTATATGGGCTACGAAAACGTTATGCTTACCCATGTCCAGAACTTTGACGGCTCCGTTATGCTGCAGCTTTACGGCACGGACGGCGAAAAGAACGGCGAGCCTATGCTGCTTACCGAAAGAACAGGCGCAGAGCTTGTTTCCTGCGATGATTTTTCCCAATACGGCTATCTTAATTACGATATAAATATGTACGGGCTTAAGGAAATAACCCTTAAAGAGCTTATACGCATCTGCGGAGAGCATACCCTTGCTTACACTCCCGATGAGCTTAACAGCGCTTTCAGAGCGGTAAGCAGCAAAAATGCGGAGCAGACCGCAGTTACCGCACCGCCGCAGACGGAAGAAACGGAAAGCACAGAAACAGTTACCGCTTCCGGCGCCACCGAAACAACATCGGAAACTGCCGCTCTGCCAAGAACGGAAGAAAGTTCAGGCACTTCCGCAGAAACAACGGTACGCACAGCCGGAACAACTATGGAAACACATATTTATACCACCTTCCCGGGTCCCAAGTGGTGGGAAATGCCTAACGAAAATCCATATGACGATGATATTGACGATTATGATGACAATGAGCTTTACGGCTATGATGACGATGAAGACTATGATGAGGATGCGCCCGAGACCGTTACGGCGCAGCCCTGAATCCAATTGAAAGGACGGTAACAAAAATGAAAAAGCTGAATATTCCGCTCATTCCTGTTATAACGGGTACTCTGGCGCTTGCCGCAGTTATTGCCGTTATAATCATTGTATCGGGCGCAGGCGGAAGCGCAGGTCTGTACATAACCGAGGCTTCGGGAAGCGTGAGCATAACAAATTCGGACAACGCAGACTCAAACGCAGTTTCGGGAGAAGCGCTTGCCGAGGGAGATATTATCACCTCAGGGGAAAGCTCTTCCTGCAAGATAGTGTATAAAAGCAAAAAAAATTCCGACAATAACTATATGATACTCAGTCCAAATTCCCAGCTTGTTGTTACGGGAAAAACGGACAGCAAATCAGGCGGAGAGATCTACCTTAACCGAGGTTCCCTGCTCTGCGTTCTTCCGGAAAGCGACAAGGCTCAGGTTTACGTCCGCACGGCTGATTCCATGGTGTACCCCTCGGGAACGGCAACGAAGATCGCCTACTCAACAGACGGCTTTGACGCTTACACCGATGTTTACACCTTTATGGGCAATTCAAAGATACAGCTTTATGACGCTCAGGGCAACACCGTCAACGACCCGGAATTTCTTGTTGAAAAACGTGCCGGACGTATCACCACAAACGACCTTGGCCCCGAATTTTCTTATCTGAACATCGAATTCCCCTTAAGCGACCTTACCGCAAGGGATTTGAAGAACCTTATTACGGCGGCAAATCTTCTGGAGAATTTCCCTTACACGGCGGAAGAGCTTAAAAACGCTTACAACGCCGCTCCCGACGCCGAAGGAGAGATAACAGGCTCATCGGAAGAACAGACATTGGACAGCTCCGACATTATCCAGACGGCGGAAGCTATAGAGACCTCCGAAACGGACTCAACGTCCGCCCCCCACGTTATCGAACCGCCTGCGGCTACCACCGCTCCTCCCATAACTACGGCGGCAACCACCGCTCAGTCTGCACAGACTACAACAGCTTCTCAGTCTGCACAGACTACAACGTCAACAACACAGTCCGAGGCCACCACCTCATCCGAGGGTTCCCACGAAGGCGAGATACTTACCGTTGTTATCAGCATAGACGGCGACGAGACCATACAGGAGGTTCCCTACGGCGGAAATGCGGATAAGCCCGAAGACCCCGTTATCAGCGGCAAAAAATTCATCGGCTGGGACAATTCCTTTGAAAACATCACCAAGGATACCATTATCACAGCCCTGTTTGAAGATGATACGACAGTTTACCACACGGTAACAATAGTTATCGCAGACAAGGTGACGACCGTTCAGGTAAAGGACGGCGACCCAGCTCCCCTGCCCGATACCCTTAACATCGAAGGCTATATCTTCAAGGGCTGGGATACGGATTATTCAAGGATAACCTCCGACATTACCATTACCGCAATCCTTGAAAAGGAATCCAACTCCGTTACCGTTACGTTCATGATAAGCGGTCTGTCCTATGTGCAGACTATTGAAAGAGGCGGCACGGCTATCCCTCCCTTCACTCCCACCACCGACATTAACGGCAACGAGTTTATAGGCTGGGACAAGTCGCTTACAAACATTACCTCCGACACGACCATCACCGCAATTTTCGGTAAGGAGGAATATACAGTAATTTTCGTTATAGACGGAGTTGAGTACCCCGTTAAGGTAAAGGGCGGCGAGGATGCAATGCCTCCCTTCACGCCCACATACGACAGCAAGGGCAGAAGCTTTATCGGCTGGGACGGAAACTTCTATGCCGTTCACTGCGATATGGTCATAACCGCAATATTCATATGATAAACCGAAAGGAGTTTTTAAAATGATAAAGAAATTAAAAGCAGCTGCGCTGGTTCTTGCCGCAGCCGTATCCGCAGGAGCGCTTCTCACAGGCTGTAAGGGAGAATCTACGGCAGATGAGGCTCTTGCGCTTGTACAGGGCGAGATACGCAACTTTGAAATGCCCGAGCCGGGTGAAAAAATCGCTGTAATTACCGTCAAGGACTACGGCGAGATCAAGATCAAGCTTTTTGCAGACGCAGCGCCCGAAGCTGTTGAGAATTTTACAGGACTTGCGGATATGGGCTACTATGATGAGCTGATATTCCACAGAATAATCCCTAACTTTATGATACAGGGCGGCGACCCCAAGGGCAACGGCACAGGCGGAAAGAGCATATGGGGCGATAAGTTTGACGGCGGTATCCCCGAAGGACTTTACCACTTCAGCGGAGCGGTAGCATATGCAAATTCCGGTTCCACAAGCACAAACGGCAGCCAATTCTATATCGTAAACACACCCGAAAGTTACCTCCAGTACAGCTGTGAAGACCTTATGGCAAGCGACCCGTCGTCATACAGCTGGCCGCAGAATGTTATTGATATGTACAACGAAAAAGGCGGCGTACCCTTCCTTGACGGAGGATATACCGTATTCGGACAGGTTTTCGAGGGACTTGACATTGTGCGTGAGCTTGGAAACGTTGAGACCGACAGCAACGACAAGCCTTTGAAGCAGGTACAGATGGAGTCCGTAAGAATAGTTGAATACGAGGGCTGATAGCAGCCATAAAAATTTCGGCGCATAATAAACAAAACACCCATTGAATTATGCAGATCTCTCCGCAAAATCGGTTTTCAGGGTCGGAATATTATGCGCCGAAAAAAATTTTAAGTTTTTTCAAAAAAATGCTTGACATCCAATTTCAAATGTGATATAATAATAAAGCACTCAATTGAGGAACATATAAAATCTATCGCGGAGTGGAGCAGCTCGGTAGCTCGTCGGGCTCATAACCCGAAGGTCGTTGGTTCAAATCCAGCCTCCGCAACCAAATAAAAAAGTCAAGCTATTCAATAATGCGAAAATCATCCCTTCAAACAGATTTTCGCTTGAACAGCTTGACAAATGTATCTAAATTCTGTATAATGAAATACAGAATAAAAGTAGCATTCACTAAGTCATTCAGATGAGTAGACATCTGTTTGATGATGCTCTGAAATCCGCTTGCCGGCGTGTTTCAGAGTGTGGGTGCGTTTTTATTTATTCCATAGTAGCATATTTAAAAGGAATTGTCAAGCACTTTTTTGGCAATTCCTTTCTTTTTATTCATTTTTACTACATTTTTGGTGCTGATATAAAATGTCTGCACAAACAGGAAACAGCGGAACAGCTCTGTTTTCTGTCTTTTTACTATGATAACGATGTGCCGGAAAGCAGTATGTCCATTGTTTTTCTTTTCTGCTCATCGAGAACATGAGCATAGCGGTCAAGTGTGATATTTACGCTTGAATGTCCGAGAATAACGCTTAAAGTCTTAACATCTACCCCCTTTTCAATGGCTCTTGTGGCAAATGTATGCCGAAGAGAATGAAAATTTGCATCGGATATACCTGCTGATTTCAAAATGCGTTTGAATGCTTCCTGCAGCGTTTTAGGCTCCGCAGGACCGCCTATCGCAGATTGAAGCAAATAATCGCCGTCATTGGGAGTTTTCCTGCAAATTCGGCTTTTCTTTGCCCAGTATAGCATAAATTCTCCGCAGTAATTCTCATTGATTGGAATATCTCTCACGGAATTTTTGCTTTTGGGGGTTCCGACAACAAGTTCGGTTTTGTTTTTCCCGTCAATAGTCGGCAAACGGTTTACTGTGCGGCGTATGTGTACAATTTTATTATTAAAATCAATATCATTCCACCGAAGCCCCAGCACTTCTCCCAGCCTGATGCCGAGTGATAAACTTAAATACACACCAAAAGCAAGTTTTTCCTTTGTTTTTCCCAGCTCCTCCAACAGCTTATTGTATTCGGAAATGGTCAGAACACGCATTTCAGGTTCTTCCTGCTTAGGCAGCTCAACATATTTTGCATAATTCTTAGGCAGCAGTTCAAGGTCAATAGCCTTTTCCATAGATTTATGTATCATTCGGTTCATGTTTTGAAGCGTTTTAGGGGACAGACCTCCGCCTTTCAGACTGCCGCTGTCGTTCTGCTCGTTAAAGAACCGCTGTAATACATCCGTATTAAGCTCTGAGAGCTTGTACACGCCGATTTCAGGCACAATATGACCATTTATATACCCATAGTATGAAACCGCCGTAGACTGCTTTACAGTGCGCTTTACATAATTCTCAAACCAGTAATTAAGCCAGTTGCCAAAACTCATTTCCTTTTCAAGTGCAAGATCCAATGTATTCATGATTTTAATTCCTTCCCTGTTCCGTTTATTTTTTTGCAGACCCTACAATTATACCACATTATATCGTGTTATCCAAAATCAGATTATCCACATTCGGAAAACCCGAATGCGGACATTTCGTATGCGGATTACCCACATTCGGAAAATCGGAATGTGGATATTCCGTGTGCGGATTACCCACATTTGGAAAATCGGAATGTGGATATTCCGTGTGCAGATTACCCACATTCGGGAAATCGGAATGTGGATATTCCGTGTGCAGATTAACCGCATTCGGAAAATCGGAATGTGGTATTGACATTTGAGTTTAAAACAAATATAATAATAGTAGAAGGTAATAATAGTTATATATAACGAGAGGAGGAACTGTATGGATAAGATCTTAAATGTCGCTGAGTATATTTTTGATGAATACAAAAAAATATCAGGAGAAATAATTGATGAAATGAAGCTGCATAAGCTGCTTTATTTTTCTCAGAGAGAAGCTATTGCAATTACCGGGCAGCCTCTTTTTGCTGACGATTTTGAGGGATGGAAGTACGGTCCTGTTTCCCGTGATGTCAGATTGGCATATACCAAAGACGGTATAATTTCAGCAGACTCATCAATAAGTGATGAAGCCAAATATATAGTAAACAACGTTATACTTGAATACGGCATCTTTTCATCATGGAAACTCAGTGAAATTTCGCATCAGGAAATATCTTGGAAGAATTCAAGAATAGGTTTGGCAGATAAGGAAAATGGTTCCAAACCTTTGGCTCTCTCCGATATATACGAAGATGCTAAAAAAGTACGTCCGTATGACCATATATGGGATATGTATTATGATGAATTTGAAGATGCTGAGGTGAATGAACAGTGATAGGTAAAATCTATTCATCCATCACTCCATTTTATGATGCGCAAGCCAAGAAGAATTCATTTAAATCCCGTCCTGTGTTAATTATTTCCGAAGCCATAAATAATGACTATACTGTTTTGCCTATTTCTACAATTTCAAGACCGGAAAACAGACATCCCGAATATGATATTCCAATAACATTAAGCGATTATCCGTTGCTTAATCTTGATCGCGATTCTTATATCAGGACGCATAAGCAAACAACCGTACACAGAGCTTCTCTTTCCAAGGAAATCTCTGATTTAAAGCAATGCTATGGTGATTTATACATATCCGTTTTGGCAAAGCTGGAGCAATTCAATGGTGAAATTTTAAACAATGCGTTATAAATAACAAAAGCAGCTTAAAGGCATTAATTACCTTCAAGCTGCTTTTTATTCCCCATTGGGGAATTATATTGCGTACTGCTGTGTATTATGTCTTTCAATTTCATCCTCAGGTTCAATTTCTTCAACAGCAGTATCCTGGACAACAGGCTCATATCCCTGCCGCTCTATGTTGTCAAGCCATTCGTCCGTAAAATCAAGTATGTCATTTTGCCTTTTAACTGAATCGGGCGTAGGCTCCGCATCAATGTCAAAGCTCTCATAAACGCCCAAACCGCTGTTTTCATAGCTTACGGGAATAACCTTTTCATTTTCGCAGTCCACTTTGAAATAAACCAACGGGTCGTACATCAGATCACCGTTCTGCTCATAAGTGTGTGCAATAGAAAACATATCTCCGTGCAGCTCAACGGAAAGCGTATCCCAGCCTTCTCCTGCTTCAAAACGCATTGCCGAACATTCCCCGGAAAAAATATTCGGGAAAGTTTCGCATAAACGTTCATACATTTCCTTATGCGCTGTATCATCGGACAATTCAAACTTTGTCAATGCTTCATGTACTTCTTCCAACCGTGTTTCTGCTTTAAACAGTTCATCAGCAAGCGGAAACGGCTGTTCAACATCACGTTTCATCTGCTCCAGCTCTGATTTTGCCGTATCAACATTTTCCTGAAGCTGCTGAATATCCTTTTCAAGATTATTAATGCAGTTATCCAGTCGGATAATGTTGCCTATGTCTGTTTCGGGATTAAGTTCGCAGTAATGGTGTCTCTCCCCTTCCAAACAAGCCTTGGTGCGCTTTGTAAAGGAATCAAACAGTATACTGAGTTTCAAACCTCGATATTCACCAACTTCAACGGTTTTTCCTTCTGCGAGTTTACCGATATTGCTGCCGATAGCCATTTTAAGCGCATCTCCGCCTTCTTTTCGGTCATTATATACAGTATCGCCTATTTTTATCGGATAAAAGGATTTACCCTCTTCGTTAATGACTTTTGGCTGAGAATTTGCCTTTTCAAAGTCATTTTTGCTATGCTCGATACTTATTTCGCTCGTTTGGATTGCTTGAGGATATTTTACCCGTATGCTATCCTGCAATTCGTATATTTTTTCAGTATATCGGGATTTTTCCATTTTCAAATCCTTAATTTTTGTCTGAAGCTCCATTTCCTCCTTGATAAGGGGATTGCCCGACACAACAAGAGAGCTTAAATTTTCTCAAAAATAATAGTGTATG
>JBJEQN010000133.1:0-27638 GCA_051881775.1 Oscillospiraceae bacterium | reverse complement strand
CGAGAACTTCTTCGTCTACGTCTGCCGTTCCGAAAAGAGCGAAAGAGAGCTTTTCATTATCTGTCGGTTCTTCATTGCCAACAAGATAATCAACTGAAACTCCAAGAAATTCGGCTATTTGCGGAAGATATTTTTTATACGATGTATTATCGCCATTCTTCCAGTTGGTAAAGGCGTTTTTACTTATTCCTAAGTAATCTGTCAAGTCCTTTTGCTTTTTATGCTGCTCTTTTAATAACACACAAATATTATCTAAAATACACATTTTTTCACTTCCGTTTTGTTCAAAGATACAAAAGTTCACATTTTCGGTATTAATATATTGACAGTACCGATTTTGTGTGTTATCATATAACTTGTAAGGAAAACATAACACACAAGCAATACAAAACCAGGCTATAATCAAAGGATAATTGATTATAGCTATAAGCACACACTATATTTGCTTCAACACTTATATAGTACATTTTTTATTTGCTTTTGTCAAGGTTTCCAAACAAAAATCCACAAATATCACAAAAGGGAGGCGGTCAATATATACAAGTTGTTTATTGCCGAAGTAAAGAAGCAGTTGTCGATAAGGGGTTGGAAATATGCAGACCTGTCCAAGGCAACGGGTTATACTGTCGGTACCATTGAGGCGTTTATGTGCGGTGCCCGTGAAAGCGAGCGCATGGCAGAGTGTATCGCAAATGTGCTTGGAATTGAGAGGTGAGAAGATATGACACAAAAGGAAAAACTCTACATAACCCGCATACTTACCGATAAAAGAGCGGAGCAGAAGAGGCTTATAAATTCCGTTCTTTTTATGGATGCGCCCGAGAGGTTAAAGAACGATTCCATTGAAATGCTTATCGATCATATCAATGCTATTGATAAGGCTATTGAATTGCTCGATAAATAAGAAAGCGAGGTGAGAAAAATGAAAGAAATCAAAATCCCCGAAATTGAAGGCAGAGAACCGGACACGGTTACATACGCCCAAGACGGCAGACGCATCGAGATCTACGGCAAGCCGTCTGCAGAAGCTTGTGCGGAGGTGCTGTTCCGCATAATCAAGAAGAAAACCGAGGAGGAGAAAAAATGCGTGAAATCGTGATGATCATTATGCTCTGCTGCATTATCGGCTGCCTTCTGCTGCAGATAGCGGCAAACATACAGCTGTGCTTCGGAGATGATGATACTGATGAACAGGACGAGATGTAAATGGTATAAAAATCCGCCCGAAACGGTTGCAGCCGAAACGGACGGAAGGGGTAAAACCCATATAATATTACACACCCATATTATATTACATAAAAAGGAGAATGTCAAGTGAGATATACAAAAGATGAAGTCAAGCGTTTTCTGGAAGATGTATCGCTGGCTTACTGCAAATATCTATGCGAGATGGACGATGCGCTGAAAAGCTATAATAACAATCTGGTGGAGATCGCTGTGGGATTTAAGGCGAGTATGCCGATATATATCCCATTTATCCCCGATACGGGTGTATCTATTCCGTATGAATATGCAAAGGCTGCCGTTGACCTTGGTATCGTCAAGCGCACAAATCCCGATGATGATTATCCATACGAATTTGAGTACAACGGCACAATATTCAGGGGGTGACAGTATGGATGCATGTATTTATGACCCCTTCGACCAGTGCTTCTATGAATGCGAGGGCTGTCCGCAGTATCGCTGTGATGGTGAGGATAATGATGAATATTATCCTTATGATACTTGGGAGGAGGCGTATGACTGATGGAATATGAAGATTTTATCAGCAACAAAGCATTTGTCCTTGAAAGCTGCGGGATAAATGTGGACCCCGAGGAGCTCAATCCCATGCTGTTTGACTTCCAGCGTGATATTGTCCGCTGGGCATTGGCAAAGGGCAGGGCTGCCATTTTTGCAGACTGCGGACTTGGCAAGACCATAATGCAGCTTGAATGGGCAGACCGGATACGGCAGCAAACAGACGGCAAGGTACTTATACTCGCTCCCCTTGCTGTATCAAATCAGACCAAGAGAGAGGGTGAAACATTCGGCATAAGCGTCAATATATGCGCATCTCAGGCCGATGTTACCGCTGATGCCGTTAATATTACCAATTATGAAAAACTTGATAATTTCATAGGTAATGAATTTACAGCCATTGTCCTTGATGAATCGTCAATTTTGAAGGCATTTGCGGGCAAGATACGAAATCAGATAATAAACTGCTTTGCAAAAACGCCGTACAAGCTGGCCTGCACAGCAACTCCCGCGCCCAATGACTTCATGGAGCTGGGTAATCATTCAGAATTTCTCGGAGTAATGACAAGGGCGGAGATGCTGTCCATGTTCTTTGTACACGACGGCGGCGAAACGTCAAAATGGCGGTTAAAAGGGCACGCTGAGGATCTGTTCTGGAGGTGGATGTCCTCATGGTGCGTGGTGGTAGATAACCCGCATAAGCTTGGATATAATGCGGAGGGATATGTGCTGCCTGCGCTTAACATCAAGCAGATTATCGTTGACGGTGACGCACCTGTAATGGACCCTCTGACGCTTACAGAACGCCGCGATGCAAGGCGTGAGAGCTTGTCGGAGAGATGCAGGGCTGCTGCGGATATAGTCAATAATTCCAATGATAACTGGCTTGTGTGGTGTGACCTGAATGCTGAATCCGATATGCTGTCAAGCCTTATTGATGGTGCAGTAAACGTTCAGGGCTCCGACAAGTCGGAATATAAAACGGCGTCAATGCTGGACTTTTCGCAGGGCAAAATAAAATGCCTTATCACCAAGCCCAAGATAGCAGGCTACGGCATGAACTGGCAGAACTGCCACAATATGATATTCGTGGGACTGTCGGATAGCTTTGAGGCATACTATCAGGCTGTAAGAAGATGCTGGCGCTTCGGACAGGCCGATAGTGTAAATGTATACATAATTATATCGGCAAAGGAAGGACCCGTAAAGGCCAATATCGAACGCAAGCAGGCCGATAATGAAAAGATGAAGGAGCAGCTTATAGAGTTGACTAAGGATATAACAAAGCGCGAGCTGAAAAGCACTTGCCGCATATCAACGCCGTATGACCCGAGCTGCATAATGGTATTACCGAAATGGGAGGAATTCGATGGATATAAAAGTACTTGATCAGTGCGTTGGTGAAAAATATGCGCTGTATAACGGTGACAGCTGCGAGATAATCAAAAATATACCGGATAACAGTATTCACTATACAATATTCTCTCCGCCGTTTGCAAGCCTGTATACATACAGCAACAGCGACAGGGATATGGGAAACTGCAAGGATGATAATGAGTTTTATAATCATTTTATCTTTCTTGCAAAGGAGCTGTACCGCGTGACTATGCCCGGAAGATTATTGTCGTTCCATTGTATGGATCTCCCGAGAATGAAGGAGCGGGACGGCGTGATCGGGCTGAAGGACTTCCCTGCTATGTGCCGCCAGATATTCGAGGACTGCGGATTTATCTATCACAGCCGCGTGACGATATGGAAAAATCCCGTTACAGAAATGCAGCGCACTAAGGCTCTTGGACTGCTGCACAAGCAGATACGCAAGGACAGTACAATGAACAGGCAGGGCATTCCCGATTATATTATCACATTGAGGAAGCCCGGGGACAATCCCGAGAGAGTTGAGCACACTCATGAAACATTTCCCTGCGACGTGTGGCAGAAGTATGCAAGTCCCGTATGGATGGATATAAAGCAGTCTGACACGCTGCAGAAAAAGTCAGCCAGAGAGGACAAGGACGAGCGGCATATATGTCCTTTGCAGCTGGAGGTAATAAAGCGGTGTATTGAGCTGTGGACAAATCCCAATGATATTGTGCTGGAGCCGTTCGGCGGCATAGGGTCTGTGCCGTATGTTGCAAACAAGCTCAATCGCAGGACTATCGCGTGCGAGCTGAAAGCAAGCTATTACAGACAGATGGTCAGGAATATGCAGTCAATTCAGACATTCGGGTCAGATATTGTCGGCGGTGACTGCGATTTCAGCGAATTCGGCGGCCAGATGACATTTGATGATATAGGAAGTGGGGATGAAAATGCATGATTTTTCAAGCGGTGTCAAGGATTATGTTATCGCAACAGCAAAAGTGCAGGTATTCTTTCCCGTTGATTTTAAAGGCAATGCCGATGTATGCTGCCGCCAATGCCGTTTCTATCGCATAAGCAGCCGCAAGTGCGGACTTAATGAGGAGCTTATCCCCTACCCTGAAAAATACATAGGTCCCAACTGTCCGCTTGATTTTGACGAAAGGAGTAATTAATATGGGTATCCCCGTTCTTATCCTCGGTGAAAGCGGAAGCGGAAAGAGTGCAAGCATGCGCAATTTTGACCCCGAGGAAGTGAGCGTTTTTAACGTAGCGTCCAAGCCTCTCCCCTTCCGCAAGAAGCTCCCGAAAGCTGACGGAGCTACATATAACACGATTATTTCCGGACTTAAGCAGTCCAAAAAGAAAACCTTTGTTATTGACGACAGCCAGTATCTTCTGTGTTTTGATATGTTCGCAAGAGCAAAGGATGTTGGCTATCAAAAATTCACGGATATGGCGCTGTCGTTCTACAACCTTATACAGTACGTCATAAACGGCACCACTCCCGACGTTATTGTGTATTTTCTGCATCACGTTGAAACAACGGCAGACGGAAAGCTCAAAGCCAAAACTATCGGCAAAATGCTCGATGAAAAGCTGACGGTGGAAGGACTTTTTTCGATCGTCCTGCTCTGCCAGACCGACGGCACAAACCACAAGTTTATAACTCAATCGGACGGATTTTCAACGGCGAAATCGCCTATGGATATGTTTCCGCTTGAAATTGACAACGACCTTAAATACGTTGATGAAACCATAAGAAAATACTATTTTACGGAGGAATAACAGATATGAAACCTTTTAACAATTACGCAGAAACACAGGCACTTTCCGAAACACGCAAGCTCCCCAAGGGCGGATATATCGTCCGCATAATGGGCGCAGAGGTCAAGGAATACTCTTGGGGACAGCGTCTTGAGATAAGCATTGATATTTCCGAGGGCGAATACAAGGATTTCTACGCTGCCGATTATCGTGCACAGACAGGCGAAGATAAAAAGTGGAAAGGTGTGCTCCGCCTTTCTGTTCCGACCGACGACGGTTCCGAAAAGGACGACCTTACCAAGCGCATTTTTAAGGGCAATATCGAAGCCGTTGAGGACAGCAACAGCGGTTATCGTTGGGACTGGGACGAAAAGAAGCTGAAAGGCAAGACTGTAGGCTGCATTTTCCGCAATGAAGAATGGGAAATTGGCGGCAGAAGCGGTTGGAAGTCACAGCCATACAAATTTATCTCTGCCGAAAAGATACGTTCGGGAGATTTCAAAATTCCCGATGACAAGGCTAAGAGCAGCAAGACCTCTGCAGGAAGCGTCAACACCGATCTGAGCAATTTTGAAGAGATCACGACCGGCAACAGCGACCTGCCTTTTGACATATGAATCCGGTAGAGATAAAGCAGGCTCTGAGCGCTGCCGTGCTGCTTGTTGATACAAGAGAGCAGCCGACAGCGGCTTTTAAGAGCCGTATGGAAAAGGTCGGCTTGCCTTATGAGCGGTACAAACTCAATGCAGGAGATTACTCCGTCAAGACAACCGACGAGAACGGCACAGAAATCAATTGTGAGCGGCTTTTTGCCATTGAACGTAAAATGTCGCTGGACGAGCTTGCGGCTTGCTACACTTACGACAGAGGGCGTTTTGAGCGTGAGTTTGAAAGAGCGAAGGCGTCGGGTACGAAATTGTACTTGCTTGTGGAAAATGCAACGTGGGAAAACCTCTACAACGGCAAATACCGCAGCAAATTCGGCAGCAACGCTTTCGCAGCTTCCCTGCTTGCGTGGCTTGCACGGTATGATTGCAGGCTCATATTCTGCAAGGCGGAAACAACGGCAAGGCTGATACATGATATTTTATACCGGGAGCTTAAAGAGGCTTTGGAAAGAGGTGATTTTGGGTGAGTTTGGATAATGGGTATGTCATGTTGTGGCGGTCGATGTTAACATGGGAATGGCACGATGATCCTGCTACATTTACTGTGTATGTACATCTTATTTTATCTGCAAATATTGATGATGTTATATGGCATGGGATTACAATTAAACGTGGAAGTTTAATATCCAGTTATGCAAAAATTGCCAAACGAACAGGGCTGACAATTCGACAAGCAAGAACGGCAATAAATCACTTAGAAACGACAGGCGAATTGACAAGGTTGTCATACTCGAAATTTACCGTATTTACGCTAAATAATTATGATAAGTTTCAAGATGTGACAAGCAAAATGCTCAAAAAGCGCTCAAAAAGTGACAAGGTCGTTGACAAGCTGACGACAAGCAACCGACAACAAAATAATAAAGATAATAAAGATAATAAAGAAGCAATAAATAATATTACGCCTTCCGGCGATTTTTCTGAAAACGAATCTGACACTTACGGCTACGATTACGGCGACCCGTTCGTTGAAAGGATGGAAATATGAGTTACGAATATAATTCATCCGATGTAATGGATTTTCTCTCCGCAGGCGGATATGACTTCAAGCAGATAGGCGAAGAAGTGACTTTTAAATACTGCCCTTATTGCGGCGGCGGTCAGCATAGGGATAAAGACACTTTTTCCATAAATCTCAGAACGGGCGCTTACTGCTGCCTGAGAGGGACTTGCGGAGTGAAGGGACATTTTGTTCAGCTTGCAAGGGATTTCGATTACAAGTTGAATTTTGGCGAAGTAAAACAGTTTCGCAGCTTCCCGAAAGGCAGCTTTCCCAAGCAGATAGACAGGATAGCAATTGATTACCTTGAATCACGGGGCATATCAAGGGCAATAACGGAAAAATACTTTGTAACGGGTCAGAAGGGTTCGGACAAGGTAATAACATTCCCCTTCTACGATGAAAGCGGAGAGCTGCAGCTGATAAAATACCGCAATACCAAGTTCCGAAAAGGCACAGACAAAGCCAAAGAGTGGTTTGAAAAAAGCTGCAAGCCTATTCTGTTCGGTATGATGCAGGCGAAGAACTACGAAAAGCCGCTTGTTATCACCGAAGGGCAGATAGACAGTCTTTCTCTTGCGGAATGCGGCATTGAAAACGCTGTTTCCGTTCCGGGAGGCTGCAAGAATTTCAACTGGTATGTTTACTGTTCGGATTTTATGCGGAAATTCCCGAAGGTTATTGTGTTCGGAGATTGGGAAAAAGGCAGAATGACGCTGCTTGATGAGATACGTTCTCTTATGGACGTTCCTGTTTATGAAGTTGATGAAAAATATTACCTCGGTGAAAAGGACGCAAACGACATTCTGATGAAATACGGCAGGACGGCTGTTATACAGGCTGTTGAAAACGCCCGTCTTTCGGAGATAAAGGCAGTAAGACAGCTTGCAGACGTTGAGAAGGTCGACCTGCTTACTCTTCCGAGAATATCAACAGGCATTCCGGGGCTTGACAGGGTGATCGGCGGAATGTATTTCGGGCAGGTCATTCTTCTTACGGGCAAACGAGGCGAAGGCAAGTCCACTTTCGGCTCACAGCTTATCGTTGAAGCATTGGGGCAAAAATACCCTTGCTTTATATATTCGGGAGAGCTGCCTGACTTCCACTTTAAAAGCTGGATAGACCTGCAGATAGCCGGAGAGGACGCTCTTGATGTGCAGCGCAACGGTTACGGCAGAAATGTATATACCATACCCGACAGCGTTTCGGAACAGATCAATGCGTGGTACCGTGACAAGGCTTACATATTCGACAACAGAGCCGTTATCGGAGATGAATATGACGGTTTGATAGATGTTGTGATAAAGGCTATAAAGCAGTACGGTATCAGGCTTGTGTTCCTTGACAATCTTATGACGGCTATCGAGTGCGAAGCAAACACGGATATTTACAGAGCGCAGAGCGAGTTTGTCAAGAAGCTGGAGAAACTTGCGAAAACTTACAACGTTATCGTGCTGCTTGTTGCACACCCGAAAAAATCAAATGCCGATTTCGATAATGATACAGTCAGCGGTTCGGCGGATATTACCAACGCCGTTGATGTGGTTATGTGCTATCAGAGGGCGGCAAGCGGTTTGGACTATGACAGCACCCTCCTTGTCACCAAAAACAGGCTGACAGGCGAGCTTATCCTAAAAGATGATGCAGTAAAGCTGTCGTACATACCAAGCTGCAAACGTGTAATACAATACGGCAGCGACGCAAAGCGGAAATATCTTGTGACGGAAGCAACAGCAGACACTTCCGACCTGCCTTGGGAGGATTGAATATGAGTTATGTTATTGTTACGCCGATGAAGGACGAGGAATGGTTTAAAAGGACTAAGGCTGCGGTCTTTCGGGGCGAAATTGAACCTGACGGATTCGACACGGAGGACTACAAGTATTTTGACAAGATACGGGAGCTCGGATATAAATACCGTGCAGGGCAGATAAACAAAGAGCAGTTTAATGCTGCCGACCAAAAATACTACAAGGAGTATGAGCAGTTCAAGGAAAGCTATCTTGAACACATCGCCGACGTTGCAAGGATGTGCCACAACATCAAGAGAACGGAAGCGCTCAGAACAGCCCTGAACAATGCAGACAGCAAAGACCGGGCGTTTGAATTTGCTCTTGAAATAGCCGAACTCTGCACGGGAGAAACGGGGCTGAAAGACAGAATATTTGGGAGGTACGCCGATGAAGATCGGACAGGACACGAAAACACGGATACTGGCTGTTGAGCGAATATTGAAATCTGCAGTCCATCCTATGACAGCCGACAATATTATGCGCGCACTGCTCAACAGGTATGACATATCGGTCACCCGTAAGGTGCTGTATGATGACATAGCTGCTATTACAGTTTTTGAGAATGTGCAGCACAAAAAAGGGATTGGATATTGGATAGAAAAGGATTGAAAATCTGAAAGGAAGTATAAAAATGACAATAAACGAATATCAGCAGCTTGCTATGAGAACGGCAAGCGGAATGAATTACGAACATAACGGAATGCTTATGAACGCTGCGCTCGGTATTTGCGGCGAGGGCGGCGAAGTTGCCGATATGGTGAAAAAGGCAACATTTCAGGGTCACGAACTGGACAAGGAACACCTTGCCAAGGAGTTGGGCGACGTTGCTTGGTATATTGCCGTCGGAGCGCAGGCAATCGGATATGATCTTGAAACGGTCTTGCAGATGAACATTGACAAACTCAAAACACGCTATCCCGACGGCTTTGAAGCGGAAAATAGCTTGCACCGAAAGGACGGTGATGTTTGATGCGTGAAATATTATTTCGTGGAAGGCGGACGGACAACGACGAAGTGCTGAAAGGCGGTGAAGATAATGGTTGAAATAAAACTAAAGCCTTGCCCGTTCTGCGGAGGCAAGGTTGAACTCGAATGTCTTGATAATGAATACTTCTATGTGACCTGCGAGAATTGCAGCAGTGCAACATCATTCGGAAAGACCTACAAAGACGGAACGGCAAGAGATGCTACGAGAGCCGAAACCGTCAAGGCTTGGAACAAGCGAACCGTAGGAATAATAGTTAATCAAAGCGGCAATAACTGCACAAATATCGGTAGCGTCGGCACGCTTAAGCTATAATGGAGGGCTGACAATGAGTAAAGCGGTATTAATCAGCATACAGCCTAAATGGTGCGAACTTATTTTGAAAGGTGAAAAGGTTATTGAGGTGCGGAAAACACGACCGAAGCTTAAACCGCCGTTCAAATGCTACATATATCAGTCCAAAGGCAAAGAAAGATTGATTGACATTTGCGATACAATGACAAAAATGTGCCGTTTACAGGCTTGTGGGTTTTGTAAATATAAATTGTTAAAACCACATTGCGTTTGTGAAGCTATTGCGGACACTATGCTTAAAAACGGCGTAATCGTACCGCCTGTTAAGGTTGGCGATGTTGTATATATCGTTTGTAACGTTGATAATAAAACCGTAATCGAAGAAGCATCGGTTGAAGAAGTATCGACAAAAAGAATATGGACAGACGAAGTTGATTATGACCTTGAAGAAATAGGCAAAACCGTATTTCTTTCCCGTGAAGAAGCTGAAAAGGCACTTGCAGAAAGGAACGGTAAGGAATGAAGAAACGAATATTAAAGAAAAAGCAGAAAGGGAAGAAGCCTAAAATAAGGTGGAATAATGAATGGGGCGGTTGCGAGTATTTTTGTCCCGTTTGTAACGCTGAATTTGATATGAGTTTGTATCGTGAATATCGGCAGTTTTGTTCAAGGTGTGGGCAAAAGATAGATTGGAATGATGAAGAATGACACCACATGAAGAAATTAAACTTAATGGAAAGTCGCCTTATACAAAAAAGATGATCGGTCACGCTGATATTGGTGGAGTTGAAAAAACATTTGAATTTAACGTTCTGCCAAAAGCAGATGAAGATGACATATTTTGTGCGATGGTAACAGCATTCCTCGACAGTATTAAGATGTGGTATGAGGAGGATCAAGAAAATGGGTCAACACAAACATAACCCGACAGCAATTAAAGCCAAGAACGGCGAAATCAAACCAAAAAAACGAATAACAAAAGCTCAACAGAAAAGAGCGATTGAAGCCGCTACAAAATCGACGTTGCGTGGCTTGTTT
Organism: Oscillospiraceae bacterium; assembly: GCA_051881775.1. Classification (GTDB taxonomy): domain Bacteria; phylum Bacillota; class Clostridia; order Oscillospirales; family Ruminococcaceae; genus UMGS363. Next base: position 16,991 of record JBJEQN010000133.1, on the reverse strand, counting down.
CCGTTTTCGTTCAATTCAAGATATAAAGATTAATAGGAGATGCGATTATGGTGTCAATAACACTCGGCAAGAATTCCCCCGAAGATATTAAGCAGATACGGGAATTGCAGGAAATGGGCGTTTCGGATGAAATAATCCAAAAGGCTTATGAGAATACCGAAAGAGAAAGGAAGAAAGAAAATGAACGTGAAGATAATGCGTGAAATATTATTCCGTGGAAAACGGACGGATAACGGGGAATGGATTGAAGAAGATACAGCCGTGACCTGCCCTATCTGCACACGGTCGTACGACACGGATTTTGAGATAAAGCGGAGCGTTGTTCTGGGGTTTAAATATTGCCCCGAATGCGGCGCAAAAATGGACAACCGCCAAAAATTTTAGACACGACCTAAGGAGTGAGCAAATGACAACGACCGAAATCAAAACCGAGCTGAATCGGGCAAGGGATGCAGAACGTGCTTATCATCTTGCGAGGGATAAAGCCAACGCTTACGGACAGCTTTTGATGTGCGGTAAGTCCATCCGCTACGAAAACGACGGCGGAACGCACGAACGCAAAGGCAATCCTGTGGAAAATGCCTACTGTCGACTTGCAGACTATGACGATGAGGCGGACAGGCTGTTCCGGGAGTTTATCGCCGCACGGGAACGTACCGAAGAACTTATTGCTTCCGTTCCCGATTCGGTTCAGCGTGAGGTGCTTACACGGCGGTACATAATCGGGCAGCAGTGGGAGGATATTGCGGAGAGTATGAGTTATTCACGCCGCCGTGTAACTCAGCTTCACGGAATTGCTCTCAAAAACATTTCCTTGAATTTCCCTTCTTCTCCGTGATATAATTATAATCAGCAAAGAATGAATGAATACTACACCACCTTGCCTGAAATATCGGGCAGGCGGTTCTTCTTTGCCTTGATTATAAAATTTAATTAAACGCCGCAGAACGCACCACAACGCTTTCTGCAGCGTTTTTGATTTTATAGGGTAATTCCACGTTTAACAGCTCAAAATGCGTTCTATGCCCCGTAGATTTTGCGTAGGAGGTGATAATCACGGGTAAGACCAACAAGCTTAAATACCAGACCGCCGCAGAGATGTCCGAAGCTATTGAAAAATACTTCAAGGGCTGTGAGGGTCACCCTCTGACGGACGATAACGGCGATACTGTTTACGATAAAAACGGCAATCCCGTGATTGTCGGCGCTCATCCGCCCACCGTGACGGGGCTTGCGCTTGCTCTGGGGTTTAAAACAAGGCAGTCGCTGCTTAATTATCAGGCACGCACGGATAAATTCAACGACATCATTACTGTGGCAAAATCACGCTGCGAGGAATACGCCGAAAGCCGCTTATACGACCGTGACGGGGTCAACGGGGCGAAGTTTTCTCTTATGAACAACTTTAAGGGGTGGAGGGAGAAGCCGGAAGAAGACGCTTCTGGTGAAACTGTGATAAGGATCGTGGACGACATATGACAAGAAATATAAATCTCAGTGAAGTTATACCGCCACACTTCTTCGAGGCGCACAAGCTTATCCGTAACCACGTTTACACCGAATACACCTTTCCGGGCGGAAGAGGCTCCTGCAAATCTTCTTTCGTAAGCGAGGAAATTCCGCTGCTCATAAAGCGTAATCCCGATATGCACTGTCTTGTAATGCGAAAATTCGGGAATACCCTCAAAGACAGCGTGTATAATCAGCTTATATGGGCAATTGATATGCTGGGTCTTTCCTCTGAATTCAAGGCTACTGTTTCTCCGATGCAGATAATATACAAGCCGACAGGACAGACAATATATTTCCGTGGACTTGATGACCCTCTTAAAGTCAAATCCATAAAGCCAAAGTTCGGATATATCGGCATACTTTGGTTTGAAGAGCTTGACCAGTTCGCAGGGCGTGAAGAAATACGCTCTGTTGAGCAATCCGCAAAGAGAGGCGGCGACAAATATTATGTTTTCAAGTCCTTTAACCCACCTGTTTCCGCCAACAACTGGGCGAACAAGTACATCCTTGAAGAACGTGACAGCAGAATTGTTATAAAGTCCGATTATCGTTCCGTTCCTCCCGAGTGGCTTGGCGAGGAATTCATAAATGATGCGGAATTTCTGAAAAGCACAAACGAACGTGCGTACACTCATGAATATCTCGGAATCCCGACAGGTACGGGCGGAAATGTTTTTGAAAATGTGACCGTCCGAAAGATAACCGAGGAAGAACGGCGGAACTTTGACCGCATTTACATGGGAATAGACTGGGGCTGGTACCCTGACCCGTTCGCATGGGTAAAAATGCACTTTGATTCGGCACGACGTACGCTGTATATAATCGACGAATACCGCTGCAACAAGCAGAGCAACCGCGAAACAGCTGATTTTCTTATGAAGGATAAGTGCGTGACTTCTTCCGACCTTATCACAGCCGACAGCGCAGAACCGAAGTCTGTCGGAGATTACCGCAGCTACGGTTTAGCCTGCCGACCTGTTGAAAAAGGTCCCGGCTCGGTGGACTATTCCATGAAGTGGCTGCAATCATTGAACGAGATCGTTATTGACGAATCTTGCAAAGGAACCGCCAAAGAATTCCTTGAATACGAATACGAACGTACCAAGGACGGCGAAATAATCAGCGGCTATCCCGACAGGGACAATCACAGCATTGACGCTGTGCGCTACGGAACTTATCCCATTTGGCGAAGGAGAGGCAAATAATGAACATTCTTTCAGCGATAAAAGAGGTGATCTCAAAATTGTTCGATAAAAAAACCATTTCCGAAAAGCTCGGCGTCAGCATAGCGGTATCACAGAGCATGACAAATGCTATAAAACTATGGTCTAACCTTTACGAAGGCAACACACCTTGGTTAAGTGAGAATGTCCGCAGCAAGCGGCTTGCTTATGCCGTAACACACGAAATGGCAAGGCTTGTTACGTTGGAAATGTCCTCAGAACTGAGCGGCGGCAAGAGAGCGGAATACCTCTCCCCTTTTTACCGCAAGATCATTTCCGACGCTCCTGTGTTTGTTGAAAAGGCTTGCGCTATGGGCGGAATAATGCTGAAACCGTATCTTACGCCGAGCGGAATTGCAACGGCGTACATACAGGCGGACAGCTTCTTCCCGACGGCATTCGACAGCAGCGGAAACATAACCGGCTGCATCTTCACGGAACGCAAAGTCATTGGAAAACGGTATTTTACCCGTCTGGAATACCACAGCTTTACTCCTGCCAAATATACGGTCATAAACAAAGCGTATGTCAGCGAAAGCGGCTCGGAGCTTGGACGGAGCATAGCGCTTTCCAATCTTCCCGAATGGGCGCAGCTGCAGGAAGAAACAAATTTCACGGCAAACCGTCCGCTGTTTTCATATTTCAAAATGCCCGGGGCGAACCGCATTGACAGCAGCTCACCTTTGGGCGTTTCAATATTCTCCGATGCGGTCGGTGCAATGGAGGACGCAGACAAGCAGTATTCACGCTTGCTTTGGGAGTTTGAAGGCTCGGAGCTTGCGGTTTTTGCAGATGAAACAGCTTTGGAACACAAGGACGGAAAGGTCAGCGCACCGAAGCTCAACAAACGCCTTATGCGAGGACTTGACCAAGAGAATTTATACGAAGTCTTTTCCCCGAATATACGAGAGCAATCGCTTCTAAACGGTCTTGACGCAATTCTTCGTGATGTGGAATACCTTTCGGGGCTTGCATACGGCACTCTTTCCAAGCAGAACGACACGGCGAAGACCGCAACGGAAATAAAGGCTTCCAGACAGCGCTCCTACTGCACCGTACACGCAATTCAGACGGCTCTGCAGAATGCTTTGACCGATTATATCGGCGTACTTGACTTTTTGTGCAGCCTTTATAACCTTGCTCCTGCAGATAAAATTGAAGCCTCCTTTGATTTTGACGACAGCCTTGTCACCGATGCGGAAACGCAACAGAAGATATGGCTGCAGGAAGTTGCGGCAGGTCTTATGCAGCCTTATGAATACCGTATGCGGCAGTACGGCGAAACGGAGGAACAGGCTAAGAAAATGCTGCCTGCCGCTTTTGAGGGTGACGAATAATGCCGCCGATCACGCCCGAACAGCTTGCCGAGGCTTCCAATCGGCTGGATAAACTTACTCAACAGCTTGAAAAAGACGTCTTCGAGGACATCTGCCGCAGAATGGTCAAGGCTGCGAAAGTCACCGATACCGCAGAATATCAGCTGCTTAGGCTCAAAGAAATGGGTCTTACTAACGAATTTATCGAAAAGACCATTGCCGATTACACAAAAAAATCCGAAGCCGAAATACAGCAGCTGTTTTATGAGGCTGCACAGGCTTCGGAGGACTTTTATGCCGGATATTATGCAAATACAGGTAAGGATTTTATTCCGCTTGCCGAAAACGAATATATGCAGCAGCTTATTACGGCGGAAATAAACCAAACCCACGGTGAACTTGTAAACCTTACGCAGTCTATGGGGTTTGCGGTTCGTCAGGCAGATGGTACAACCGCTTTCAAGCCTGTTGCAAAGACATATCAGAGTACGCTTGACCTTGCTCAAATGCAAGTCGCAACAGGCGTTTTTGATTATAACACGGCTATAAGAAATGCGGTTATTTCACTTTCAAGCAGCGGATTGCAGTTTGTTGATTACGCAAGCGGACACCGCAACAGAGCCGATGTGGCGGCACGCAGAGCCATTCTCACGGGGCTATCTCAGATGACGGGACAGATAGCCAAGAACAACGCCGAAGAACTTGAAACCGACATTGTGGAAGTTACGGCTCATGCAGGCGCACGACCTGATCACGCAGAATGGCAGGGGCGAAGATATTCTCTTTCGGGGAAGTCGAAGGAATACCCGTCGCTGACAGCTGTCACAGGCTACGGAACGGGTGACGGCCTGAAAGGCTGGAACTGCCGCCATGACTTTTATCCTGTTATCCCCGAACTTTCACCGCCTGCATATACGGACGAACAGCTTGCGAACATCGACCCTCCGCCGATAGAATACAACGGCAAGATGCTGACCTATTACGAATGTACTCAGAAGCAGAGAGCGATGGAAACGGCTATGCGAAAAACCAAGCGTGAAGTTATGGGAGCCAAGGCTGTGGGCGACGATGATCTGTTTACGGCTAAGTCAATACTTCTCCGCAGGCAGAAAGAGGAATATGCGAAGTTTTCGGATAAGGCAGGCTTGCTTACGCAGAACGAGAGAACGCAGGTTTATGGGTTTGACAAGAGTATTTCTCAAAAAGCTGTCTGGGCGGTCAAAAAGGCTCAGAGCGCAAACGGCGTTTCATCTACTCCTGCTCCTTCGGGCGGAAAAGCGGTAACGGTCAATGTTCCCGCTCCTGCAAGTTCGGGCAAGGCTTACACGGGGGAGAAGATCGTTAAACCGCTTGACAACGGCGGTGGAAGTGGTATAATAATATCAGAAAAGCAGTTTGGCAAGAAAATAGGGAAACACGCTGAGGATTATGGTTTAGACGCTTCCAAAGAAGAAGATAGGCAAAAGATGAAAGAAATCATCAATGATATTCACGATAATAGAACTGAAATCAGAACAGGACAATTCTGTGGGCAGTCTGGTGATGTGGATTTCTTTATTAAGGGTAATGATGTTGTTATCTGCAAATCAAACAACGAATTTATTACTATCATGAAGGACGGTGTAAATAATGATTGGGTTAAGAACGCTAGAAAACGATAAATTCATTAAGTTCTTCAATATCGTTCAGAACTATGCAGCTAAAATCAACTGTGTTTTCTTTCTTGACACAGGAGAAGGACATGATTATACAAGTGATGATTTAATCTGTCAGGATTTAAGTGGTTGGCTCATTCCGAAAACAAGTTCTTCTGAATTTGAAAAGGATTATCTTAAATATAATAATTTAGATAATTGGGATAATCACTATAAATTTGCTGTTTGGAATATTGAAAATTCAAACATTTCAATTGATTTCAAAAAATACTAATCACCTTACACTCGTAGGGTGATTTTTTATGCCCGAAAGAAGGTGATATTATGTATTGGGAGCTTTACAGATGTGCTTTTACTCCACCTGCGCCTGATATGAGCGTTTATGCCGCACATTGCATCCGCCGTAAAAGGCATATCAAAAGACGTATGCGGCAGTACGGCAGAAAGTAAACACAAGTTGTACGTTATTATGCCAACAGCCCTACAAGCAATTGCTATCTTGCGAAAATCGTGCTGATTTCACGAGATAACCGCAAGTTACAGGCAAGTAAAAAACGGCTTACTTATTCGGAAATGCCGAACAAGTCGGGAATTCCGGCAAGTTAACAGCAAGTTAACCCCCTCGGAATCGACATCTTTAAAATATAGTTTCACAAGCGTTTTGCAGTCAACTGCAAGGCGCATTTTTATGCCCAAAAGAAAGGAGGCGTTTCCCGTGAGATTCCATTCAGAAGCTAAGAACATAGGCTGAAAGGAGTGTGATCCGTTTATCTCGCAGACCGCAGGCGTTATTGCGGCGATTGCCCGGAACGGCGTAAAACTATCAATTCTTGGGAGGCAACCCCGTAAAAAGCGTAAGGAGATACGAAAATGACAAGAGAATTTCTAAAATCACTCGGCATTGAGGACAAGTCCGTTATCGACAGCATTATGGACGAGAACGGCAAGGACATCAACGCCGAAAAAACCAAGTTCGGCGACTATGAAACGCTGAAAACACAGCTTTCCGATGCCAACAAGAAGATCGAGGAGTTCGGCAAGCTCGACTTTGATGGCGTGAAGGCTATGGCTGACGACTACAAGGCAAAATTTGAGCAGGCTCAGGCTGACAGCAAAAAGCAGCTTGAAGAGTTGCAGTTTAACCATGCTCTTGACGGCGCTCTCAGCGGTGCAAAAGCAAAAAATATCAAGGCTGTAAGAGCGCTGCTTGAAACAGACAAGCTCAAGCTCAACAAGGACGGCTCTCTGACAGGGCTTTCCGAACAGCTTGAAAAAATCAAAAATGAAAACGACTATCTTTTTGAAGCGGACAAGGCTCAGGAGCCTGCACCGCATTTTCTCGGTGGTTCGGGCGGCAATCCCCTTCCTGCTGCCGATGATAGTACGGTAAGAGCAATTATGGGGCTTCCGCCTGCTTCAAAGTAATGTATAAGGAGGAATAAATATTATGGCAAATTCTATCGCACTTTTTAAGAAGTACATCGACCTGCTTGACGAGGTTTACAAGGCTTCCGCCAAAACTTCCGTACTGGATATTGACGGCGCACTTGTGCAGGCAGGCGCAAATGCAAACGAGATCATTATCCCCAAGATCTCAATGGACGGTCTTGCCGATTACAGCCGCAACGGCGGTTATGTGAACGGCGACGTTACACTTACCAATGAAACTGTCAAGTTTAATTATGACAGAGGCAGGAAGTTCACCGTTGACGCAATGGACAACGAGGAATCTGCAGGTGTAGCTTTCGGCAAGCTGTCAAGCGAATTTATCCGCACAAAGGTTGTCCCCGAAATGGACGCTGTCCGATTTGCTTCTTACGCAGGTATCAGCGGCATCGGCTCGGCCGAGGGCAATCTTACTTCCGGTGACAGCGTACTTGCCGCTATCAACACCGCAAATACTGCACTTGACGAGGCGGAAGTTCCTATGGACGGCAGATACCTGTTTATCACGCCTACGCTTTACAACCTTGCGATGAATGTAGATACATACAAGTCCAAGGCTATGATGGAAAAGTTTGCAGGCGTTATTTTTGTACCGCAGACACGTTTCTACACAGCTGTCGACCTTTATGACGGCACTTCAGAAGGTGAGAAAGTCGGCGGTTATGTAAAATCTTCTGAGGGCAAGAACATCAACTTCATGATCGTTCACAAGGACGCTATTATCCAGTTTAGCAAGCACACCGTCAACAAGATCTTCACCCCCGAAGAGAATCAGAACAGCGATGGATATATTTTCTGTTACCGTGCTTACGGCCTTACAGACGCTTATGAGAACAAGGCGGCAGGAATTTATCTCCACGCTTCTACTACCTGATAGGAGGTGCTTATGAGAACTATCGGACTTGTAAAAACTAAGCCGTCTGCGCCTGTTACAAATGCAACGCTTGAAATTGACGGTGAAAAAATGGCTGAAAAGGTTACGGAAAAGAAGCCTAAGTCTGCACCCAAGGCTGAAAAGGCAGATGATAACGCATGACCGCTTATGCCGATTATGCTTTTTACACCGACAAATACCTTGGCAGGGCTATTCCAAATGAAAACGATTTTGCCTATTATGCGTTGAGAGCTTCGGAAATCATCGACAGCAAGACTTTTGGGAGAATAGATGAAATTACCCCTGCGGTCAGAATGGCTTGCTGTGCAGCCGCTGATGAGTTGTACAGCGACGCTTCGGCAAGAGCCAAAGCAGCAGGCGGCGTTTCTTCCGAAAGCGTTGACGGTTATTCCGTGTCCTATCGGGCATACAACACCGAATCGGAAAAGGCTGCGAAAAAGCGTGTCAATGCTGCTATCAAGCTGTATTTAGGCGGTACAGGGTTAATGTTCAGGGGGTGCGGCTGATGATAACCAACGCAAGCTGCACCCTCTACAACAAGCTGGAGGACGGCACATACAAACGGACATATCTTCCTGCGGTATTTTGGCGCGATGTCAAAGCCGAGGAAATCAAAAAATACGGCGCAGAGAACGCTTCGTCTGTTTCTGTGATGATATTCGCAGACCAGCTGCAAGACTACGTTCCGCCTGCCGAATTTTCGGGCGAGGGTTGGACGGCTGACACCCAAAACGACACCTACATCGTCAAGGGTGATTGCAGTATTGATGTTACGGACGATATTTCCGCAATTTACGACAGCTGCCGTGATGTTTACAAGGTCAACTCCGCCGTGGAGAATCTTTATGGCAGCCCCGAACTGTGGCATATAAGGATTGAGGGAAAGTAATGTTTACGATAAAATCAACGGAACAGCTGCTCCGTGAGCGAGGGCTTAACAAGGGCGGAAAGGTGCAAAAGTTTATAGACAGCGAAGTAATACGCTGCATGGATCCTTTTACGCCTTTCCGCTCAGGCACGTTGAAGAAGTCCGCCACCCTCGGAACGGTCATCGGTTCCGGGCTTATCAAATACACCGCTCCTTACGCTCGCAGGAACTACTACGAAAATGCCGGAAGAGGCACGGAGGGTATTCAAAAAGGCGGAAGGCGTGGACGAAAGTGGTTTGAACGTATGAAGCTTGTTTATCTCAGCTCAATACTCAGCGGAGCGGCTAAGATCGCAGGAGCAAGGAGGAAATAATGGCAGACAGTATCATTGCCGGCATAAGGGCATATATAAACGGCTGCGAGGCGCTTTTCGGGTTTAAGGTCGGGAAGCGTTTTATCGACTGGACGGACGACAGCGGCGATAATTACGGCATTATGCCCGACGGTGAAAAGCAGCTAAAAAGGTTTATCACAGGCGGCGGAAAGTATCAGTACAATTTTACGCTGTACATCAAAAAACTTAGCGAGGGCGACGCACAACGGCTTAAAAACGCTGAACTGCTTGAAGCTGTACAGCGTTGGTGCAATGGGAACAACCTTGCGAAGGCGTTCCCCGATATGCCGAAAGGCTGCACACCCACAAAAATTACCGCAGAAAACGCCATGCTTATCGAGCAGGGCGGCAACAAGAACACATATCAGATACAGTTTACATTGCTGTACACCAAAGGAGGAAATTAAATGAGCTTATACACAGTACCCGAAAATACAAACATCGAAGCGACCGCCCAGAGAACCGATATACTCCACTTTATGGACGTATCGCCCAAGGGCACTGACGCAGGCAGCGAAGTCTATCAGCAGCTTGGCGCAGGCTTTACAGCTGTAACGGAATCCCCTTCCGCACAGACCAAGGAGCGCAAATATATCAATGAAAAGTCCAGCCGTAAGAACATCACAAGCTATGCGCCGTCCTTCTCGTTTGAAACGCTGCTGATGTTTAACAATCCTGCCGTGCGCAAGATATATGACATTTACAAGCAGCGTAAGACAGGCACGGACGCTGTTGTAACCATGATAACCGTTGACGCATTTGAAACAGCAAATAACGGCTATTATCCTGCATACAAGGGTAAATATGCCGTTGAAGTATCTTCCTGCGACGACGATGATGATATGATCATCAAGGGAAACCTTAACGGACAGGGTGACGAAGCACTTGGCTGGTTCAATCCTACCGAAGGTAAATGGTCGGATAAGGATCCTTCAGAGTTGGCGGCATCACAGTCCGACACAAAGGCTGCGGAAGAAGCTGCAGCCGATAATCCGGAGCAGTCCGATCCGACTGTAACGGAAACAGATGAAACCGAAAATACTTAAACGGAGGTAAAAAGCCATGAAATCCAACACTAACAGCATTACAATGAAAAACGGAACCGTAAAATCGGGAGAATTTACATATTGCCGCACTCCGAGGGTGCTTAAGGCATATGACAAGGAATATACAATTCCCGTGAGGACTGTGGAATTCGACGAAAAGCTGACGCAGGCGGCAAAGACTATTTCCGAAACCGCAACAACATCCGAAACTGTTTCGGCTATCCGCGAAGGCATTTCGCTCTTCATCGGCGAGGACGAAGTGGAGCGTATCTTCCCTAAAGACAAACTCATGGAACTTGATGTGGACGAAGTTCTCAGCTTTTGGCAGGCTCTCAATTATGAGCTGAGAGAAGCTCAGAACGATCTGCTTTCCAAGTACAGACCTGCTCCGAATATCAGAAAATGAGCCTGTTTGATGAAGAACTCCCCATGCAATACGAATATGAGGGCGTGACCTATGAAATGCACACGGATTTTCGGGAATGGATACGGTTTGAACTGCTTATGACAGACCCGGACATTCTTCCCCGGGAAAAGCCGCCGCTTCTGACACGCCTCATATTCCCCGTTGTTCCTCCGGATCCTGAATTGAGTGAATTTATCATCTGGTTTTATTCATGTGGGCGCAAACCCAACAAGGTCAAGGCAAAAAGAACCGCCGCAAGAAACAAAAATGCCGCCGTGTATTCTTTCGAATATGACGACGGCTATATTTATGCGGCGTTTTTGGAGCAGTACGGCATTGACTTAACAACAATCGACTATCTCCATTGGTGGAAGTTCAAGGCGCTGTTTAAGGCTTTGCACGACTGCAAGCTATGCTCCATTATGGGGTATCGATCGGAAGAGATCAACAGCAAAATGTCCGAAAGCCGCAAGGCGCAGATCAATGAGCTGAAACAGCTTTACGCTTTGCCGAAGTCACTCTCGGAACAGCAGAAGATCGCAGAGGCAAAAAGGTTAATGGAAAGGTATGCGAAATAGCAAAATCCCCACTCTTTTGGGGAGGGTGGGGATTCGTTTTGCTATTAATCGTTTTTCTTTGATGCAATGAGTTCAGCAAGTTTTTCGTTCTGTTCTTTAGTCAGTTCTATCATCGTTTCCTGATTTTTAAGTATTCCGGATATTACGATAAAAATAACGGCTAAAAACACAAGCGATGCAGCCACTCCTACTGCTAAGCTGATTGAAACAAAGGAATTAAGCATAACCGCAGCTGCAACAGCAAGCACCATAAACAGCAATGCAACATTTTTTACAGATTTAGAATCCATACTATACCTCCTTACTTTTATAATTTAATTAATTATACCACATATTGGAATTTTGTCAAGAATTGAGGTGAATAACATTGTCAGACGGTAAATTACTCTTTGAAACCGGGATAGATAATAGCGGCTTTAACAGTGGAATAAGCAATTTAGCCATAATTGCCGATAATGCCATAGCAAATATAGCTTCAAATATTGTTTCGGGCATTTCGTCAGCCTTGGCGCAAATACCTACTCAGATGGTTTCCGTCGGCTCAGGCTTTGAAGCCTCCATGTCGCAGGTAGCGGCTACAATGGGTATCACTTCGGCTGCAGCTGAGTTTGAAACTCTCTCCAACGCCGCCAAAGAAATGGGCGAAACCACAAAGTTCTCCGCTTCGCAGGCAGGCGAGGCGCTGAATTATCTTGCCCTTGCAGGCTATGATGCAGAAAAAGCGGTAAGCGCATTGCCTACGGTTCTGAATGTAGCCGCTGCAGGCGGAATGGAGCTGGCTGCTGCCTCTGATATGATAACAGATGCAATGTCGGCTTTGGGTTTGGAAACAAGTCAGATGGCGGATTTTGCGGATAAGTTGGCTGTAACGAGCCAAAAGTCAAACACATCTGTATCACAATTGGGCGAAGCTATCCTGACCGTCGGCGGTACTGCGAAAAACCTTGCAGGCGGAGTAACCGAAATGAACACCGTCCTCGGTATTTTAGCCGATAACGGCATAAAGGGTGCAGAAGGCGGAACTGCTCTGCGAAATGTGATACTTTCCCTTACCGCTCCCACAAGCACGGCGGCAGAAGCTATTGACAGCCTTGGATTATCCGTTTTTGATAATCAGGGTAAAATGCGCAGCCTGCAGGACATAATATACGACCTTAACGATGCGCTCAGTACAATGACCGATGCGGATAAATCACAGGCGCTAAGCGATATATTCAACAAGGTAGATCTTAAGTCCATAAACGCTCTGCTTGGAACGTCCGCAGAACGCTTTGACGAGTTAAGCGGATATATAGACAGCTGTTCGGGCGCTGCTGCAGATATGGCAGCGACTATGGACGATAACCTCAAGGGTGACTTGACTATTATGCAGTCGGCGCTTGAGGGGTTGGGCATTGCGGCTTACGAAAAATTCCAGACGCCTATGCGTACGGCGGTTCAGAGTGTTACCGAGGACATTGGAACGCTGTCACATAGCATTTCGGGCGGTGAATTATCGGAAAGCTTTGACAAACTATCAAAAGCTGCATCTGATTTTATCACGACCGTTGCAGACGGTGCGGCAAATACTCTCCCCAAGGTCATTAACGTTATGGCTGAAATCTCCGATCACGCCGAGCTTGTAAAAGCAGGGATTCTCAGCGTTGGCGGTGCTATTGCGGCGGCGAATATTGCAACACAGGTCACGGCGGTTGGCGGTGCGGTACACAAAGCAGCATTGCGCATAGATCTTTTGGGAACGAGCGCGTCAATTGCTACACTGCAGACAAAAGCCTTCAACGGGGAATTAAGTTTGACGGAAATAGTGGCTCTTGCCGCTACGGGTAATATTAACCTACTGCAACTCTCTCTTGCACGGCTTAAGGCGGAATTTTTAGCACTTAACCCCGTAATGCTGGGAATTACGGCGGCAGCTTTAGCGTTAGGTGCCGCCATGATAGCTCTTAACGAGAAATTCAAGATCGATGCGGAACTGGCTGCACAAGCCGCTGCAACCGATCCTTGGCTTGAACAGGCACAAAATAGAGTTTCTGCAATAAAAGAAGAACAGAAGGCTTTTGAAGATCTCCTTGCAACGCAGAAGGAACAGGATTCGGCAAGCCAAGCAGAAGCAAATAACATACAGAAGCTTTGGTCGGAACTTCAAAATTACGTTGACGAAAACGGAAATGTAGTTAGCAGCAACGAGCGTGTTTCCGAGATAATAGGAACGCTAAACTCCGCTTACAGCATGAATATTGAGTATATGAACGGTCAGATCCAAGGATACGGTGATCTTGCCGATTCTATGGATGACTACATAGAAAAATTAAGGCTTGAAGCAAAACTGCGAAATTTACAGCCTGCTTATGATGAAGCTATCGTGGGTCAGGAAAAGTACAACGCTCAAAGGCTTGAACTTGAAAAGCAGCTGAATGAAAAGATAGCGGCTTTCCAAGCGGCTGACAACAATGATACCAAAGGCGTTTTCGCTGTGCAGATAGGCGGCTTGCGTGAAGAGATCGCAGCACTCGATGAAACATACGCAATGTATCAGGACACCATTGCAGAATATGAAGGTTTATTTGCGTCCAAATCATCTAATACGTCATATAAAAGCACGCAGCAAATGGCTGACGAAGAATACGCCGCAAACTACACCAAAACAATGCAGGAAACCGCCGAAAAAATCAGCGAAGCGCAAGCCGAAGCCACCGCCAAGCTGAAAGAAGGCTGGGAGCAGGCAGAACATGACTATGCCATAGGAGTTATAGGCTCGGAGGAAGAGCTTATTGCAGAAAAACAACGTATCTGGAATGAGTACGGCGATGAAAGCTGCGCCGACCACTGGCGGTATTACGAAGATCTCATAGGTCTGCAGAACGATTACGCCGATAATCTCAAGAAAGCCAACGAGCAGCTTGCCGAAGAGCAGAAAGCCGCAATGAGATCCGAATGGAACGAGATCGAACATCAGAACAGCATAGGCTTGCTTAACGATGAAGATACCTACAAGGATAAATTAGCCTTTATCCAAAAGTATTGCCCCGAATATTCGGATGAATGGTATGAGTATTACAAGAACGTTTACGACTACCAGCAGGCATACGCAGATAAACAGCTTGATGCGCTCAAAGACAGCATGGAAGACCAGATAGACGTTGTAAAAGATAGCTTGAAGGATATTGTAAGCAAGTATAAATCCGCTTACAGCGACATCAAAAGCAACATCGACAGCTATAAAAACAAGCTGCTTTCCCTCGGTGATGCGTTCTCGGTGGTTGAGAACGAAGACGGCTCCAAGACCTTGAAGGTCAACAACCTTAAAGAGCAAATGGCTGAAATGCGCAAATATACAGAGTATGTCAAGAAGCTCAAAGAACAGGGTGCTTCTCAGGGGCTGCTTGAAGAGCTTACCTCTATGGACGCTGCAGACGGCATGGAGTTTGCGAAAAATCTTGCAAATATGTCCTCTGCTGATTTTGCACAGATCAATGACTACTACAAGCAGCGTGACGAGCTGGCGCAGGAGCTTGCGGAGGATCTGTATTCTTCCGACGTTTCCAAACTCAATGAGAAACTTGTAAATGACATTTCAGAGCAGTTCGGTATGCTGCCGGAAGAGATTCAGGCAATAGGTGCAGAATCGGTCAATGCCTTTATTGCAGGGCTGGGAACAGGCGACCTTTCGGAGCAGGTGGACAGCTTTATCGACAGCTTCGGAACCGACCTTGACAACGGGCTGAACAAAATGTTTGAAAACTGGAACGAAAGCATAACCGAAAGCATAGGCGACAGCGTCTATGAGGCAGGAAAAACCTCGGGACAGGATTTCGTGGAAGGATTTAACGAGGCGCTTGCAGAGCTTGAAGCCGCCGTTACTGCGGAACAGGCTAAGATAACCGCAGAATACTCCGGCGAACTTAAATATGATAAAAAGAGCATCGGCGGAGGTGATGAAAACGGAAACGGCAGCGGAGGCAAGAAAATCGTTGTTGAAAATCATCTGAGAGCAACGCTTGAGGTGGACGGCAAGAAGCTGGCGGAAACAGTCGCCGAAAATCAAAACACTATCGACAGAGGGAAGGGAAAGTAAATGGTAAAAACGACCATAGGCGGAATTGAAGTGCAGGACTTTATTATGGATGGTGGGTACACAATAAGCATCGAGCCTGTTTATGGAGACAACAGCTTTAAGGACGTAAACAGCGGTGCCGAGGTTCTTGACAAACTGGGAGATAAGATAACTCTCAACTTATCCCTTGAGGGTGTACCGCACTCAATAGCGGCGCAGCTTGCGGAGATATTGACTGCAGACAGCGTGGAAGTTGAATACACAACTCCTGCTCCTGCGGTCAGCAACTTTAAAAAGACGGGATACCGTGCTGACTGTTCCGATTCTGACCCCGATGAAACAGATCCCGATGTAACAGACGGCGTGGAATGGGACATTGACGTTACACTTGAATCAGTCGAATATGCCGACAACGGCGACCGCCTTTAGCTGGGAGTTATTAATTGCAAATATACCGGTTGAGCATTTCGGCAGAATATCAATCACACAGTCTGTTGACGGTTACGGAACAACGGGAGTGGTCACGGCGACCATGACGGTGACTACCAACAACAAGACCTACGGCGGTACATCCATAAGCGGCAACGATCTGCCCATAAATGCAGAGGTCAAGCTGATATGCAGCGACCCGAATATACAGCCGCCCACATTTTATGTTACAAGCCGACAGGTGGACGGCGGTATAACCAAATGGACTTGCTGCGATATTATGTCAAAGGCGGAAAAAACGCTGCATTTTGAGGACAGCGATTTCACGGACGACAAGATAACCATATACAATGCGCTGGAAAGGATAAAGGCACAGTGCGGCTTAAAAAAAATCAATGCTGACGGGCTGGCGCTTGTGGCAAACAAGGAGCTTGACCGCAGCGACTGTGAGGACAACACGGCAAGGCATATCCTTGAAGTTATAGCCTGTACGCTCTGCGGCTACTGGATGGCAGACGGAAGCAGTATCAGCTTTGTGTGCTTCGGAAAAAGCATTTTCGGCACAACTCCGCCGGCATATTCCGCTGTAAATCTTGGCGGCAAAAAAATTTTTTCCCGTGTCATATGCACAGACGATGACGAGGTATATATTTCGGGCGAAGGTGACAACTCGCAGACCCTTATTTGTACCTCGGAGTACGCTTCGCAGGAAACAGCTGATTTTATTCTCAGCGTAATGCTGGGCGGCGGAACGTATTACACATATCAGGCTTGGAACTGTGAAAGGGGCAAGGCAAGCGAATGGCTGTATCCGGGAGACTATCTATTCGGAAACGACATACTTACCTGCAGCAGCGTTACGCTTTATCCCTCGGCTTCGGGGCTGTACTTTTCAGCATCACGCAGCAACGTTTCCGAGGATGAGACGGATTATATGTCCGAGGTGCGGAGGCAGCTGTCGAGAAAGGTCGAGCTTAACAAGATAAACACCAACACGGCTATTACTAAAAAGGGGCTGTATTTTTTTGAGAACGGCTACAAAACAAAATCAGCAGCGGAGCAGAAAGACGCTAAATACGGGTTTGAAGTTTCCGACGGAGTAACAGAATATAGCGGTGCAATGGTATCAAAGATAACCCCGAAAAGCGCCTACTGGAACGAGGATAAG
>JBJEQN010000132.1:0-28063 GCA_051881775.1 Oscillospiraceae bacterium | reverse complement strand
CACATACGGCAGACAGCTTCGGTAATTTGAAGCTGTCTGCCGTTTTTGTTATTAGTATAAAGACTAAAGCGCAGCCTGCACAAACGGTTTGGTTTATGCAGGCTGCGCCTTTTATTTTACTGTGACGGGAATTATCAGCCCATTACAGCTACTACTTCGTGTGTTCCGTCTGCAAATACGGGGAGAACGTTGCCCTCGATAGCCTTGCCGTCAACGGTAACGGACTTGATGCCCTTTGAAACGTGGTCGGGGTTCTGGATCTTTACGTTGTAAACCGCACCTCTGAATGTACGGGATACTTCGTAGCCGTCCCAATCCTTAGGAATGGAGGGGTCTATCTTCAGACCGCTGTAATCGGGGATGATACCCAGGATATACTGGGAAATTGCAACAAAGTTCCATGCTGCGGTACCTGTGAGCCAGCTGTTCTTTGCTTCGCCGAAACGCTTTGCGTCCTTACCTGCAACCATCTGTGCGTAAACGTAAGGCTCGGTGCGGTGGAGCTGCTCGTCCTCCTGATATGCGGGAGCAATTCTTGTGTAGTAATCGAATGCTCTGTCGCCCATGCCTGCGTGTGCAGCTGCGCACATTATCCAAGCGTTGTTGTGGCAGAAGATACCTGCGTTTTCCTTGTATCCGCCGGGATATGTGGAAATTTCGCCGTATTCAACGATGTACTTGGTGAATGCAGGATTGTTAAGAACAAGACCGTGCTTTGTGCCAAGGTACTTGTCGATGCTGTCCATAGTCTTTTCGGTGAATTCCTTGCCGCCGATGTCGGACATTACGCAGAAGCCCTGAGGTTCAATGAAGATCTTGCCCTCTTCGTTCTCGTGAGAACCTACCTTCTTGCCGTAAGCGTCGTAAGCTCTCAGGAACCAGTCGCCGTCCCAGCCGTAGTCGATGATAGCCTGCTTCATCTTCTCGATCTCAGCCTTTGCCTTGTCAGCTTCTTCGGTCTGACCCTTAAGACGGCAGAGCTTTTCATACTCAGGTCCGATATATGTAAACATACCTGCGATCATTACGGATTCTGCTGTCTGCTCGTTAAGAGGCTTGCCTGTTTCGGGGTCAACTTCCTTTGCAATGTTGGAAGCGGTGTTCTGGAAGCTTTCGCCGGGAACTCTGGAGAAGCAGTTAAGGTTAAGGCAGTCGTTCCAGTCTGCACGTCCGATAAGGGGAAGTCCGTGAGGTCCCTTGTTGTTTACAACGTGGTAGAAGGAGCGCTTCAGGTGGTCGAGAAGGGGCTGTGCAAGAGCAGGGTCGTTCTTGTAGTCAACCATTTCATCGAGGATACCAAGGTCGCCTGTTTCCTTGATATAAGCAGCTGTGGAAAGTATCATCCACAGAGGATCGTCGTTGAAGTTTGTGCCGGCAGCGTCGTTGCCCTTCTTTGTAAGAGGCTGGTACTGGTGGTAGTTTCCGCCGTCTTCAAGCTGAGTTGCGGCAATGTCAAGGATTCTCTCTCTTGCACGCTCGGGTATCTGATGAACGAAGCCGAGGATGTCCTGGTTGGAATCACGGAAGCCCATACCTCTGCCGATGCCGCTTTCAAAGTAGGATGCGGAACGGGAAAGGTTGAAGGTCACCATACACTGGTACTGGTTCCAGATGTTTACCTGTCTGTTGAGCTTCTCGTCGGAAGAACGTACATTGTACTTTGCAAGGAGGTCGTCCCATGTCTTTGCAAGCTCTTCAAGAGCAGCGTCAACCTTTTCTGCAGTGTCGAACTTTTCCATCATAGCGTAAGCTCTGGACTTGTTCATTGTGCCGTCAGCGTTGAACTTCTCGGGGTAAGGATTCTCAACATAGCCGAGAATGAACACGAGAGTCTTTTCTTCGCCTGCTGCAAGGGTAATTTCCTTGTAATGTGAAGCAACGGGAGACCAGCCGTCTGCAACGGAGTTTCCGGGCTTGCCGTCCATAACGGTCTGAGGGTTGTGGAAATCGTTGTAGATGCTGCCCATGAAGGTCTCACGGTCGGTATCGAAGCCGTCAACGCTGTCGTTTACGGCATAGAAAGCAAAGTGGTTTCTTCTTTCCTTGTATTCGGTCTTGTGGTAGATAACAGCGCCGTTCTTTTCAAGCTCAACTTCGCCTGTGTTGAAGTTACGCTGGAAGTTTGTGCTGTCGTCGTTAGCATCCCAGAGGCACCATTCAACGAAAGAGAACAGCTTAAAGGTCTTGGGAGCGCCGCTTTCGTTCTTAAGAACTACCTTCTGAACTTCGCCTGTGAAATTCTGGGGAACGAAGAAGGTAACATCTGCGGAAAGACCGTTCTTCTTGCCTGCGATCCTTGTGTAGCCCATACCGTGGCGGCACTCGTAGGAGTCAAGCTCGGTCTTAACGGGAGCCCAGCCGGGGTTCCAGATCGTTCCGTTATCGTTGATGTAGAAGTAACGTCCGCCTGCGTCTGCAGGAACGTTATTGTAGCGGTAACGTGTGATTCTTGCAAGACGTGCGTCCTTGTAGAAGTCATAGCCGCCTGCGGTGTTGGAGATCAGACCGAAAAAGTCCTGTGTTCCGAGATAATTGATCCACGGGTAAGGGGTTCTGGGGGAAGTGATGACATATTCCTTATTGGCGTCGTCATAGTAACCGTATTTCATTGAACAAACCTCACTTATAATTATTTCATGCGCAAACAAAAGCCGGCGCATTATCAAAATAATTGTAACATATTAAACGTTTAATATCAAGGGGCTTTTTGAAATACGGTATAAAAAAAAGCAGCCTTTTTCTGTGCAAATTAACGGCTGCCCCATATGCAGTTTTGCACATAGGGCAGTTCTTTTATCAATTTTGACAGAGATATTCTTCTGTTTCGGCAATAACAAGCCTGTAAAGCGCCATTGCTTCTCCGTGGTGGGCTTTTACATACTCCGTATCGCCGTTTCTTGCAGCGTTCTCCAGCTTTTTCGCCGCCTCGGAAAGCTCCTTTGCGCCAATTCCAAGGGAAGTGCTTTTCAGCGAATGTATAACTATCTCGTAATTCTTCATATCACCTGCGGCAAAGCAGTTTTCCGCCATTTCCGCAGTTTGGCCGCTCTGTTCAAGATAGATGGTCATTATCCTTTCAAGAAGCTCTGCGCTGCCGTCGGCGTAAAGCAGACCTGTTTTTATATCGATGTGCTTCAGCTGCTCTGCGGCGGTCTCCGGCTTTTTGCTCTGTAGGTCAGGCTCGCAGGGCGGCTTTATCAGCTCTTCGGGAAGATAGTGCAGTATCATCCGCTCCAGCTCCGCTCCGCTGACGGGCTTTGTAAGATAATCGTCAAAGCCCTTGTCAAGATACATCTG
The DNA here is from genome assembly GCA_051881775.1 of Oscillospiraceae bacterium. Lineage (GTDB taxonomy): Bacteria > Bacillota > Clostridia > Oscillospirales > Ruminococcaceae > UMGS363. The sequence continues at coordinate 24,766 of JBJEQN010000132.1, read as the reverse complement.
CCTTGAACCTGCAACGGCGTTTGCGGTAAGGATGATTACGGGAACATCACGGCAGGGGCCCTCTCCGCAGCGTATTTTTTCAAGAGTTTCAATGCCGTCCATTTCCGGCATCATATGGTCAAGAAGTATCATCGAATAACGCTTCTTTGCCGCCGCTTCAAGACATTTTGCTCCGCCTGCCGCAGCGTCTATCCTTATACGAGTGCCTTTCAGCAGGCTTTTTACTACCTCGATGTTCATTTTATTGTCGTCAACAACAAGTATTTCCGCATCGGGGGCGCTGAAAAGGTGCGCTCCTTTATTTTTGCCGAGGGAGCCGCCGCCGGGACGGAAGGAGAGCTTTCCCACCGTTTCAGCCGAGATCCTTTTCTGCTTTACCGAGAAGCCAAACACCGAGCCTGAGCCGTATTCGCTGATAAATTCCAGCTTGCTGTCCATCATTTCAAGGAGATTCCGTGATATGCTAAGTCCCAAGCCCGTGCCTTCAATGCCTCTGTTCCGCTTTTCGTCCAGACGTTCAAATTCCGCAAACAGCTTGTCCTGCTCCTCTTCCTTTATGCCTATTCCCGAATCCTCAACGGAAACGCACAGCAGCACGTTTTGTCCGCCTTCGTCCTCGCAGCGTATTTTAAGCGTGACATGACCCTTTTCGGTGTATTTTACGGCGTTGCTGAGAAGGTTGGATATTACCTGCTTTATGCGCAGATCGTCGCCGTAAAGGAATCTTGGCGTATCGGGGGAGACCTCGCAGCGGAATTCAAGCCCCTTTTCACGGCACTTTATCTCCGCCATTCCCGCAAGGTCGCTTATAACAACGGATATGTCGTAATCCGCAGGGATAAGCTTCATCTGTCCCGATTCTATCTTTGAAACGTCAAGTATATCGCTGACAATGGCAAGGAGCATCGTTCCCGAATGCTTTATGTCGGAGGCATAGCGCACTATCTGCGGATCGGCGCATTCTCTCAGTATCATTTCATCCATTCCGAGAATGGTGTTTATGGGAGTGCGTATCTCATGGGAAACGTTGGCAAGGAAACGGCTCTTTGCGTTGTTGGCTTTGTCCGCTTCCTCCTTGGCGGCTCTTATTTCCTCATACTGCCGCTTTATAACGCCTATGTTTCCTATTTTTGTTATTACCCAGGTAATAAATACAGCCGCACCTATTGCAACTATGGCAAGATATACCTTGAACACAGGCTGCTCAAAGAACTGCGCTTCCTTTTCCACAAGATATACCTTTTCAAGCGCAGGCTCTCTGCTGTTAGGGTCTATGACCTGCAGGTGGAAATAATAGCTGCCATAGGGGATATTTGTGAAGCTCACTTCGTCAAGACCGCTCTGGTTCACATACATTCCCTTTTCTTCAAAGCCTTCAAGGAAAATGTAAAGCTCGGGGTCGTTAAGTGTGTAGTTGAGTACAACAGGCTGAAAGCTAACTCTGTTTGCCTCCGCAGGGATAACGAATCTGCCGTCATATCCGCCGACATTTTCGGGAAGTATCACCGTTCCGTCCGAAAGGCTGACGCTGTTTACGGACAGCTTGTAATCCATGCTCGGCTCGGAAAGCTCGCTTAACAGAACGTATCTTATGCCCGTGCTGCAGCAGAGATAAAGTCCGCTCTTTCCGTCGGGTCTGCTCCATGAATTGGCGGTTATGGATGTGTTAAGTCCGCTGCGCTTGTTGTAAAGAACATAGCTTTCGCAGCGGTTTGCGGCAAGGTCGTCGCCGTTCACTTCAAAAATGCCTGCGCTGCTTAAAATAAGCACCTTTCCGCTGTCCTCGTTGGCAAGAACGTCAAAGTTGTTTGCATAGCGGAAGCTGGTCAGCTTGCTTACGTTACCCTCCTTGTCCATAAGGAAAAGGGAGTTGCCCGTTACAATGAAAAATACGTCCTTGTACTTTACGATACGCATGACCACAAGAGAGGTCAGACCGTCATCCTCGCCTATGTTCTTGTAAATTCGTCCGCCCTTAATAACATATATTCCGTCACCGTCGCTGCCTGCAAGAACAGTTCCGTCCTCAAGCTCTGCGGCGCACAATATCTGCGGCATTTCCAGTCCGTGGTCGGTTCCGAGGGTGCATATGACCTTGCTCTCCTGAATGTATGAAAGTCCCGTTGTGGATGAGGCAAGAATACTTCCGTCACTCAGCTCGGTGACAAAGCGGAATTTTGAACCGAGAGTGCCGCCGCTGCTTTCGGAATAGACCGTTATTTCCCCGTTTTCCGGCTTGTAGCGGAAAAGTCCCTCCGTGCCGTAGGTGCTTATCCATATGTATCCCTTTGAATCGGCGTAAACATGGCGCACCCTTGTTCCGTCAAGGCGTTTTGTAAGCTCGTTTTCAACTTTTTTGCCCGTTGCGGAGTCAATTATTTTCAACCCGTCGTCATAGCCGAAATAAATGCAGCCGCCGCATATTTCCGCAGCGTTGGCAGTTTCGGACGGAAATCCGTACTGGGCGTTAATATCGGTAAAAGGGTTCTTTGACAGCTTCATCAAGCCCTGTCTTGCGGAAACGAACCAGTAGTTGCCCTGATAATCGGTTATAACATCGTCAACTCTGCCGCTGAAATCTTCGCATCTAATTATTTCCGAAGAGAATTTTTCATCGGCGTGGGCAAGACCTGCATCGCCGCAGAACCACCAGCCGCCGCTGCCGTCGGGTTTTATGGAGCATATTCCGCTTATGCCTCCTGCGTAAGCTGCGTTGTCGAAGGAAATGCCGTCGTTTCCCACAATACAGCTGTAGATGTAGGAGCCGGAGCTTCCTGCAAGAAATTTCCTGCCCTTTTCATAGCATACGCAGGAAAAGCTTAGCCCGTTCCCGGGGGTTATGGCAGTTTTATATATATTTTCTCCGTCAAGGGCAAAGAGCACACCGCTGTTTGTAACGCCTGCCACAATGCCGCTTTCCGATACCGCAAGGGAGATAACATATGTAATATCCTCGTCTTCGGTGACCTTTTTTATCTCACCGTCCCGGGAAACGGTGCAGAGCGCACCCGAAGTGCCGATATAGACCGTTCCGTCGGGAGTTTCGCAGAAGCATCTTACCGAGTTTGAGGGAAGTCCGTCTGCTTTGCTGAAAAATACCGGCTCGCCGCCGTCCGAACCGTAGTAAGCGGCGCCGCTGTCGTTTGTGCCGACCCACATTCCGCCCCTTGAATCGGTGAACAGGGAGCGGACGCTGCTTATTCCGTCCTCCTCGCTCATAAGTGTAAAACGGGAGCCGTCGTAGCGGTAAAGTCCCGTGTATGTGCCCAGCCAGATATATCCGTCGGGGGTCTGGACGGCAGAATTTACGCTTGCCGAATCAAGCCCGTTTTCCGTGTTGAATACCACCGAGTCATAGCCGGCAAGAAATCCCGATTCCGCCGAAGCACTCATCCCCGTAAGCAGAACTGCGGCTGTAACTGCTGCTGCCGCTGCGGCGGTTTTTATGATATTTACGAAAAATTTTTTCATTTTTCACTCTCCACTGTATTTATAGGAAGAATTTTTGCTTTGGTAAGCAGCTTTATAAGCATAAATGCAATAAAAATTGAAATTACCTTGTCGGGAATGTCAAGAAGAGCCTGAGCGCAGGCGGATTTGAAGATAACGCTGTTTATTTGGTAGCTGCTTAAAAGCTCAAAGAGAGCGTCACCCCATTTATTGCCGATATATCCGCCGTAAAAGATACAGTTTATGGGAACGGCGCATATAACGGTGAAAAAGCCTGCTATAACGCCTGTGAAAAGCGCTCCGAACAGGTCGCCGCATATGCCTTTTCTTGCGCATATGCCTATAACAACGCCTATTCCTGCGTTTATCACAGCATAGACCGCCGAAAGGCTGTCGCTTATGCCGAGGATAAGGTTGGTTATAAGTCCTGCCGCTCCTCCGTAAACAGGACCGAAAGCGCAGGCAGCAAGAGCGGTGCCTATGGTATCCAGCCAGAAGGGAAGCTCAAAAATATCGGTGAGAGCGTCTCCTCCCATATTCATTATTACACAGGCGGCTGTAAGAATAAGTTTTTTTACAATATTTATGTGTTCGGTAGTCATTTTGCCGCTCCTTTCGGGTCATTTTTGCTAATTATAACATTTTTTGTACGATTTGTAAACAGGAGTTGGAATAATTAATAAAAATATCATCGCCGTAGGCGATACCTTATACAAATAACCAATAAAACTGTAGACAAAAAATCTTCGCATAATCCATATACGCAAGATTATGCGAAGATTTTTTGTACAGTTTTTAATTGGTTATTAGTATTAATTATTCACTATTCATTATTCATTATTCATTTTTCATTATTCATTAAAAAAATTTCCTCTGCCTATTGACAAATGTATATATGGTTGATATAATGTATATATCGTATATATACATTATAATTTTGGAGTGCTCTGTATGGATATTATTATCAGCAATTCCTCCGGCGAACCTATCTACGAGCAGATCTCATCGCAGATAAAGGCGCTGGTCATCAACGGCGTGTTGAAAGAGGGGGACGCTCTTCCTTCAATGCGTACTCTTGCGCAGCAGCTCCGCATAAGCGTTATTACAACAAAACGTGCTTATGAAGAGCTTGAACGTGACGGCTTCATCGAGTCCTATACGGGAAAGGGAAGCTTCATCAAGGCGCAGAACCCCGAAATGCTCAAGGAAGAAAACCTCCGCATTATTGAAGAACTGCTTGTGCAGGTGTGCGACAAGGCGAAAATAAGCGGCGTGGGACTTGAAGAGCTTAGGGATATTATGGAGATCGTCTATAACGAGAAATAAGAGAGGCGGATTTTTATGAGCGGTTATGAAAATGCCATCGAGGTAAAGGGTCTTACCAAAAAATACGACGGCTTCACCCTTGACAATGTTGATATAACAGTTCCCAAAGGCACTATAATGGGCTTTGTGGGACAAAACGGCGCAGGCAAGACCACAACCATACGTTCCCTGCTGAATATAATCACCCCCGATTCGGGCAGCATTTCCCTGTTCGGAATGGATCTTAAAGAAAACGAAAGCGCAATAAAGGAGCGCCTTGCCGTAGTTTTTGACGAGCTGCCCTTCCACGACTGCCTTAACGCAGACCAGCTCAACAAAATAATGAGGGAAATATACAAGCAGTGGAACAGCGATACATTTTACGCTTACCTTGACCGCTTCGCCCTGCCACGGAAAAAGAAGTTCTCCCAGTTTTCAAAGGGTATGAAAATGAAGCTGCAGATTGCTGCCGCCCTTTCCCACAATGCGGAGCTGCTCATTATGGACGAGGCGACCTCGGGACTTGACCCCGTTGTGCGCAGCGAGATGCTTGACGTTTTTATGGAGTATATACAGGACGAGAACCACAGCATACTTATGTCCTCCCATATAACCAGCGACCTTGAAAGAGTTGCCGACAGCCTTACCTTTATCCACAGCGGAAAGATAATAATGTCGGACTATAAGGATGTTATCCTTGAAAATCACCGTGTAATAAAGTGCAGCGAAAAGTCTGCTGCGGATATTGACGGAAACGACATCGTGAGCATAAGAAAGTCCGATTTCGGCAGCGAGGTCATGGTAAAGAACTTCTCGGAACATTGCGGCAATTACAGCGGCATGGTCGCAGACAAGACCACACTTGACGAGATACTGCTTTTCTATGTAAAGGGCATGAACAGCAGAGAGTGGACCATCTGACGGCGCAGGGAAAGGACGGATATACATATGAACAGTATAAAAGGCTTGATACGGAAGGATATTTATATCGGCAAAAGATCCTTTATCATCTTCGGCGCTGTTTTTGTGCTGGTGATAATACTTATGTTTCTCTTCCGTTTTGCATTTATTTACGGCAACCTTGCGGACGCAACCATGTTTGAGGACGAGAATAACAGGGAATTCAGTATGCGCTATTTTGACATTATATTTCCTGTTGCGGTCTCGCTGATAACTCTGGTAGGCTTCGGCATAACCTTTGCTCAGGCGCTTGAAAGTGATTTTAACTGCAAATGGTTCAGCTATGCTTTTTCCTGCGGCGTTACGGAAAAGAAAATCGCCGCCGCAAAGCATATCGAAAATCTTTCTTCCGTAATAATTCCCTGTGCGGCAAACGCAGCTGTGGGAGCGATCTACCTGGGATTTTTCAATAACGACAGCTCGGCATTGGGGGTTTTTGCGGGAATAGTTATCCTGCCCTTGATTTTCGGCATAATATCCTGCATAGAAAACACTCTTATGCTTAAGTTCAGAAAGCTGCAGACGGTGCAGATAATAATGATGGCGATCCTGCTTGCGGCAGCGGCAGGAGCGTTTACCAAATTTATTCCTTTCATAGAAAAAATGTCGGAAAACTCTACTGCAATGCTTGACAGCTTTATGACTTGGGTAAATACGAACAAAGGCGCACTTGCAGTCCTGTTAATTGCCGCATACATCATCATATGGACGGCATCATTCTTTATAAACACAGCAATTCTGAAGAGGAGGGAAAAAATATGTGGGGCTTGATATATAAGGATATTATCGTGCATAAGAAAACCTTACTTATTTCCCTTGCCGGAACGCTGGTGCTGGCTTTTGTATTTTCAATGCCGATATTTATCACAGGTGAGCCGCTGGACGAAACAATGGTATCCACATTATCCCTTCTTGTGGCATTTGCGTTTTTTGTGTGCTGGCTGGATATACCCACGGTGTTCATAAGCGGTGACGAAAGAGCGAAATGGTCGGATTTCTCCGCTTCTTCCGCAGCTATGGTAAAAGGACAGGTTGGTTCAAAATACTGCGAAGGTATTATCGTACTTGTTTTTATCGTAAATCTTGCATACTGCGCATTGCAGATACCCGACCTTGTGCTGTATAAAATGTGGGGCATATCGGGAATGTCCTCCTCAGTGTCCTTTGCTATAATTTTCGCCTTTATGCTTATGGCAGTATGGTCGGTGGAAATGCCCTTTACCATATATTTCGGCAGCAAGTACGGCGGATATGTCAAAATGGTGCTGTTCGGGATATTGTTCCTTATAATTATGATATACGGACTTTACGGCAATATAAATATTTCCTTTGACAAGGTTTGGGAGATACTGTTTGCGGAGGAACCGGGCGTAGGATATATGGCGTTTATGGCGTTTTTTCCTATCTTTTCCGGCGTACTGTATTTTCTTTCCTATAAGCTGTCCTGCAAACTGTATCTGAAAGGAGCTGAGAGATTTGAATAAGAAGCTGACGATAAAAAGAGTTGTCATATTTGTCTTTTTTGCATACCTGCTGACAACGGTGTGGGACGTTATATTCAACAATATTCTCAGCGGCAACAGATATTACTGTGAAGACCCATCGAGCGCAAATCCCTTCAACAATTTCGCAGGTCTTTCAATGTTCGGACCTGCCGCCGCAGCATTTATCACAAGAGCGCTCACAAAAGAGGGCATGGAACACTCCATGCTGAAATTCAACATAAAAAACAACCTTAAATACTACATAATGCCGTTCTGGGTGCTGCTTATCTACGCTTTGCTCAATGCGCTTATCACACCACTTATGGCAGGAGTTTCCTACAGTATGCCGGAAAAGATGCCGGAGCTTACGCTTTCCATAGTAAACGTGGCTGCGACCTGTCCGCTGCTGATAGGAATGTACTTCGGCGAGGAATACGGCTGGAGAGGCTACCTTTACCCCAAGCTTGAGGAGCTTATGGGAACGGCAAAAGCGCTTATCGTTTCGGGAATAATATGGGGCGTGTGGCATACCTCCATTCTTGTTAACGGACACAATTTCGGCAGAGATATTCCGTTTTTCCCAATAAGCAACATACTGCTCATGTGCCTTATGTGCATTTTCATCGCACCGTTTTTCACATACATAGCAAAGAAAACGGACTCCGTATGGCCTGCCGCCATTGCACACGCCTTTTTCAACAATTTTGCAGGCAATACAGGCTCGCTTTTCATGAGTGCGGAAGCAGCCAAAGAGCTTCCCGAACATAAAGCGTTTATCAATATAGCCTTCTTTATAGGTCTTGCAATAATGGGAACGGTGTTCTTCATTATCCTTGTCAAGGAAAGCAAGGAAAACAGCAGCCAAAGCAAAGAAACCGCACCGAAAAAAGCTGCGTGACTGCGAAGCAGAATAAAGTTTACGTCCACGCTTTTCAAAGGGTGGTGGGTGTCCAGAGGGCAAAGCCCTTTGGTCGCTCTCCGCAGAGAGCGAAATTCCCTAAACTAAGGCATAACGCATTGTAAAAGTAAAACAAGCAAAGTAAAGTTAATAACGGCGCAATTCACATCAGAAAGTGGAACCAAGAAATGTGTTGTATAACACAAAACCCGTGGAACCGACCCATGTGAATTGCGCCTATTTCTATCCCGTATAAACAAAGTACCCCTCGCAGGAAAATGCAAGGAGCGAAGCGACGAACATTTTTCTGCGACACAACAAACTATGTAACGGCTGCCCCGACAAAGCCTGTTGAACCGCACCAAAAGCGCCGACCCACGGGCGCACAATGTGCGCCCCTACAGAGAGATTGCTTAAATAACGTTGATTTTGTGCGGAAAGCTGACTGTTATAGTTTGCCGTGTCGCAGAAAATACACCTCGCTCCGCTCGGTATATTTTCTGCGAGGGTAACTTTGTTTGTACGGGATAGAAATAGGCGCAATTCACATAGTCGGTTCCGCAGGCTTTGTGTTATACAAAACTTTACTTGGTTCCGCTTCTCGATGTGAATTGCGCCTTTGTAACTTTCACTTTGCCGCTTTTAACGCAGCTTTGCTATGTGCCTTGCTTTTAGGGGATTTCGCTCTCTGCGGAGAGCGACAAGGGACGCTGTCCCCTTGACCCCTGCCACCCTTTAAAAAGCGTGGACGTAAACTTTATACGCTTTGCGCAGATGAGTTGACTTTATGTTTGCGAAAAGCAGTAAAAAACTATTGATTAGTCCGCCGCAATGTGATATAATATTATTGATTATCGGCAAAACACGGATATTCCGGTATAAATTTGCTTCCGGCAGGATATTTGCCGGAAAGGAGCGCTTTTATATGAAAATTGTTATGCTTGAAGCGGCTACTGTATCAAGAAATGACGTTTCTTTTGAGGACATCTACAAGCTGGGCGAGGTGGAGGAACACCCTCTTACCCCAAACGACAAAATAGTCGAATACATAGGCGACGCAGAAGCCGTACTCTGCAACAAGACCCCTTTTACCGCAGAGGTAATGGAGCAATGTCCGAACCTTAAATACATCGGTCTTTGCGCTACGGGCTACAACAATGTGGACATCGCTGCCGCAAACCGTCTTGGGATAACGGTGTGCAACGTTCCTGCTTACTCCGATATGGCGGTGGCACAGCAGGTGTTCGCATTTATCCTTCACTTCGCAAACAGAACTCCCGAGTACGACAGCTTCGTTCATGAGGGCGGCTGGGTACGTTCCTCAACCTTTTCCGCTTTCGATTTCCCCACAACGGAGCTGGACGGAAAAACTCTCGGCATCATCGGCTACGGCAGGATAGGTCACGCCGCCGCTAAGATAGCAAGAGCCTTCGGTATGGAAGTCGTTGTAAATACAAGAACAGCCAAGCAGGACGGAACTGTGCGGTTCACAAGCCTTGACGAGCTTCTTAAATGCTCCGATTTTATCACACTCCATTGTCCTCTTACCCCCGAAACAGAGGGTATGATAAATATTGAAGCGCTGAAAAAGTGCAAGCCCTCTGCCGTTCTTATCAACACATCAAGAGGACCGGTAGTTAACGAAGCTGACCTTGCATACGCCCTTAACAGCGGCATTATCGCAGGCGCAGGTCTGGACGTTCTGCACACGGAGCCAATGGTTCCGGAAAATCCGCTTCTTACCGCAAAAAACTGCGTTATAACTCCCCATGTTGCGTGGGCGCCCGTTGAGACAAGGCGCAGACTTATGAAAACAGCAGCGGAGAACCTTGCCGCTTTTATTGCAGGCAAGCCTGTAAATACAGTAAATTAAGGAGATATTCCAATGTACGATATAGACAGCAAAAAAAGAATAGTTATCAAGATAGGCACATCCACCCTTGCACATAAAACGGGCAGGCTCAACATCCGCAGAATGGAGAACCTTGTAAAGGTCATTGCAGATCTGCAGAACGGCGGCAGACAGGTCACCCTTGTTTCCTCCGGCGCAATAGGTCTTGGAATGTCAAAGTTAGGGTTACAGAGCCGACCTACCGAGACCCGTCTTAAACAGGCGTGTGCAGCCGTGGGTCAGTGCGAGCTTATGTACATATACGACAAGCTGTTCGGCGAGTACAACCTTACCGTTGCACAGCTCCTGCTTACCAAATACAACATCGACAGCCCCAGACGTCAGAACGTTGTCAACACCTTTGAGCAGCTGCTCAGCCGCAACGTTATCCCCGTTGTTAACGAGAATGATACCGTTGCCATTGATGAGCTGGAGCTTGAATTTGGCGAGAACGATACTCTTGCGGCTCACGTTGCTCTTCTCTGCAAGGCGGATATGCTCGTTATACTTTCCGACATAGACGGCTTTTATGATTCAAACCCCAAGCTTGACCCGAATGCAAAGCTTATCCCCGTTGTCAACGAGATAAACGACGATATAAGACAGCTTGCAGGCGGTGCAGTTTCCGGTCTTGGCACAGGAGGAATGATAACCAAGCTGAACGCCGCTGAAATGACTATGGCAGAGGGAATAGACACGGTACTGCTCAACGGCAGGAATCCCAAGATACTTTACGATCTTTTTGACGGAAAGCAGGTCGGAACTATTTTTACGGCGGATAAATAATTTTTCAAACCTTTGTAAAATCTTTGTAGGGGCGCACATTGTGCGCCCGAGTCAGCACAGCGTAAAACCTGCGGGCGCACAATGTGCGCCCCTACATTTGAGATCAACGAAACCAATATAAAATGCGTTTTGAAACTTTGAATTGAGGTGTTTAAAATGAATTATGCCGAAACTTTGGGAAGCAGGGCAAAGGCTTGTGAAAAGGCTGCCGGTACTGCTTCAACGGCTGTGAAAAACGGCGCTCTTGCCGAAATTGAAGCGGCCTTAAGAGCAAATGCGGATAAGATACTTGAAGCAAACGCCCTTGACCTTGCTGCGGCAAAGGAAAACGGAATGTCCGAAGCTATGCAGGACAGACTGCGTCTTACTAAGGAAAGAATAAACGGTATTGCTGACGGCGTTGCAGACGTTATAAAGCTGGACGACCCTATCGGAAACGTGGATTTCGGTTCGGTGCGTCCCAACGGAATGAATATCACAAGGGTAAGAGTGCCTCTCGGTACTATTGCAATAATTTTTGAATCACGCCCCAACGTTACCGTTGACGCAGCAGTTCTCTGCCTTAAAGCAGGAAACGCAGTTATCCTCAGAGGCGGCAAGGAAGCCTACAACTCAAACAAGTGCCTTTGCGATATAATGCGCTCTGCAGTTTCAAAGGCAGGCTTGCCCGAGGATGTTGTTCAGTTCGTTGACGACACTTCAAGAGAGGTTTCTTCACAGCTTATGAAGTGCAGCAATTATATCGACGTGCTTATCCCTAGAGGAGGAGCAGGTCTTATCCGTGCGGTAAAGGAAAACGCCACCGTTCCCGTAATTGAAACGGGTACGGGCAACTGCCACGTTTTTGTTGACGAAACAGCCGACCTTGATATGGCTGTAAGTATCGTAAACAACGGAAAAACAAGGCGTGTTTCCGTCTGCAACGCTGTTGAATCCCTGCTTGTACACGAAAAAATCGCAGACAAATTCCTGCCTATGATAAAGGCAAAGCTGGACGAGCATAACGTTGAGATAAGAGGCTGCGAAAAGACGAGAAAAATTCTCGGTGACTGCGTTGTTCCTGCAACGGACGAGGACTATGCAACAGAATTTCTCGATTATATCATTTCCGTGAAGGTGGTTTCCTCTCTTGATGAAGCAATCGCACATATCGACAGGTTCACCACCCACCATTCCGAGTGTATTGTGACAAACAGCCTTGACAATGCGGAACGGTTCAAGAAGGAAATAGATGCCGCCGCTGTCTACGTCAACGTTTCCACCGCCTTTACCGACGGAGGAATGTTCGGCTTCGGCGCAGAGATAGGAATTTCCACACAGAAGCTCCATGCAAGAGGTCCTATGGGTCTTATGGCGCTTACTTCGATGAAATATTTAATTTCCGGCAACGGTCAGATAAGAGCTTAACGGTGATAAAATGGATAATAACGATAACAAGGATTTCTTCGATTACGACAGCTATATAAAAGCCGGCGGAAAGAAGAAAAAGAAGAAAAAAAAGCCTGCAAATGCCGATAAAAATTTACAGCCCAAGCCTCAGCAGAAGCCTGCCGCCAAAAGTGAAAAGGCGGAAAGGTTCAAGGAGGAGAGCCGTGAATCCATTGAGAATATCAAGCGTATGTTTGATGACGCTCTCGATGAAAAAGCGGAAGAAATGGCTGAATTCGCCGCAGGAGAGCCTGAGATGGAAATACCCGTTTCTACCGATGTAAAGGGCGGCAAACGGCGGTTTTATATGCTTCTCGGTATAGTGATAACTCTGCTTGCGGCGGTAGGTCTTGTTTCAACGGTCAGATTTTCCGTTGACAAGATAAAGGCGTTTGCCGACAATACTCAGCAGAAGACCGAGTTCGCAAAGTTTATTTACCCCATTGTCATATGCGACCCGGCACCCTTCGACCAGACGGTAAAGCTGCGCAACGACACTATGCTTACGGCGGCAATGTGGGATATTATTCTTTACGAGGACAAGAGCAAGTACGAAAGCGACTTCGACTATATCATAGTTCCCGAGGTCGATGTTGAACAGCATGCAACAAAGCTGTTCGGTACGGGTCTGAGCTTTTCCCATGAATCCATACTTGGCCCCGATATACAGTTTTACTATGAGGAAGAGATAAAGTCCTACCGTATACCCTCAAACCCAAGATACTTCACCTATTCGCCGTACATTGAGGATATAACAAGAGTGGGGGAGAGCTATACTCTGACCGTAGGCTACGTTTCGCCTACACCTGCATGGCTGACCCTTACTTCCGATGAAGCACCCCTGCCCGAGAAGTATGTTGATTATGTCGTTTCAAAGCGTGGAAACGAATATACTCTCATTGCCATAAAGCAGTCGGATAAGACCTCGGAAAACAGCGACGGACTTTAATATACACAAAAACGTTAAGGCGCAATTCACAGGAAAGCTGATGTGAATTGCGCCTGTTTTTTTATTTTTCCCATTAACGACTTGCGCTTCCCCTTGTTATGCGCTATTGATTTTTACATAAAAAAGCAATATAATACAATTATCAACATTATTTTGAGGAGAGATAGCTGTGAGTATCGCCACATCCGAATTGCTGCATCATCTTATTGACAGCAAGGATATAAAAAAATTTATTGACGATTATGAGTCTGAGTTTCTGAATGTGACCTGTTCCGAATTTCTGCAGAATTATATCGAGCAAAAGCACCTGAGCATATCGTCTGTGTGCAGAAATTCGGGGCAGGGCGATTATGTTTATAAGGTCATAAGCGGACAGCGGAAGCCCAGCCGTGATGTTATTGCGGCAATAGCTGTGGGAATGGGGATAACCCTGGACGAAACACAGCTGTTGCTGAGAATATCAAAGTTTGCAGTCCTTGACCCCCGTGACAAGCGTGATTCCATTATTATTTACGGGATAAAGGAGCATAAAAACATAATGGAGCTGAACGAGCTTTTGTATGATATGAACGCAGAGACCTTATAACCTTCGGAGGAGAAAAGCGTGACGGAAAAAGAAAAATATATCCTTTCAACATATCAGAGTGACGGTGTTATACGGGAAACAGCCGAGGTCACGGTAGAAGCTGTCATATGCAGCCTTGACGGAAAAAAGTATATCAGGAAAACCTATCATTCCGACAAGCGCAGGGTATTCAACATCCTTGCAGGGATAAAGAATGTACATATACCCGAGATATATGAGGTCATTTTCGGCGAAGATACGGTAATAATTGAGCAGTATATTGAAGGAAAAACAATGGAACAGCTTATTTCCGAAGGGAAGACATTTGATAAAAATCAGATAAAAGCCGTTTTTGACAGCCTGACAGATGCCGTTGACACGCTTCATAAAAACGGTCTTGTTCATCGTGATATAAAGCCGTCAAATATGATTATTTCGGACAACGGCGGTGTGGTGCTCATTGATTACAGCATTACAAGACCCTATTCGGACAAGCGCAGCGCCGATACGGAGCTGTTCGGTACCGTAGGCTATGCCGCACCCGAACAATTCGGCTTTTCACAGAGCGACTTCCGCACGGATATTTATGCCTTGGGCGTTACAATGAAGGAAATAATGAACAGGCATAATTCCTCCGAAAGAATGCGCAGCGCAATATCACGCTGTACGGAATTTGACCCGTCAAGGCGATTTCAGAGCATTGCCGAGCTGCGCAGCTATCTTGATAAGGGCAAAAAGCAATGGATAATTATATCTGCTGCAGGTCTGACAGCTGCGCTGGCAGGTGCGGCTTTGTGCTTTAATCTTTATCCTGCCAAGGCTGAAGATACCTTGACCTCAGACAGCGGAACAAACAGCCTTACGCAGCAAATTTCGGTAAGCGAAAGGGAACCGGCTGTGACGGAAGAAACGCAAAGCGAAGCTATTACTGCCTCGGACAGCGAACAGTATATTCCGTCAAGTCAGGTTCAGACAAGCGAAGCGGAAGTAACACAAAGTGAAGATATTATCACTTCCGAAAGCGAACAGTCTGTTCAGACAGGCGAAACGGAAACAACGGTGTCGGAAACGGAAGAGACCGCCGATACCGTGTCATATGAATTGTATTACAGCGAAATTGTGTCTGTACCGTATTACGAAGAGGGCGTTCTGTGCATAAGAATGTGGTATGACGGGGCATATGAAGCGGAAATACCACTTGGTGAGGATATTCCGCCTGTAAAAATAGCCGCCGAAAAAAGCGGAAGCAGCTGTACAGTCACGGTGAACGGCGAAGAATTTTCCTTTGAAGATACTTTTGTTCCGGGAGCATACAGCTATCAGGACAGCAGCAAGGTGGCAGAGCTCGTTTTTTATGATATGAACGGCGACGGGATCCTTGATATACTCCCCTTTATAAGCGACGCTCTGATAGTGGAATATTCCGACGGGCAGGCTCTGCATGAAAATTATACATCCGCATGGTGCATATACAGCGATGAACAGGGAAACTACAAATTAGCCGAAGGAGAAATGAATGCTTATCCCGAGCATTTTTCCATATATGAATCGTCGCCGGGAATTTTATGGTCTGACTTTCCAACATACTACAAGCTCGAGAACGGCAGCATGATATTGCATTATTGAGCAAATTTGGACTTTTTGTCCAAGACATTTCCTTTTTTGTGCGTTATAATAATTGAGAAGCAAAAATATTACCTGCGGATCTCTTTGCAGTTGGTTCTTCCTGCAAGATAGTCAAGGCTTACACCGAAAAAATCGGCGATATTTATTGCGTCTATCAGCTTGATGCTGTGGACGCATTCTTCCCACCGCTGATAGGTCGTTGTATGATAGCCCAGCCTTGCGGCAAGCTCCTTTTGGGAGAGATCCCGGTCTTCGCGAAGATCTTTAAGTCTGTTTGCTTGAATTTCCATATATGATCACCCAATTATATTGTACCCCAAAACCACGAAAACGTGTTGACATCACCACGATAACGTGGTAGAATAGATTTGACAGGAGATATTACTATACAAGATTATTATGCACAAAGGGGAATTACTATGAAAAAATTATTATCAATAGTTTTATGTGCGGCTTTGCTTATGTTGATGAGCGGATGTTCAAAAGAGGAAAAAACAGGAGTATTTGATAATGCTGCGCAAAATACAGCTGCAGGGAATAATGACGGAAGTGCATCGGGAAACACAGTTCAGCCGGTCAAAAACATTGCAGTCAGAAGAGTATCTCTTGACAAGTATATATCTGAGTATAATTCTGAATTAAGAAGCTCGGTAACTACATCAATTAATACAAAAGTGTCCGATTCCGATTATATTGGTTGTGCAAAGACATTGATAAATAAAGCCTTGAAGAATCCTTCCACAGCAGTATATAACTCTGAGCAGGTATATGAAAAGGATGATTACGGCAGAGCAATCGTGCTGCTTGATGTTTCCGCTCAGAATAGTTTTGGCGGCTGGGTGCGTTCATCATATTATGTATGCATTCAAAGCGTTGAATCGGACGGCACGTTTTATTACAACTCGGCTCTTCCATATATTGAGGAGGACACATCATATCAATTTGATTATTTCAAAGAAATAAATAGCTTTGATGAAGACCCTGCAGATAAAGAACTCAAAGATCTGATAATTGATCCCGATAAAGTTGTTCAGGAAGGAACATTCAGAATTTCTACGGAGCAGGAATTGAAATGCTATAAAATCTCATTTTCTTCCTTAACACAAATTATTTATGTGGATACAGAAACCGAAGAAATCGTTTCTTTAAAGTTTATCACAAACAATTCGTTATCCTCCGATAAGGCTGATGAAGAAAAAATACTCAGTACAGCCGCAGCTGTGTTAGCGGACACAGGCAAAAATACAACAAAGGAAAATATATCAAATGTTCTTAATTTAAACAGTATATCCGAGGCGGATATGTCTGAATATTACGCAGATGAAGTGGTATATGACCGTGGTTATTCGGAATACGGAATTATATTTGCGGTAACGTTAGTTGATGAAAACAGCTATAGTTCCGGTTTATACTGGACACCAAATAATGAGAAAAAATATTATGAAGCCTTAGGCGACAGATTTTTTGAAATTGGTGATTATGATAATGCAATAGATTTTTATAATCAGGGCGAAGTAGGCGGCGATAAGATACCTGCCGCATATTACAATAAAGCGGAGCAATGCCTGCAGAACAATGATTTTGAAAACGCCGGACTGTATTTTGATTTTGCAGGAAAATACAAAGATGCTTCGGTCAGAGTTTTTGAAGTGTATTATAAAGCAGGTGAAAAATATCTGTCCGATATGGATTATTCGGCTGCGGCACAGTATTTTGATCTTGCGGGAGATTACTCCGATGCAAAGGAAAAATACAAGGAATGCTGCTTTAAACAGGGCGAGCTTTATGCAAATGACAAGCAGTATCTTGATGCAATAACCTGCTTTGCAAATGCCGGTGATTACAGCAATGCCGAAAGCAGATATAAAGAATCAAGCTATGAATACGCCGAACAGCAGCTTTTGCTTGGAAAAATCGGAGATGCAGAAAAATACTTCAAGCAGGCAGGGGATCACAAAGACGCTTCAACACGCATGGAAAGCTACTATTACGACCAAGGCTGCGAATATCTTAACAGCAAGCAGTATCTTAAAGCGATCGATTCTTTTGCTCATGATCTCAGCTATTCGGACGCAAAAGAAAAGTATAAGGAAGCCAACTATCTTTACGGAGAAGAACTGCTGAACAGCGGAAATACTGCAAGTGCCGCAGATTACTTTTACAACGCAGGAGATTACAAGGACGCTTCAACAAGAGTGCAGCGTTACTACTATGAAAATGCGGAAAAGCACCTTAATAACAAGAATTATCTTACTGCTGCCGATGAATATTCCCGTGCAGGTACATATTCGGATTCGGGCACAAAGATACTGGAGTGTTATTACCGATACGGTGTTCAGCAGATGAATCTGAACTATATTTCCGATGCAATAACCTACCTGTCCAAATGCCGCGGTTATAAGGACACGGATGAAATACTGCTTTCATACTATTATTCGGACGCTTCAAAGGCAGTAAACAAGCTGTTGAATACATTTCCGCAGAATTCTTTTGAAAAAGATGTTGATGACGCATATGCAAGCGCAAGAGCAAAGCTGGTGTTGTGCGAGGGGTACAAGGACAGCAAAACCTTATTGAAAATAGTTGATAAGCTGTACTATGTATGGGATGAAATGCCTTCGGCAACAAACTGGAGAGCTTCGCTTGGCGGTATGACGGCAAGCTATTCAGGAAATACTTTGTATATAAGCAAGGAAAAGTTTATATCGGGCGGTGGCTGTAAATTATCCCTTTCCCACAATGTTTCGGACAATACTTTTGAAGCCGATATAACTGATCTGTTCAATGACTCTGCCCGTGAATCTGATGTAAAAAGAGTAATATCGGGACTTCTTGTTCTTTTTACGGGTATAGAAGATACATCTGACTTTGATGCGTCTTTTGCTGACAAGAGCAACTGGAATATTTCCGGTAAAACAGAATCATTTTCTATGAAATACGGCGGTTATAATATTTCGGTAAAGACAAAGTCTGTGAAAGATCATTATATTGATTGCCATATTTCCGTAAGTAAATAGTTTTGATAAATGGAGTTGAGATTTTATGTTTTGTTCAAAATGTGGAAAACAGTTGGAGGAAACTGCCGTGTTTTGCAGTGGCTGCGGAAATAAAGTAGGCTCGTCTGTTCAGCTGCCGCAGGAAGAAAATAAAGAGGTAGTGCTTAAAGAAGGCGTATGCAACAGAATAAAGAGCAAGCTGTTCGTTGAAAACGGTCACGGGCTTCTTACCAACAAAAGATTTATTTATTCAAAGCATAGTCTGGCAAAAATGGCGGTCATGGGTGTGCTTGTGAATCTGACAAAAGGCTCTTATGATTTTGAAATTGCCGTTGAAGATATTTCCTGTATCAAAGAAGGGCGTCAGGGAATAAGCAAGACCATTATCATATGCAAAAGGAACGGAGAGGAATTCAATTTTTATTTCAACGACATATTAAAATGGGAGATAGAATTCCGTAACCTTATCGGAAAATCTTGATATACAACCCTTGCAAATAATAACTATCCGTGGTATAATAACTAAGTTATTATTTTTTTCGGAGGTTTATTACTATGGTAGTTATTGAAATGGAAAACGGCAAAAAAATGAAGATCGAGCTTTATCCCGAAACTGCTCCCATTACCGTTGCAAACTTTGAAAAGCTGGTAAAAGAGGGCTTTTATGACGGTCTGACCTTCCACAGAGTTATCCCCGGCTTTATGATACAGGGCGGCGACCCCGAAGGCACAGGCATGGGCGGCTCCAAGGAAAAGATCAAGGGCGAATTTGCTTCAAACGGCGTAAAGAATGATCTTAAGCACACCAGAGGCGTTATCTCCATGGCACGTTCCATGATGAAGGACAGCGCAAGCTCCCAATTCTTTATCATGCACGCTGACGCTCCCCACCTTGACGGCGAATATGCTGCTTTCGGCAAGGTAGTCGAGGGTATCGAAGTCGTTGACGAGATCGCTTCCGTTCCCACAGATTTCCGTGACAAGCCCGAAACGGCTCAGATAATGAAAAAGGTCTACATCGAGGAATAATTTACCCCTTAACGCAAAACAGTCTGCGCTTGGCACTTCAAGCACAGACTGTTTTTTATTTTCTGTTCATTCTCCTGTATTCGCTTGGGGTACAGCCGACTATTTTCTTGAACTGCCTGTTGAAATTGGACAGATTTCTGAAGCCGCATTCAAAGGCGGTCTGTGCAGAGGTCATATCCGTGTCCGTAAGAACGGCGCAGGCGTTTTTTATCCGCACTTGATCAATATATTCCGCCGCACCTACTCCTGCCGCCGCCTTAAAGCGGTTCATAAAGTAGCTTTTGCTAAGATGCACAGTTTCCGCAAGCTGCTCCACGGTCATATTTTCACGGAAATTTTCGTTGATATATTCCACCGCAGGACGTATCAGTTCACTTTTGCTGTTTTCGTTCTTCTCAGCACGGTAAATGTCACCGCTGTTTTCAAGAAGCCAGAAAAGCCGCAGAAGCTCGCTTTTTAGCAGCATATCAAGCTGCGGCGTATTGCCCTTTGCGCAGGAAAAAATATTCTCCGCCGTGGTTTTCAGCTCGCCGTAATAGCTGTGGCTCTTTGTTATCCTTACATTAACGCCTGCGGAGCCGCTCACAAGGGGGCGCACACATTCTGCGGCGCAGCGGTCGTTATCATTTGCCCCGAGCATATCGGCGCTGAAAACTATTGTGTCGTAAAGCTGACTGCTGCCGCCGTGGGGACTTATGGAATGGAGCATATTCGGCGGTATAACGATTATGTCGCCCTGCTCGGAAATAAACCTGTCGTCACCGCAGATAAACTCCGCCTGTCCCTGCAAAATATAGTTTATTTCAAATTCGCCGTGCCAGTGAATTGGAACGCCCGTAAAAAAGTCGGGTATACAGCATTTGTAGTAGCTGTAAGGCACAAGACGGGAGCTGTGCCGCCTTTTTTCCTCAGAAATGCTTTTATTGCTCATATTTACCTCAAAAAAGTATTATAGTATCATAATATCATATTATTTTGGTGGATTTTCGCCTTCTTATGCAGTATTATATCATACAGAAGAGCTTATCACAAGGCTTTTCAAGAAAAATCGGAAAGGAATTTTTACATATGAGCAACTGTGTATCATGGCTTGACAACGCCGTTTTTTACGAGATCTATCCCCAGTCCTTTAACGACACCAACGCCGACGGTATAGGCGACATCAACGGCATAACCGAAAAGCTGGACTATATAAAAGAGCTTGGCTGCAATGCCATATGGATAAACCCCTGCTTTAAGTCGCCCTTCGGTGACGCAGGCTACGATGTTGAGGATTATTATACCGTTGCACCGAGATACGGCACAAATGAAGACCTTGCCAATCTTTTCAAAGAGGCGCATAAGCGTGATATGCACGTTATCCTTGACCTTGTTCCGGGACATACATCGGTGGATCACGAATGGTTCAAACAGTCTATGAAAGCGGAGCGGAACGAATTTACCGACCGCTACGTCTGGACGGACAGCATATGGGAAGAACCCCAAGGCATGGGCTGCATAAGGGGCATTTCCGAGCGTGACGGCTCCTGCGCAGTTAACTTCTTCTCCCACCAGCCTGCCCTGAACTACGGCTTCTACAAGCCCGACCCCGACAAGAAATGGCAGCAGCCTATGGACGCACCGGGTCCTATGGCTACCCGTGAAGCAATGAAGGACGTTATGCGCTTCTGGCTTGGTATGGGCTGCGACGGCTTCCGTGTGGATATGGCAGGCTCCCTTGTTAAGCATGATGAGGACAGCAAGGGCACCATTGCTCTTTGGCAGGATATAAGAAAATTCCTTGACGCCGAGTTCCCGAATGCGGCAATGGTCTCCGAGTGGGGCGAGCCGGACAAATCCCTTATCGGCGGCTTCCATATGGATTTTCTACTCCACTTTGGACCTTCGCACTACAACGACCTGTTCCGCTGTGACGAGCCTTACTTCTCCAAACGGGGCAAGGGCAGCGCAAAGGAATTTATTGCGGCGTACAAGGCAAATTACGCCAAGACCGACGGAAAGGGTCTTATCTGCATACCCTCGGGCAACCACGATATGGGCAGACTTTCCGTTTGCCTTGATACGGACGAAATGAAGGTGGCTTTTGCCTTCCTTCTTTCAATGCCCGGCGCACCCTTTATCTACTACGGCGATGAAATAGGTATGCGCTATGTTGAAGGTCTTGCCTCCGTTGAAGGCGGCTACGAAAGAACAGGCTCACGTTCCCCTATGCAGTGGGACAAGAGCGTTAACGCAGGCTTCTCCACCGCACCCAAGGACAAGCTGTATATAAAGCAGGACGAAAGCCCCGACCGTCCCGATGCAGAAAGCCAGTCTGCGGACGAAAGCTCCCTCAGAAGCGAGATAAAGCGGCTCATTGCGTTAAGAATGAGCAAGCCTGCGTTACAGAGCAAGGGAAAGATAGAATTCATTTCAGACGGCTATCCTCTTGTTTATAAGAGAACGGCAGGGGAGCAGACCGTTACCGTTGTTATCAATCCCTCCGCAGAAAAAGCTGTTGTTAACGGCATTGACGGCAAAATCATCTACACAACGGGCGGAAATGCCGAAATAAAGGACGGAACTCTTTACACAGACGGCTGCACCGCTGTATTTGTTGAATAAAATTACTCGTAAACAAGGGGCTGTTGCACGTTAATAAATTTATAACAAAAACGGGCGGCTGATAGCCGCCCCTACAAGATAAATGCGCTAAAATACGCAGTTTTATGTAGGGGCGGATATTATCCGCCCGAAATTTTATAAATTTTTATACTAAACACCATTTAAAATTTGGAAAAAATCAAGCCGACAATCTTGCATATAGTGGATTTCGGCGCAGATTTTTTCCTGTATTTTATTGGTGTTTAGTATTAATTAACGTGCAACAGCCCCTTGTTTATTTTTGAATGTCAAATTTCTGCGTTGTTAACAAAAAAGTAATTGACAGCGGCGCTTTTTTATGGTAAATTTATATTAATAAGGCGTGGAAACGATTACTTACATTTTATGGTTTTTCTAAATAACTTGAAAGGCGGAATTTTCTATGGCAGATAAGGCTTACGGCGTTCATATGGGCGCTGCAAAGTGCGCCGTTGACATCGGCGACGGCTCCGAAAGAGGAGAATATGTTAATCAGGACTATATCATCAACAAGCTGGGCAGACCCCACCGTGCGGTTTCCCTTATGTACTGCTACTACCCTCTGGACAAGGAATTCCCCGGCAGAATTTCCGAGGTAATGAAGGACGCAGATATTTCCTTCCAGTGGGATTACCCTTACGACGACTACTTCACCTATAAGGGCGGTCTTGAGGGCAACACCGAGGGCGAACCCTTCACCTGCATGAGAGATGTGCGCCGCCACGGTCAGGACGTTAACCTTACTCTTACCGTTGACCCCAATGTTTCCGATGAACAGCTTATCGCCATTGCAAAGGATCTCCGTCCTTTCGGCAGAATGTTCCTCAGAATAAATCATGAAGCAACAGGCAACTGGTTCTCCTTCACAAAAAGAGCGACCTATCAGCAGGTAGCCGATTTCTTCGTTCACTTCTCCGATATTATCCACGAATATGCGCCCAACGTCAAGACAGTAATGTGCATCGGCGGTATCGAACACCCCGAAAACGGCGAAGAAATGGAAATGGAAAAGGAGTTTGCACAGTGCGTTCCTGCGGCAGATGTATGGTCTGTTGACAAGTATATGGCTCTCCACTGGGGCTGGCCCTTTGACGTTGCCGAGCCCGGCGGAACATCACATTCCAGAAGCAAGGTGGAAGACACCTACAAGCTCACAAAGCTCAGCTACGAGCGCTACAAGTTCCTTAACGGCGGCAAGGGCAAGCCTATGACAATGGCAGAGTTCAACGCTGACGGTGACGTTACGGGACCTTACGATCAGGCGCAGATGGTAAAGGACTTCTGCAAGATACTTGTTGACGAGAAAGCAGAGTGGTTCAGCGGCTTCACAATGTACCAGTTCAGAGACAGAGGACGTCTCGGACTTGAAATAGAAGACCCCAACAACCCCGAAGTGGGTATCGAACAGCCTCTCCTTAAAACATATAAGGAGATAATCCACAGCGAGTGGTTCTCCCCCGAAATGAAGCAGACGGAAGAGCTTTCTCTCCCCGTAAAGCTCCGCTGGGGCGGCTCAGAGGACGCAGAGGGCATTGCGGTACCTCTCCATTTTGACAGCGATCCTCATTTCTGCGAAGCTGTTTTTGATGAAGATGACGACGGAAACTATATGATGGAAATAAACGGAAAGTGGTTCTATAAGGCACCCGGCACAAAGACCGTTGACCTTATGGGCGCATTCTTTGAAAAGCCTCTTGACGGCGCTGCGGATATGACGCTTAAGCTGTTTGCACCTCCCGCAAGCGGAGAAAACGACAGCACACAGGGCAGCGATTGGGATGTGAACTACTACTATACCGTAAAGAAGCTGCCTAAGATACGCATACTCTGCGGACCTGTAGAGAAGTAAAAAACAATTTGCAAATGTATCAAAAAAGGGACGGTTCATCCGCCCCTTATTTTTTATTCCGTGTTCAGCGCTGCTCTTTCCTGTTCCAAACAGAATATCATCGACAAAAGCGTTATGCCAAAGGGCATTTTATGAAAAACGGCAACGGAACATTTAAAAATTTTCTTTTCTGCGCTGCTTCCGAAGCGCCGCTCTTTTTTCCGCAGCCTCCCATTCCGCACGTTCTTCGTCCGTTTCAAGCAGCAGCCTGGGTACTTCCGTAGGGTGTTCGTTTTCGTCAATGGCTACCATAATAACGTAAGCGGTGTTGATAAGCGTTCTTGAAGAATCCAGATGCTCAACGTAGGTCTTTACGCATACCTCCATTGAAGTCCTGCCAACATAGGTCATCTTGCCGCAGATGAGAAGCGTGTCATTGGGGTAAGCAGGAGCCTGAAAGGTCAGCGTGTCCACAACTGCCGTGGTGACGTTCCGCCCCGAATGGCGCCTTGCCACAACTGCCGCCACAACATCTATCCATTCCATAAGCTGACCGCCGAAAAGACGGTTGTAACCGTTTATGTTAGCCTGCGTAAGTATCTGCACCTGCTCTGCGCAGGAATCCTTTACTGTTTTAGTCATTTTTTATCCCTCCTTGTTGAATATAGTTTCTTTTTATGGTAAAATATTAGGGGTTCTCTAAAAACCGAGACAAAGCAATACTTCATATTGCTCGCAAAGCCTCGTAATGAGTTTTGTCAGCTGCAAGGCATCAAACCGCAGTAATACTTGATGTATTACAAGGTTTGATAACGCAGCAGATGACGAAACTCATAGAGGATTTGCCGTGAAGGAGGTTTTTAGAGGTTCCCTTAGGGAAAAACGATTTGGAGCTAAATATGGACAGAGAAAAATATTACAACGCTCTTTGCAAGGTACTTGACGGGGA
>JBJEQN010000131.1:0-5113 GCA_051881775.1 Oscillospiraceae bacterium | reverse complement strand
CTTGTTTGCCGTAATTGTAAGTCCCTTTGTTTTGTCGGAGGATTCAAGAGTGATGTTATAAAATTTAACATCTGTAGGGAGAGTAAGAGCGGTGTTGTCAATTGTAAAGGTATGACCGCCGCCGTTTACCGTTACGCTCTTAGCCTTTGTAGCCGCAGGGAAGGTTATCTTGCCCTCGGTAACATCGGAGAGAAGAGTAATTGTGTAATCCTTGGTCTTGTCTTTAATTGCAGCAAGGACTTCTGTCCATGTTTTGCAGTTAACGCCATCTTCACCGTCGGAAACGGTGTATTTCACCTCGGGTTTCGGCTCTTGTGGAGCTTCGTACTTAACGGAAACGACAACGCCTTTCGTTCCGACGATAGCAAAACCTGAGTCAGAAATATCTTCTGCCTGATTTTGGTTAAGAACAATGGATAAGGTATCTGAAGCTGTATTGGAATCAAATAATTCGATCGTTTCACCGAGTGAATTTTTAATCGTAAGACTACTAACCTTCTCCTTAAAGCCAATGGTTATCGTGCCGCCCTCTTCAACCGAAGCAGCTTCAAACTTCATGCTGTACTTGGAAAGGTCAACGCCTGTTTCGCTTTCATAAGGAAGAGTGTAGACCGCAGGTTCGGCATATTCAACGGAGCTTACGGTAACGCCTGCACCGGAAACAACAAACTTTCCGTTCGTTAAATATCCTGCAAGCTCTTCATCAAGAACAATATCAAAGCTGCTGCTTGATTCAAGTCCCTTAACGATATATGCGCTATCATCTTCAACATATGTAGAACCGGGTACATTTATATTTACCCAAGACCAGCTGTCGTCCACATAGTAGAACTTCAGCTGTGCTTCGGCATCCGGTACAGGAGTGAAGTTTACGGTCAGTGTTCCCTCTTCTTCGGCTTCTGTAGCAGGAAGGGTAATTCCGTTCCAGTTAAGCGTTGTCCTGCCTGCCCAGATCTCGTTTCCTTCGCAGGTGTATTTTGTGCCTGTGCAGGTCAAGGAATCCCATGTTGCGGTAACAGAACCGTTATCCTTGAAATCCTTGAAATTTTCAAAGGAAACATTTGTCAGTTCAATAGGCTGTTTATTGTCAAAATAATAATCACCCTGCTTGACCTGTGTGAAATTCACATCGCCAAGTACAAGTGTATCGGTAACCGTTGTTGCTTTGGTGCCGGGAACTGTATGTTCAACCTTGGTTACAGTGATATTCTTGCCCGTGATACCAAAGCCATCGGCAGCAATTTCCGCTACATCATCTTCAACAATAGTGAGCACATAGGTCTGTTCGCCGGTTGCTGTCTTATCAAGAATGTCAAAACCCTCTGAATCAGCGTTTGCCGCTGTGAACGAGTTAAGAGCATTGCTGCCGCTTATATCAACAAACTTGATAGCTGCGTCGTTATCTCCAACGTCACCGTCAACAGTATAGGTTACTGTGATCTTGTCGCCTGCTGCGATAGCGGATATAGGGTTGAGCAAAACCATAAAAGTGTCTATATCCTGAGATGTTTCTGACAGCGTAGTTGTAACATCATCTGTTTCGGGAATATTCTTTGTTACAACGATTTCAAGGTTACTGATGCTGACATCGAACACATCGCCAACCTCGGTACCCTCATTGGGAATGGCAGCCGCATAGGAGAACGCCAGCTGAGTGTTGTCGTCAGCGGTAGGAGTATCCTTATCCTCAAGGGTTCCTGCGCTAAGTGTTAAAGTTGTAGCACCTGCAGCGGCGCTGGCATTGTCCCATGTGTCAGCCCACGAGCTCGTACTGCCTGCTGTAAACGAGGACACCGCAAGGTTAAAGCCTGCATTACTTGCGGCGGCAACAGGAGATTCCTGTACCGCACTGACGTTCAGAGGTACAATAGCCGTCTGCGTGATAGCCATAGCCGCCGCACAAATTCCGGCGACTATCTTTTTGAACTTCATACTATCATCCTTTCGTGATAATAATTTTTTCTGCAAAAGCTCTTTGCAGGTGAACATCAGAAATTCCCGTAAAATCGGCTCCGATACCGGGCATACTGCCATAAGATCCCTTCTTATGCCGCAGTTTCAAAGCTGTTTTCCGGACATTCCTAATCAGTATAAATTATACCACTATTAACTTGTACATTCAATACACATTTGCCCTAAATATGCCATTTTATTTTTGTATTTTTTGTTAAAATTACAGTAAATTATTGTGATATTTGCATATTTTTTCTATATTTAACCGAAATTCATTGTACTTTTTTGCACACTTTGTTCAAAAATGCACACTAAGAAAGAAAACAGCATACGCTTTTTTATACTGCTAACCAACACACAGAAAAACAAAACACCGCTTCCAACACAATGCCAAAAGCGGTGTTTAGTTTTAAAGGAAAAATGTTTCGTTAAGCACCGACACGCTTCCGTCGATGTCCATAAGGTCAACAAGATACATATTCTTCTTTATTCCGTCCAGCTTTCTGTTCAGGACTTCGGTAACAGGAAAAACCACAGCTGTATTGCCGTCATCCACCCCGTGGTAATTGTTGAAGTCATAGAATTTGAAAACTATATTTATTGCGGAATCGTCCACCTTGCTCTTAACGTAAAAATTGGAAACAGGCTCCATATTAAGGTCAAGAACGGTATTCGACAGAGAATTTGTCATCTTTTCCGGTGTCATAAAGTTGTATTTTTCACGGTTTATCTGCTTTCTGAGACTTGTGGCAATACAGCCGCAGAACAGCTTGTCTATAGGGAAAAGCATTGCATAGGATACCTTTCCTCCGCAGAAAAAGGTAGTTGTTCCCTTATTGAGCAGGAACAGCTTGCACCACTTCATGGCGTTTAAATACCTTCTCATTCCTCTGTCCTCAACGCTTGCCTTAAAATCTCTGTAATAGTTAAGGGAGCAATCTATACCGTCAAAGGCAGGGAGAAGGGTTTTTATTCTTTTAACATTCAGCGTATTCGTGGACAGCTTGCTTAGCATTACAAGAGTGGATTTCAAAAGTCTGTTTTCCGCTCTGTTGGTGCTGAAAACATCATATTCCACGAAAAATTTTTCTTTATGGGCAAAATTCTTCTTTGCGTGTTCCGAATATATCGTCTTGCCCTTGACGAACATTTCATTGCCCTGATAGGTAACGTAGGTCTGCTTCAGTCCGCCTCTTACAACGTCCAGAACCTCATCCGTGAACATTCTTACGCATATTTCAAATATATTAAGCTGCTCTTTTTTAAAATAAAGGTCGTCAACAGCTCTTACGGGAACTTCAATGGTCGAACGGAGCATACGGAGTATAAGATCCTTTGAAACAAGTGCGTTTTGGTCTCTGTCCGCCGCTATCTGAGGCATAAGCTCTATCTGCGTACCGTCTTTAAGGGTAATGATACCGGCATATCGTGCAGGTCTTATTACCTTTTTTCCGTCCTCGCTGAACACCTCGTGCATAACGGGGAAACGGTTGTTTTCGGTAAAGTCCGCAAGACGATCGAAATTTATCTCCGGCAGAGGGATAACGTGAGGATCGTCCGAAGTTCCTCCCCTGACAAAGCAGTCGGCGTCGGTAACAACAAAGCGTTTAAGTTTTTTCATTGTATGCAGTCCTCACCGCTATATTTTAAGGTAAGCGTTAACGTTGCCGAAAGCGGCATTATTAATAGTATATACCTCGTCGTTTTCAAGGTAAAGCTCTGCGTTTGCACCGAATATCTGGGCGTAGTCAACGTCGGTAGCCTTAACGAACTGCTCGTTCTCCTCCTTGTTTGCATCGCCGAGGACAAGGCGTATCTTCTCGTAATCGTCGTAGAAATAGTCCTGGAGCAGAGGAACGATAGCGTTCTTGAAGATATGCGCAAGCACAGCAAGGCTCGGTCTTGAACGCAGCGCCATAAAGTAGGCGTGTCCGATAGTATGGTCTCTGTCAAGAAGTATCTCGATGCGCTTATTGATCTTTATCATAAGCTGGCGTATATCTATACCTTCCACCATAACGCCTGCAAGCAGGTCGGGGTTCGGCATCATTTCAACGAAGTCGAAACGTCGTCTGAGAGCCGAGTCGAGCATTGCAATAGAACGGTCGGCGGTATTCATGGTACCGAGTATGTAAACATTGTCGGGAACGCCGAATGCTTCCTGCGAATAAGCCAGCTTAACGGTTGCCTCCTCGGCCTGTCCTATTCGTTTCGTCGGTTCGATGATAGTGATCATTTCACCGAAGATCTTTGAAACGTTGCCTCGGTTTATTTCGTCTATGATAAAGACGTATTTTTCTCCCGGATTTTTCGCCGCTTCGTCGCAGAACCGCTTGAAAACACCCTGACTTACACGGTAAACCATTTCTTCCTTACGGGAACGCTCGCCCTTTTCGTTCATTACCTGAATGAACACAGGCTTGATACCTTCAACAAATTCTTCGTAGCCGAAGGACTGGTGGAAGGTCGTGAATTCGATCTGACCGTACAGGGTTTTCAGAGCGTGATATTTTTCAAGGAGATCGTTATAATCGTCCTTCATGACCTCTCTGATAGGTCTGCCGTAAATGATCGAAATAGCATATGCAACCGTATTATAGGTTTTACCGGTACCCGGAGGACCGTAAAGAATGATATTGGACCCCATTAATCTGCCACCTTACATAATAATATAATCATACCGCCCGGAGACCCGGAACGTTTTTGTGCCACATATTTATTTTATTTTACTCCAATTTTAATAGAATTTCAATAGTAAAACAGTTTCTGAAAAATTTTTCGACTATTATAACAAATTATTGGGTCTATAATGTACACTTTTCACCAATTTACCAATCCCAAAATTACGCCGATTAAATCGTTTAAGTCGATTTTTGTCATATTGTCCAAAAGCGTGTCCCGAACATTTGCCGCCAAGTTTGAACAAGCTTACTTTTTCTGCACACAAAATTGGTTTTATAAATAAAAATATTTTTTTAAAATACCCCTTGCAAAATTATCTGCTATGTGCTATAATATATTTTACTGAAATACTGCATCTGCAGTTTTAACCGAATAATACGGATTTTTATCCGGTATATAGGTGTGCGGGCCCTGTGCAACAGTACTCCGTGAACCATGTCAGGCGGGGAACCGAGCAGCATTAAGCGGATCGTTCTGT
>JBJEQN010000130.1:0-5184 GCA_051881775.1 Oscillospiraceae bacterium | reverse complement strand
ATATCCAGTTTTGCTTTTACTATGTTACGTCCCAAGGGTATCGCCTCCCGTTTATCTTATTATATCACACTTATACAGCTTTTTCAACAGCCTTGAAAAAATATGCCGTAAATCGCATTTCAGCACGGTTTACGGCAAGTTTTATTTAATATACTATTCTGTACTGTGTAACGGTGAAGCCGCTGTCCGTTCTTTCAACGGTGAAATCGCCGCCGTCTATGAACTCCTTGAACCTATACTCATCGTCAAATTTTTCCTGCTTTGTATGGTAGGTAACGGTATTGCCGTTTTCCTCCCAGGAAGTAATGGTAAGGTCGCCGAGGGTGAAGTCCATTCCGCCGTCGCCCACTATGGTATAAAGAGCGCCGTCAATGTCACGGTATTTCTGTGGGGCGTTGATGAACAGGTCGTTCACAAGTTTTTCGCTGAAGAACTTTCTTGCAAAATTTTTCAGCTCCTCAACGGTGGAGAATCTCGGGTCGTCTACCTTGAAGAAATAGTCGCTTGTATCGGAATTTACCGAAGGCATTTCAACGTAATTTTCATAATCGGTCACGTTAAGGCTTGTGGTGGTGAAATATTTTGCGATATAATTTGCTGCGGCGTTGGTCATATAGCCGTAGTAAAGGGGTGATTCGCTGTAATCGGAGGACTGCAGGCGTTTTGTCATTGTCATATCCTCATAAGAGAAGGTATATGTGTAAACCTCTGCGGTAACATTGCCGTCCTTGTCGATTTCCACCTGCGGAACGGGCATAAACACTTTGCTTTCGGTATGGAGCATACTTATTTCGCTGCAATAATCCATTTCCAAAGGCTCATCTGCGGTCTCGTCAACAAGTTTTATCTCCAGAAGCTCGCCTTCCTTGACGGTATAGTATTTTTTCACGCTGTAGGCAAGGCTTTCATCCTCAAAATTGTTAAGATAGAAGGTAAATTCCAGTATATCCGGTACGCTCTCGCTGTCAACGGTGTTTTTGATTATTTTGCACACGGAGGAGGCGCTGTCCTGCGAAAAAGGAATATTGAGAATGTAATTTTCCGGCGCAGTCAGCTTGAATTCGGAATAAGCAAAGCTGCTGTCCTCGGTGGTTATGTTGAACAAGCTGTTGTCGGTGGCAAGCTCAACGGTTATCATATAGCTGTTTTCGCCGTCGGAAAAATCAAATGTATATGAAGAAAACGGTGCTGTATCGTATTCGCTGCTGTCGGTCTTTGCAGCAAATAAGACGGGAGCTTCTTCCGCCTGAGCGGCTGCTGCGGTTTCCGCTTCGGAAGCAGAGCTTGACGATGAAACGGTGATCTCCGCTGCTGTCGCTGCAGTTGCGTCTGTACCGCTGTCCGTACTGCAGGAAGCCAGCGCCGATACCGACAGAGCAAGTACAAGTGCTGCCGTTATTGTTCTTCTGCTGTACATATACGGGTCTCCTTTCCTGAAAATGCCTTTTCCAAAGTAGGGTCAGGCGTTTCCGAAACTTTTTTACATTGTTTATTATACCATTTTATCCCGTAAAATACAATTACATTTCAGTTACAGTTATATTACTGATTGGGTGTATACCGTAATTTACGGCGGATTTATATGCAAAATAAGTATATTTTAGGGCGGAATAAATACAATTTTGTTTGTTAAGTTCACAATTTGCGGCTTTACATTCATTTAACATTTCCGTGATTTTACATTTTACACGGCAGGATTATTATTATAATGTACACAGAAGGTGTTAATAAGAATTATAAGGAGTAAATGAATCATGAAAACAAGAACTTTATTTTCCGCTGCGGTTACGGGTATTTTATGTGTAAGCATGCTTGCAGGCTGCTCAACAGCAGACAGCGGCTCTTCTTCCGATACTTCGGCTGCAACTACCGCTTCAAAGGCTGACGCTGCTGCAGATACTACTACTGCTGCTGACACAGCTTCCGCCGGTTCCGATTTCAAGGCTGATTCCGCTATTAACGTTATCTCCCGTGAGGACGGTTCAGGCACAAGAGGTGCTTTCATCGAGCTTTTCGGCGTTGAACAGAAGAATGACGCAGGCGAAAAGGTGGACTACACCACAGAATATGCTTCCATCACTTCCAGCACAGGCGTTATGATGACTACCGTTTCTCAGGATGAATATGCTATCGGTTACATCTCCCTCGGTTCACTTGATGATACCGTTAAATCCGTAAAGATCGACGGCGTTGAAGCTACCGTTGACAACATCAAGAGCGGTGACTACAAGATCGCAAGACCCTTTAACATTGCTACAAAGGAAGGTCTTTCCGATGTTGCGCAGGATTTCATAAACTTCATTCTTTCCGCTGACGGACAGGCTGTTGTTGAAGCAAACGGCTACATTTCCTCCTCCGATGCTGCAGCATATTCCAGCCCCAAGCAGAGCGGCAAGATCACAATTGCAGGCTCCTCCTCCGTTACACCCGTTATGGAAAAGCTGAAGGAAGCATACACCGCTCTTAACCCCGATGTTACTATCGAGATCAACCAGAGCGACTCCACAACAGGTATGAACAGCGCTGCAGAGGGTATCTGCGACATCGGTATGGCTTCAAGAGAGCTTAAGGACAGCGAGGTTGAAAGCGGACTTACTGCTACTGTTATCGCAATGGACGGCATCACCGTTATCGTAAGCAACGACAACCCCGTTGAAAGCCTTACAGCCGATCAGGTAAAGAATGTTTACACCGGAGAGATCACTACTTGGGATTCTCTTATCGGCTAAACTGAAAGCCGCATAGAAGGGTACAGGGGACGGAAGGGTTATTCTGTCCTCTGCACTCTGTTATTATAATACTGATAACCGATTAACCTATGGACAAATGGTTATAAGTATAAGCAGCGAGGATTATTTATGAACAAATTTAAAGAAAACGCAATGCACATTGTTTTTCTTGCCGCCGCTTGTATTTCCATTCTTGCGGTAGCAATGATATGTATATTCCTGTTTGCAAACGGTATTCCGGGAATCGCTAAAATAGGCGCAGGAGATTTTCTGCTGGGAACGAAATGGAAGCCGGGCAACGATATTTACGGCATTTTCCCAATGATACTGGGCAGCCTTTACGTTACCGCAGGAGCAATTATAATAGGAGTGCCTACGGGTATATTCACGGCTGTTTTTATGGCAAGATTCTGCCCCGAGAAGCTACACAAGCTGCTTAAGCCTGCTGTTGATCTTCTTGCAGGTATACCCTCGGTAGTTTACGGCTTTTTCGGACTTATGGTCATCGTTCCGCTGATAAGAAAATTTTTCGGCGGCACGGGAACAAGTATGCTTGCGGCTTGTATCGTTCTTGGAATAATGATACTGCCGACCATAATAAGCGTATCGGAGAGTGCTCTCAGGGCGGTTCCCGACAGCTATTACGAGGGTTCCCTTGCTCTCGGTGCAAGCCATGAAAGAAGCGTTTTCTTTACAATAGTGCCTGCGGCGAAGTCGGGTATCCTTGCAGGAGTTATTCTCGGCATAGGCAGGGCAATAGGCGAGACTATGGCGGTCATAATGGTCGCAGGAAACCAGCCTGTTATCCCGCAAAGCCTTACAAAGGGACTCAGAACAATGACGGCGAACATCGTCCTTGAAATGGGCTACGCCGCAGACCTGCACCGTGAAGCGCTTATTGCAACGGCAGTGGTGCTGTTCGTATTTATTCTGATAATAAATCTTGCATTCTCTATCATAAAGAGAAGAACGAACAAGGAAAAGTGAGGAGGATGTTATGAACAAAGCTGCAAAGATACAATCGGTGATACTGCGGTGTTTGGTATATCTTGCCGCCGCTCTGACCGTGGGAGTGCTGGTATGTATAGTTGCTTACATACTTTACAAGGGCATACCGAACCTTTCCCCCACACTGTTCGCCCTTGAATACAACACGGATAATCTTTCCCTTTTCCCTGCGCTTGTTAACACGGTGACAATGACCTTTGTTTCGCTGCTCATAGCCGTGCCGCTTGGCATTTTTTCGGCGATATATCTTGTTGAATATGCAAAAAGGGGCAATAAGCTGGTAACTGTAGTGGGAATAACCACCGAGACACTTTCGGGCATACCCTCCATTGTTTACGGACTTTTCGGAAGCCTGCTTTTCGTTGCAAAGCTGAAATGGGGATACTCGATGCTTGCCGGAGCCTGCACTCTTGCAATAATGATACTGCCCGTAATAATGAGAACTGCGGAAGAAGCGCTGAAAAGCGTTCCCGACAGCTACCGTGAGGGCAGCTTCGGACTTGGGGCAGGAAAGCTGAGGACGGTATTCCGCATTGTTCTTCCTCCTGCAATGCCCGGCATACTTTCCGGAATTATCCTTTCCATAGGACGTATTGTCGGAGAAACGGCGGCGCTTATTTTCACCGCAGGAACGGTTGCGCAGATACCGAAAAACCTTATGGGCTCGGGAAGAACCCTTGCGATACATCTTTACGCCCTGTGGAACGAGGGACTTGCGGCGGAGCAGTCCTATGCAACGGCTGTGGTGCTGCTTGTAATAGTTGTTCTTATCAATGCCGCTTCTTCGTTTATTGCGAAAAAAATCTCGAAATAAGATCCGTCGCCGCAGGCGACACCTTAATTTCACATTCCACTTTCCACATTTCACATTCAATTAACTTATTTGAAAGGTAAAATTTTATGGGTAAATTTGAAATAGAGCATCTGAATCTTCATTACGGCAGCTTTCATGCTCTCAAGGACGTAAATCTTGATATTCCGGCAGGTCAGATAACGGCGTTCATCGGTCCTTCGGGCTGCGGAAAGTCCACCTTGCTTAAATCCCTCAACAGAATGAACGATCTTGTGGAGGGCTGCAGGATAGACGGAAAGGTTCTCCTTGACGGAGAGGATATTTATGACGGAATGGACGTTAACCACCTGCGCAAAAGGGTGGGAATGGTGTTCCAGAAGCCGAATCCATTTCCTATGAGCATTTATGACAACATCGCTTACGGCCCCCGTACTCACGGGATAAGGTCAAAGGCAAAGCTGGACGAGATAGTGGAAAAATCCCTTACGGGCGCTGCTATATGGGACGAGCTTAAAGACAGGCTTAAAAAGAGCGCACTTGGTCTTTCGGGCGGTCAGCAGCAAAGGCTTTGCATTGCCAGGGCGCTTGCCGTTGAGCCTGAGGTGCTGCTTATGGACGAGCCTACCTCTGCCCTTGACCCTATTTCAACGGGAA
>JBJEQN010000129.1:0-28801 GCA_051881775.1 Oscillospiraceae bacterium | reverse complement strand
TTTCTTTAGCTGAAGCTGAAAAAGCAGCTGCCTTAACAGTCAGATTTTTTGTAAGCTCGCCGTTGCCGAGGATCTTAACGCCTGCGTCAGTCTTCTTGATAAGACCTGCAGCCTTGAGAAGCTCAGTATCAACAACGGTGCCGTCTGTGAACTTTTCGAGATCGGAAACGTTGATAACAACAGGCTTAACTGCGAAAATATTGTTGAAGCCTCTCTTAGGGATTCTTCTCTGAAGAGGCATCTGACCGCCTTCAAAACCGGGTCTTACACCGCCGCCGGAACGAGCGTTCTGACCCTTGTGGCCCTTGCCGGCAGTCTTACCCTGGCCTGAGCCGTGACCTCTGCCTATTCTCTTAACGTCCTTAGTAGAACCTGCGGCAGGGGATAATTCGTGAATATACATAGCTTTCGCACCTCCCTGCAATAATTATGCTTCGGTTACTTTTACGAGGTGAGAGATCTTGGCGATCTTTCCCTTTGTAGCGTCGTTATCGGGCTGAACCTTTTCAGCGCCAACCTTGTGGAGACCGAGAGAATGCGCTACAGCGATCTGCGGCTTTGTGCAGCCGTTGAGGCTCTTTACGAGCTTAACTTTAAGTGCCATTTCAAGCGACCTCCTTAACCAATAACTTCTTTAACGGTTTTGCCTCTTACTTCGGCAACTTCCTTAGCGCTGCGGCAGCTTGCAAGACCGTTGATAGTAGCTCTTACAACGTTGCAGGCATTGTTTGAACGCAGGGACTTAGTTCTGATGTCCTTGATGCCTGCCATTTCGATAACGGCACGAACAGGACCGCCTGCGATAACACCGGTACCGGGAGCAGCGGGCTTCATAAGAACTCTGCCTGCGCCGAATTCACCGATAATTTCGTGAGGAATGGTAGTACCTCTGAGGGAAACCTTAATCAAATTCTTCTTAGCGTCCTCGATGCCCTTACGGATAGCGTCGGGAACTTCTCCCGATTTACCCATACCGAAACCGACTGTGCCGTTGCCGTCGCCAACTACTACGAGAGCAGCAAACTTGTAAATACGGCCGCCCTTAACAGTTTTGGAAACTCTGTTAATAGCAACAACCTTCTCGGAAAGCTCGAGTGCAGAAGCGTCTATCTTAGCATTAGCCAAAAGAATAACCTCCTTATTTGTTACTTAGAGCGCTGAACTTAGAAGTTCAGACCGCCCTTTCTTGCGCCTTCAGCAAGTTCTGCAACTCTACCGTGGTAGAGGAAACCTGCACGGTCGAAAACAACGTCCTTGATACCCTTTGCAAGAGCCTTTTCAGCCAGCATTTCGCCAACCTTGAAAGCACCTTCCTTGTTGCCGCCGTTGCCGTCGAATCCCTTGTCGAGAGATGAAGCGGAAGCGAGAGTTACGCCTGCAACATCGTCGATGATCTGAGCATAGATATGCTTAGCGCTGCGGAAAACGTTAAGTCTGGGGCAAGCTGCAGTTCCGCTGATCTTGGAACGTACACGGATCTGTCTTTTAGCTCTGGCAGCCTTTCTGTTGATCTGCTTAACCATTTTATTTCACTCCTTTTTTTAACGAAGAATAGTAGCTGTTGTTTCAAGCTGTCCCATTCTTCCACATAACAGGATAAATTTGCATAAACGGAAGAAGAAATTACTTCTTACCCTTGGCAGCCTTACCTTCCTTGCGGATGATATGCTCGCCCTGGTAACGGATACCCTTGCCCTTATAAGGCTCAGGCGGCTTCTTCTCACGGATCTCGGCAGCATACTGGCCAACCTTCTGCTTGTCGATACCCTTAACAATAACTGTGTTGGGGTTAGGAACATCAAGCTTGATATCCTCAGTTTCGGGGATAATTACCTGATGAGAGAAACCGAGGTTCATAACAACGTTTGTACCCTGCTTGGCAGCACGGTAACCGATACCTTCGATCTCGAGAGTTTTTGTATAGCCCTCTGTAACGCCTGTGATCATGTTAGCGATAAGAGTTCTTGTAAGACCGTGGAGAGACTTGTGGAGCTTATCCTCGGAAGGACGCTCAACGATGATCTCGCTGCCCTCGACCTTGATTATCATATCCTTGTTGAATGTTTCAACAAGAGTACCCTTAGGTCCCTTTGCGGTAACAGTAGTGCCGTCGATCTTAACATCAACGCCTGCAGGAACACTAATAGGCTTTTTACCAATTCTTGACATTGTGTGTTCCTCCTTACCATACGAACGCAAGAACTTCGCCGCCGACATTGAGCTCTCTTGCCTTCTTGTCAGTCATAACGCCCTTGGATGTAGAAACAATGGCGATACCGAGTCCCTTCATAACCTTAGGCATATCCTCGCAGCTGGAGTAGATACGAAGACCGGGTTTGGAAACTCTGCGGAGTCCTGTGATGACCTGTGATTTATTTTCACCGTACTTAAGTGTGATTCTGATGATGCCCTGTTTGCCGTCGTCAATGATCTGATAGCTCTTGAGGTAACCCTCGTCAACGAGGATCTGAGTGATAGCTTTCTTCATATTGGAAGCGGGAACATCAACTGTTGCGTGCTTAGCAGAATTCGCATTACGGATTCTGGTAAGTATATCTGCAATTGTATCAGTAATTTGCATACCTTAGTAACCTCCTTATATTAATAGGCAACTTGTATTGCCGCTGCAGCGCCTTGGCGAAGCTTACCAGCTTGCCTTCTTGACGCCGGGGATCTGACCCTTGTGAGCCAGCTCTCTGAAGCAGATACGGCAAATACCGAACTTTCTCATATAAGAGTGAGGTCTGC
Organism: Oscillospiraceae bacterium; assembly: GCA_051881775.1. Taxonomy (GTDB): domain Bacteria; phylum Bacillota; class Clostridia; order Oscillospirales; family Ruminococcaceae; genus UMGS363. The sequence goes on along the minus strand of JBJEQN010000129.1, from coordinate 26,053 downwards.
CGCAGATTTTGCATCTATTGTAAGCTCTTGTGGAAAACTTAGGAGTCTTCTGCTGTTTCAGCTTCATTGCTTTTTTAGCCATCTGTAATAATCCCTCCTAATTACTTAGCGAAAGGAGCGCCCATAAGCTCAAGCAGAGCCTTCGCTTCTTCATCTGTGTTAGCGGTAGTGATGATGTTGATGTCCATACCGCGTACCTTATCGATCTTATCGTACTCGATCTCAGGGAAAATGAGCTGTTCCTTGATACCGGTAGAATAGTTGCCTCTGCCGTCGAAAGAGTTAGCGCTGATTCCTCTGAAGTCACGAACTCTGGGGAAAGCAACGTTGAAAAGTCTGTCGAGGAATTCGTACATCTTTTCGCTTCTGAGCGTTACCTTAACGCCGATAGGCATACCCTCACGGATCTTGAAGTTAGCGACGGACTTCTTAGCGCGGCAAACAACAGGCTTCTGACCTGTGATAGCTGCGAGATCGGTCATGATAGCGTCGATGACCTTAGCATTGTCCTTAGCCTCGCCTGCGCCGACATTGATAACGACCTTGTCGATCTTAGGGATCTGCATTACGCTCTTGTACTCAAACTTTTTCATTAAAGCAGGAGCAACTGTGCTGACATAAAGTTCCTTTAAATTAGATGCCATGTCAATTTAACTCCTTTCCTTAATATGTCTTGCCGCAGTCTGCGTTCTTGCAAACTCTGGACTTAGTTCCGTCAGCCTCGATCTTGTGGCCGACTCTTGTGGGCTTGCCGCACTTGGGGCAAACTACCATTACCTTGGAAGCATAGAGGGGAGCTTCGCACTTAACGATGCCGCCCTGCTGACCCATCTGTCTGGGCTTAACGTGCTTTGTAGCGATGTTAAGGCCTTCAACGATGACCTTCTTTTCCTTGGGGGAAACCTCTAAAACCTTACCCTGCTTGCCCTTGTCCTTACCGGAAAGGATAACAACGGTGTCGCCGGTTTTAACGTGTAAATTATTCATTCGGGGACACCTCCTTAAAGTACTTCGGGAGCGAGTGAAAGGATCTTCATATAGTCCTTATCTCTGAGCTCTCTTGCAACAGGTCCGAAAATACGGGTACCTCTGGGGTTTTTATCTTCTCTGATAATAACAGCAGCGTTCTCGTCGAATCTGATATAGGTTCCATCCTCACGGCGGAGGCCCTTAGCGGAACGAACGATTACTGCCTTAACAACGTCGCCTTTTTTAACAACGCCGCCTGGTGTTGCTTTCTTAACAGAAGCAACAACTACATCGCCGATGTTTGCATATCTTCTGCGTGTACCACCGAGAACTCTGATGCACATGAGCTCCTTGGCACCGGTGTTATCAGCGACTTTCAAATAAGTCTGCATCTGTACCACAATGCATTACTCCTTCCTATTTTACAGAAACCGGCGGCAAAGGCAAAACCCTTTGCCGCGGTTCATATAAATTTAATTAAAACAAGCGTGTAAACGTACCAACGTTACCGTGCGTATCATTCACCGAGGTATAATTATAGCATACTTATCCCTTGGTGTCAATCGGCATATTAGCCAATATACGATACAAAAAACCGCAACTTTTTACTTAGCCTGCTCAATTACCCTTACCAGACGCCATCTCTTATCCTTGGAGATAGGACGGGTTTCCATAATTTCAACACGGTCGCCGATATTGCAGGTGTTGTTCTCGTCGTGAGCCTTGAGCTTGATAGTTCTCTTGATGATCTTCTTATAAAGAGGATGCTGTACGCTGTCAACGATTGCAACTACGATCGTTTTGTCCATTTTGTTGGAAACGACCTTACCGACTCTTGTTTTTCTAAGATTTCTCTCATCAGCCATCTTTAAAACCCTCCTTCACTTACTGCTGTGCTTCGGAACGCTCGCGGATAATGGTCTTAACGCGGGCAATATCCTTCTTAACAGCCTTTAAACGTGTTGGGTTGTCAAGCTGATTTACAGCGAGCTGAAAACGGAGAGCAAAAAGCTCCTTCTTTAAATCGGAAAGCTTGTTTTCGAGCTCGAGATCAGTCATTTCTCTAACTTCTGCTGCTTTCATTATACGCTCGCCTCCTGTTCTGCCTGACGTGTTACGAATTTGCACTTAATGGGGAGCTTGTGAGCTGCAAGACGCATAGCTTCACGAGCCAGTTCCTCGGAAACGCCGCCGATCTCGAACAGAACTCTGCCCGGCTTAACTACTGCGACCCAGTATTCGGGAGAACCCTTACCGGAACCCATTCGTGTTTCAGCAGGCTTTTCTGTGATCGGCTTGTCGGGGAAAATCTTGATCCAAACCTGACCGCCACGCTTGATGTAACGTGTCATAGCGATACGGGCAGCTTCGATCTGGTTTGAGGTAATCCAAGCAGGTTCAAGAGCCTGGAGACCGAAATCGCCGTTGGAAACGGTGTTGCCTCTGTAAGCCTTACCTGTAAGTCTGCCTCTCTGTACTCTTCTGTACTTAACTCTCTTTGGAAGAAGCATTACTGGTTACCTCCTTCTCTTTTAGCTTCAGCACGGTTTCTGTTGCCGTTGCTGCGGGGTCTGTCGTTATTTGCTCTGCGGGGCTTTCTTTCAGGCTTTTCGGTAACAGCTCTTGCAGCTGTCATATCGCCCTTAAGAACTTCGCCCTTGTATATCCAAACCTTAACGCCGATCTTGCCGTAGGTTGTGTTAGCCTCTGCAAAACCGTAGTCGATGTCGGCACGGATAGTCTGGAGGGGGATAGTACCCTCGTGATAGCTTTCGGAACGTGCGATTTCGGCACCGCCAAGACGGCCGCCGCACTTGACCTTGATACCCTTAGCACCAAGCTTCATAGATCTGCCGATAGCCTGCTTCATAGCTCTTCTGAAGGAAACACGGTTCTCCAGCTGAGAAGCGATGCTTTCTGCAACGAGCTGTGCATTCATATCGGGGGATTTAACTTCAACGATGTTGATGGCAACGGACTTGCCGATCATCTTTTCAACCTGAAGGCGAACCTTTTCGATGTTCTCGCCGCCTCTGCCGATAACGATACCGGGCTTAGCGCAGTGAACGTGGATCCTTACCTTGTCAGCGAATCTTTCGATCTCGATCTTGGGAACGCCTGCAGCGTAAAGTTCCTTCTTTATAAAGTTACGAACGTTGTAATCTTCAACCAGAGTATCGCCGAAAGTTGCTTTGTTGGCAAACCAGCGGGAATCCCAATCTTTGATTACGCCTACACGAAGACCGTGCGGATTAACTTTCTGTCCCATTTAGTTTACTCTCCTTTCGACTTATTCCTTTTCCTTTACCACAAGAGTAACATGAGAAGTTCTCTTGAGGATACGGAAAGCCCTGCCCTGTGCTCTGGGCATGATTCTCTTCATAATAGGTCCGGGGCAAACGAAGCACTCTGATACATAAAGATTATTCTTATCCATACCGAAGTTATTTTCAGCGTTTGCAACTGCGGACTTCAGAAGTTTCTCCAGATATTCACAGGCAGATTTAGGTGTGTGCTTTAAGATCGCCATAGCTGTTTCAACGTCCTTGCCTCTGATGAGGTCGAGAACGATCTGAACCTTTCGGGGTGCTATGCGAGCATTTTTAAGGTATGCTCTTGCTTCCATTCTGAATTCTCCTCTCTGCCTTATTATTTACCGTTGTTGGATGTCTTTGAACCTGCATGACCCTTAAAGGTTCTTGTAGGTGCAAACTCGCCGAGTCTGTGTCCGACCATATCTTCGGTTACATATACGGGAACGTGCTTTCTGCCGTCGTGAACAGCAAATGTATGACCTACGAAATCAGGGAAAATTGTGGAAGCTCTGCTCCAGGTCTTGAGGACCTTCTTTTCGCCTGCTTCGTTCATAGCGATAACTCTCTTTAAAAGGACTTCCTGAACGTAAGGGCCCTTTTTAACGCTTCTGCTCATTGGTTTTCCTCCCCTCTCATGATCAGAGGCAAGATGCACGGAACGGGAAGACCGTTCCTGCATTCCTCTTTACGATTCCTATGAGTGTATTTTATTAATAGTTTAAAGATAACTGCGGTTTTTATGCCGCAAAGCAAGGATTACTTGCCGTTTCTTCTCTTAACGATGAACTTGTCGGTTCTGTTATGAGTAGCTCTTGTCTTGTAACCCATAGCAGGCTTGCCCCAAGGTGTAACAGGGCCGGGACGACCAACAGGTGACTTACCTTCACCACCGCCGTGGGGGTGGTCGCAGGGGTTCATGACAGAACCGCGGACTGTAGGTCTGATGCCCTTATGACGGGTCTTACCAGCCTTACCTACATTAACGTTCTCATGGTCAATGTTGGAAACCTGACCGATGGAAGCCATGCAGTTAACGGCAACCTTTCTCATTTCGCCGGAAGGAAGTCTTACGAGAGCGTAATCGCCTTCCTTACCCATGAGCTGTGCCATATTTCCGGCTGCACGAACGAGCTGAGCGCCCTTGCCGGGGTAAAGCTCGATGTTGTGGATGAAAGTACCAACAGGGATGTTGGCAAGTGCAAGTGCGTTGCCGGGCTTAATATCGGAATCAGCGCCTGCTCTTACAACGTCGCCAACGGAAAGACCGTTAGGAGCGATGATGTATCTCTTTTCGCCGTCCTCGTACTGAACGAGAGCGATGAAAGCGCTTCTGTTAGGATCGTACTCAAGAGTAAGAACAGTAGCGTTCATGCCCTGCTTATCTCTCTTGAAGTCGATAATCCTGTATTTTCTTCTGTTTCCGCCGCCTCTGTGACGAACGGTGATCCTGCCGTAGCTGTTTCTGCCGGAGTTCTTCTTAACGGGAGCAAGAAGGCTCTTCTCGGGAGCTACCTTGGAAAGACCGCTGTAATCGGTAACTGTCATCTGACGTCTGGAAGCGGTCGTAGGCTTGTATGATTTAATAGCCATTTCAGTCAATCTCCTTTATATATTTGCGATGTTTTGCGGATGCTTTACCACCCATACTTACTCATTGCCCGTGGGCTAAGGAGTAAAAGCCTAAGGGCCTTACATCATGCCATCGAAGAATTCAATGGTCTTGGAATCGGGTGTAAGAGTAACAACAGCCTTCTTCCAGGAAGCTGTGTAGCCGGAATGGAGACCCATTCTCTTGGAACGACCTCTTACGTTAAGCGTGTTAACCTTAGCTACCTTAACGCCGAAAAGCTCTTCAACAGCCTTAGCTATTTCGATCTTGCCTGCGTTCTTGGCAACCTTAAAGGTGTACTTTCCGTTCTGGAGACCGGACATGCTTTTTTCTGTGATAATGGGCTTGAGAATAATATCCTGAGCTGTCATTATGCGTACACCTCCTCGATCTTTGCAACAGCGTCCTTAGCAACGATGAACTTATCGTAATTAAGGATGTCGTAAACGTTGATAGTATTTACAAGAGCAGTCTTAACGCCGGGGATATTAGAAGCGCTCTTGATAACGAAGCTGTCGTTTTCGGGAAGAACGATAAGAGCCTTCTTACCCTCTGCCTCAACAGCCTTGAGCATAGCGAGCATTGTCTTGGTCTTGTACTCGTCCATCTTGATGGAATCGAGAACGATCATGTTGTTGTCGAGTACCTTAACAGACAGTGCAGACTTCATAGCGAGTCTCTTTACCTTCTTGTTAACGGTAAAACGGTAAGATCTGGGCTTGGGGCCGAGAGCAATACCGCCGTGTGTCCACTGGGGAGCACGGGTCGAACCCTGTCTTGCATGACCTGTACCCTTCTGTCTCCAGGGCTTTCTTCCGCCGCCCTTTACCTCTGTACGGGTAAGAGTGGACTGTGTGCCCTGACGCTGGTTAGCAAGGTAGTTAACTACCATTGTGTGCATAGCAGCCTCATTGGGGGTAATACCAAAAATAGCGTCTGACAGCTCAATGTTGGAAACCTCTTTACCTGTCATATCGAGAACTTTTAAACTAGGCATTATTGCTTCCTCCTTCCATTAAGCCTTTTTCTTCACGCAGTCGCAGATTGTAACGATTCCGTTCTTAGGACCGGGGATCGCACCCTTGATTGCGATGAGATTGTTTTCTGCGTCAATTCTGACAATTTCAAGATTCTGAACAGTAACCTTTTCAGCACCCATGTGACCTGCAAGCTTCTTGCCCTTGAAGATACGGGAAGGTGAGGAGCAGGCACCCATAGAACCTGCCTGTCTGTGAACAGGACCGGTACCGTGAGTTTCCTTAAGGGAGTGTTGGTTGTTCTTCTTGATGGTACCCTGGAAGCCCTTACCCTTTGAAGTACCGGAAACATCAACGATGTCGCCTACCTCAAAGCTGTCAGCCTTCAGAATAGTACCTACTTCAACAGATTCTGCATTGTCAAGTCTGAATTCTTTAAGAGTTCTCTTGACAGCAACGTCTGCCTTTGCGAAATGACCCTTGATAGGCTTGTTTGCAAGCTTTTCTCTCAGGTCGCCGAAGCCGAGCTGAACTGCGCTGTAGCCGTCGTTCTCAACAGTTTTCTTCTGAACGACTACGCAGGGGCCGGCTTCTACAACTGTCAAGGGGATAACCTTGTTAGTTGCTTCGTCGAAAATCTGTGTCATACCGATTTTCTTGCCGATGATTGCCTTTGTCATGTTTTTTCCTCCTTTGGTTATTGGTTGTGTTTCCACAACATGACCTGCGGGTGATTATCTTTGGGAAATGGCAAGCGGTGAGCTTACTTGATTTCCATTACGATATCAACGCCGGCAGGAAGTTCAAGACCCTGCAGTGCTTCGGTTGTCTTAGCAGTAGGTCTGATAACGTCGATAAGTCTCTTATGAGTTCTCAGCTCAAACTGTTCACGGCTATCCTTGTACTTGTGAACGGCACGGAGAATAGTAACGATCTCCTTGTCCGTAGGAAGGGGGATAGGACCCGAAACCTTTGCACCGCTGCGCTTAGCCGCTTCAACGATCTTAGCTGCCGCTGAATCAACTACCGCATGGTCGAAACCTTTTATTCTGATTCTGATTTTTTCATTGACTGCCACTTAGAATCGCCTCCTTAAGCAATATAAATAATGTAGAGGGACGAAAAACAGAAACTCTGTTACAGAACATTCTGTCAAGTAATAACTTTTCAACGCTGCCGTGTGTATCGCAAGATACTCAACAAAAAACCCGAAAAACTTTCATTTTCCGGGTAATAGCCAAATAAACACACAAACTTACCTGTCGGCAAGGTCGCCCAGCCGATGGTTTAAGCACTCACAGTGTCGTTATTACAGCCGCCCGGTTTAAAATCGGACATACTCCATGAAAATTCCCCTGCAAACCGCAGGCCACCTTTCACTTCAACGCATATCATTGTTGCAGTCACGCAAGATATATTTTAACATAACGATACGGCAATTGCAAGGGATTCTCCGTAGAATTTTTCACTAAAACCGTGCCGTTTTTTATAAATCTTGCACAATTTCAATAAATTCTGCGTATTTTTCCCTGCAAATGCCGTATAATAAGCGTTTATTCTCCGCTGTTTCCGACTATAACAACGGGATTTTCGATCTCGGTGATATTATTTATCTCCTCCACCGTTATTTCGTAGGTGTAGCCAACATTGTACATTCTTCCGTCCGCCTCGGTAACGTCGGAAGCGTTGTGCTGTCGGAAATAAACAAAGTTCCCGTCCCCGTCAAAGGCATAAGATGTGGCAAACTCAGTAAGAGTGTTGCCCAGAGCCTTGTTTATCTTCTCCGTGTCGTAATTGTAGAAATAAAGGGTGTTGCCCTCGCCGTCGGTGCCTTCCTCCGCCGAAGAGATGTAGGCGTTCACATAGAAGAAAAGCTGCCCCGTGGAATAGGGGTGAGGGTCCTTCCGTGTGTAGACCGCAAAGGTCTCGTCGCTTGACGGTATAACGGAGCCGATGCCTTTTTCCGTGCGGAATACCTCTCTGCCGTTGCTGTACTCGGCGTAATAATCACCGTCGCTGTCAACACCCTCGCAGAGATATATCTGACTGCCGTCCTCGTCATACATAAAGGTAAAGACCTGCTCCAGCACATTGCTTTCAACATTGGTTATGAAATACCGTGCGCTGTCATAGTTTGCGGCGCTGTCACGGAGTGCTTCTATCTTATCGCTGCCGGGATACTCCTTTTTCTGCGCACAGCCGCTTAAACAAATCGAGATAATTCCGCATAATAATACGGACAGTAAAAGTTTTCTTCTCATTCTTCCTCTTTCCGCTTTCCGCCGTGAGCGCCTATCAGCTTTACTATATAAAGAACAAGGGTAACGCAGGCGGCAATAAAAGCCGTGACGTAAAGGAAACCGGTGAGCTTGTCATCCGCCTTTGCTTCTTCAAGCTCCTCCTCGTCAATATCCCCCGTAAGGGTAAGATAGCAGGTGCGAAAACCGCTGAGAACAGTTCCTGCCGTCAAGGGCAGGGCGCAGGAAGTTCCGTTTAAGGACGGCTTGAAAAGAGATACCGCCGTCATTACCGCCGAAACAACGCTTCCGACTGCACATAATGCCGCATTTGAACGCACAAAAGCCTTATAGTCCATAAAAAGTCCTCCTGTAAATATTTCCGCTCCTGTTTATACTCTGCATACCGCCATAAGCACCGCCACCACCAGCTCAATGTAAATGCCGAAGCCCACGATACGCTTCACAGCCCTATGCTCTTTATTGTACTCGTCAAGAGTTTTCTCGTATTCCTCAAGAAGCCCGTCTTCATCCTCGCCATCCTCGGGAAGCTGTATAAGCACCGATTTGCCTGTACCCAGTAATACCGAAAGCCCCAGCGGAATAAGCGTAACAAAGGGATTCACCGTTCCGGGGAACAGGAACACCCTTGCCAGCAGACAAAGCGCCGAGCAGATAACTCCGGCAAGCTCTATTTTCAGCGCAAAATCAAAGCCGTCTCTGAATTTGTCCTTGTTATCAACCTTCATCAATACGCCTTGCCCCAGTAAACCATAGTCTTTGCAGGCTTTCCGCAGCATACGCACTTGTCGGAAAGCTGCTCCTGCTCAAAGGGGATACATCTTGAACCAACGCCGGTGGCTTCCTTTACCTTGTCCTCGCACTCTTCCTCGCCGCACCACATAGCCTTGACAAAGCCGTCGCCGTTCTTCTCCAGAGCGTCCTTTATCTCGTCAAGAGTTGTGCAGGAATAGGTGTGCTTTTCACGGTTTTCCGCAGCCTTGGCAAACATTCCCTCGGGAATTTCCTTTTCAAGCATATTTATAATAGTATCCTTAAATGTTTCAAGGTCGTTTTCAAGAGAAACCGCACGCTTTTCGCCGTTGAATCTCATAGCAGCGATGCACTGGTCGTTCTCAATGTCCTTGGGACCTATCTCAATGCGCACGGGAACGCCCTTCATCTCATACTCGGAGAACTTCCAGCCGGGAGAATTGTCGCTGTCGTCAACCTTTACCCTTACGCCTGCTGCTTTCAGCTTGTCTGCAAGCTCGTTAGCCTTGTCAAGAACGCCCTCCTTGAACTGCTGAATGGGGATAATAACAGCCTGAACGGGAGCGACCGCAGGGGGAAGAACAAGTCCGCTGTTGTCGCCGTGTGTCATAATAACTGCGCCGATAAGACGGGTTGTAACGCCCCAGGAAGTCTGGTGAGGATAAACCTTTTTGTTTTCCTTGTCGGTGTACATAATATCGAAAGCCTTAGCAAAGCCGTCGCCGAAGTAGTGGGATGTACCTGCCTGGAGCGCCTTGCCGTCGTGCATAAGCGCTTCGATAGCATAGGTGGAAACAGCGCCTGCAAACTTGTCGCTTTCGGTTTTCTTACCCTTTATAACAGGCATAGCAAGACTCTTTTCGCAGAACTCGGCGTAAACGTTCAGCATACGCTCGGTCTCTTCAACAGCCTCCTCAGCAGTAGCGTGAATGGTGTGACCCTCCTGCCACAGGAACTCTCTTGAACGAAGGAAGGGACGGGTAGTCTTCTCCCATCTTACAACGCTTACCCACTGGTTGTACAGCTTGGGCAGGTCACGGTAGGAGTGTATAATGTTGGAATAATGTTCGCAGAAAAGGGTCTCGGAGGTAGGACGAACGCAAAGCCTGTCCTCTAACTTTTCATTGCCGCCCATAGTTACCCAAGCGACCTCGGGAGCGAAGCCCTCAACGTGATCCTTTTCCTTCTGGAGCAGGCTTTCGGGGATAAACATAGGCATACAAACATTTTCATGTCCGAGAGCCTTGAACATACCGTCAAGTATTTTCTGCATATTTTCCCAGATAGCGTAGCCGTAAGGACGAATTACCATACAGCCCTTAACGGAGGTATATTCGATAAGCTCTGCCTTTTTAACAATATCCGTGTACCACTGTGCAAAATCCTCGTCCATAGAGGTGATAGCTTCAACCAGTTTTTTATCTTTAGCCACAATAATCAATCCTTTTTATCATCATTTTTTTGAGTATTTTCGTCCGGGGGAGTACCCTCGTAAATATCATAGACCCTGTATTCGCCCTCAGAGGCATTATTATCCCGCACCCTTTCGGGACTTGGCACAGAGCTTGCACCCTGATCTATCTTAGCCCTTCCCAGCAGCTTATCCACCAGCTTTGCCAGCTTGGGAGTAGCAACGGCAAGAAGCCAGATTATCAGAAGAATGCCGATCATAGCCAATGCCAGCTTTAGCATAAGGTCAAAAGTATCCTTATTGAACGACATTTTAACCGTCCTTTCTCAAAGCCGTATAAAAATACACTTTTAATTATAACATAGGCTTTTGAAATTTACAAGCATAATTTTTTTAAATTAGGAATTATGGGCGCTGCGCTAAATGAATAATGAAGAATGAATAATGAATAGTGAATAATTAAGGTGTTCGCTTCGCTCACGAAATTTAAAATTAATTTGAAAATAACATCGCCGCAGGCGATACCATAATTCCACTTTCCACTCTCCACATTCCAAATTCATTATAATTCCGAATTCCGAATTCCGCATTAAAAAAAGGACGGGCGGATAAAACATTCTATCCGCCCGTAAATATGCTATTGAAAAATCACTTATTGGAAAGCTGCTTTTTCAGATCTTCAGCCTTTTTCTTGTATTCCTTGTAAAGCTTGGACCACTCGTTCTTCTTCTTGGAAGCATCGCTGATGGTCTTGTTGTACTTAGCAGCCTCTGCTCTGTACTTGTCTGCTTCCTTCATATATTTGCGTACAAGCTCGTTATCGGTGGAGCTCATACCCTTGCCGCTTTTCTCGTACTTAGCTTTGATCTTGTCAGCCTTGGCTATGTATTCTTCCATTTTGTCGGTAAGCTTTTTCTTTTCGGCAACGGCTTCATCGTAAACCTCCTGATATACCTGAGTGTTTGCGTAAGCCTCGTCTCTGAGAGCGCACATTTCCTTGTACTGCTGTGAAATGCTTGAAGAGCCGCTTTCGTCGTCCTTTTCCGCAGCAGAGGACTTAACGGAAGGAGCAGTTCCATTGCCGTCCCACTTGCCGTTTTCGTCAAAGGTATAGGAAACGTCGTTTATCTTGACCGTGGAATCCTTTATCATTTTGCCGTTTTTTCTGAAATAGTAGTAATTGCCGCTGTCCTCAAGCCAGCCGGTGTGCATAATTCCCGTTGCGTCGAAGTAATAGCTGTTTCCGGAGGAAGTCCTGAGCCAGCCTGTGCGCATTTTGCCGCTTGAAGTGTTGAAATAATAGGTCCTGCCGTTAGAATCGGTGAACCAGCCTGTCTGCATGATACCGTCAGAGTTGAAATAATAATCCTCTCCGCCGATTACCCACCAGCCTGTTGCATAGGTCTTCTTGGCAGCGCTCCAGTATTTGGTGCCGGATGCGGTCTTTTCCCAGTCTGCGGAAGCGTTTACGGCACATACAGACGAAAAGATCATTACGGAAGACAGCGCTGCACATAAAATTCTCTTTATTTTCATTATAAAACCTCCATAATATGCATTTATTAATAATATTATACCATAAAATAAGGTAAAGTCAATAACCCGAAACTATTTATACACAATATTTTCACGGGCAAACACCCATAGTGTCATTTTCCCCCGAACGGCATAGTATAAAGTATAAGCGGCATACAGCCGGTGTAAAATTATCCCCTTATTTTTTATCGGCGTATGTTTATTTTTGAAAAAACCGTCAAGAATATTATCGAACGGAGCGGCAAAGGCTCCGTACCCGGTTACAATAGGAGTGTATGGATGTGACAGTCAGAAGGGGAGAAATTTATTACGCAGATTTAAGCCCTGTCGTCGGTTCGGAGCAGGGCGGAGTAAGACCTGTACTTATTGTTCAGAACGATGTGGGCAACAGACACAGCCCCACGGTCATCGCCGCCGCCATTACCAGCCAGCACGACAAATCAAAGCTGCCTACCCATATCGGCATAAATGCTTCATCCTGCGGACTTTCCAAGGACAGCATAGTTCTTCTTGAACAAATACGCACAATCGACAAAAAGCGGCTCAAGGAACGCATGGGAGAACTTGACCAGCCCTCCATGGCGCAGGTCAACAACGCCCTTTCCATCAGCTTCGGACTTAACTCATGATCAATGTGGAATGTGGAAAGTTGAAAGTGGAATTATGGGCGCTTCGCTTTAATGAATAATGAATAACGAAAAATGAATAGTGAATAATTAAGGTATCGCCTGCGGCGATGTATTTTTGATCCGTGAGCGCAGCGAACACCTTAATTATTCATTTTTCATTATTCACTATTCATTATTCATTTTTTCCAGTTCGGAGGGCTTTACGGCAGGAACGGGGCTTAAAACGAAATCACGGATATTTCGTGTTACAATAAAGTCTGCGTTTATCCGTTCCGCACAGCACATCTGAACAGCGTCTTCATAATCCGCAGTTTTCATTTCCGCCGCCTTGCGCAGGTCTTCGGCTGTCAATTCGGCTATGTCAAAAATGAGCATAAGGCGGTCAATTATCTCTTTGGTCTTGCCCGGGTCAAGCTCCTTTCTGAGAATATACACTATATTCGGAACAGAAAGTGCGGAGATCACACCCGAAACCTTACCCACCTCGCAGTATTTCCATACCCGTGACGAGGCTTCAAGGAATTCCGCTCTGCCGCAAAGAACATCAAGGATAACATTTGTATCAATCAGCACCTTCACGTTTTTCTATCCTTTCTCTGCGTAGCTTTTTGTCGTCATAATCATTTTTCAGCACACCCGTAAGTGAATCGGTAAGAAAGGAAACGCTGCTCTGACGGGATACCAAACGTGCGACCTCTTTGCCGTTTTTTATTACAATAACCTCATCGCCCGACTGTACCGCCGAAAGATAACGTCCGAAATTATTTTTCATCTCAGTCGCCGTTGCTGTCATCATAAAAAACACCCCCGTTAATTTAGCTATTTATATTATATGATATTTTAGCTAAAATGTCAATAAAAAATACAGTTTTTAAATTCGTGAGCGCAGCGAACACCTTAATTATTCACTATTCATTTTTCATTATTCACTATTCATTAAAGCGAAGCGCCCATAATTCCACTTTCAACTTTCCACTTTCAAACCGATTCCGTGCGGTATAAAATTCCCCTTAAAAGACAATAATATCCGCAGGAAAGGATTGATGTTAATGACCGCTGTAATACTTGCCGGAGGAGACGGAGTGCGTATGCGCCCCCTGACCTGCTCGCTGCCGAAAACCATGCTTCATATCTGCAACCTGCCCCTTATCGAGTACATTGTCCGCAGCCTGCAAAAAAACGGCATTTCCGACATTATCATAGCCGCCGACCGCTTCTCACGGGTCGTTGCGGACTATTTCGACAGGGATATGCCCCTTCTGCCTGCACTTTCCCTGTCGACCGTTCCCGAGGGTACCTCCGCTGCGCTGCAAAGGGCGGTGGAAGGCCGTGGTCTTGACGGGGACGAGCCTGTGCTGGTAATAAACGGCGCCGCCCTTGCGGATTTTGATTACAACGGCATCATCTGCAAACACCGCAGCGGCGGCTCGGCGCTTACGCTTATCCTGAAAGGTTCCGACCGTCCTTGGGAGGGCATTGCCGCAGTAACGGAAAACGGCTTGCTTACGGACGTTATAAGGTCTATGCCAAGGGAAAGCTGCGCCTCGGGACTTGTTATAACAGGCTCTTTTGTTGTGAACGCAGGGCTTGCGCAGCAATTTCCCAAATACGGCGAGGATATTTATACCGATGTTCTTCCCGTTCTTCTTAAACAGGGCAAAAAAATTGCCGCAGTACGGGAAAAAGGCTATTTTATGCGCCTTGTGACACCTTCCGACCTCCTTGACGTTAATGCGGACGTTCTGAACGGGGTCTATCCCCACACCCCCGAGACCGTTATTACTTCCGAAGAGGCGGAAAAGCGTTTCAGCGGCGTTTCCGTTTCCGGCAAGGTGTGCATAGGCGAAAATACCGAGCTTTGCGGCGGAGTTGTCCTTGAAGGGGGAACTGTCATAGGGAACAACGTTTCCGTTGGCAAGGGAACAAAGCTCCGCAGTGCCGTTATAGGCGACGGTGCGTGTATAGGCGAGGGCTGCACGGTGAACTGCGCCGTTATAGGCAAAGCCGTACACCTTTCAAGCGGTGCTTCCGTGTTCGAGGGAGCGGCTGTAGGCGAGGATTCCGTTATTTCGGAGAACGCCGTTGTCAATCCCGGGGTGAAGATATGGAAAGGCAGACGGGTTGAACCTTTTGCCTGTGCCGCTGCAGACCTTAAATACGGCTTTGCACGTCCCGTTATAATTGACGATGAGGGCATAACGGGTGAAACGGGCAGCGAGCTTACGCCCCAGACCGCCGCAGTTATCGGCAGCTCCCTTGCTTCCCTCGGCAGGAAAATAGCGGTAGGCTGTAAGGACGATGCGGCTTCACAGGCCCTTGCAATGGCGCTTGCTTCGGGGGTAATGGCGGCAGGAGGAGAGGTGCGTTTTGCAGGCGAGACCACCGAACCCGAGCTTGCAAGCTGTGTGCGCCTGTGCGGAGCCGCCGCAGGCTGTTTTGTCGGTGCAGGCATAACGACAAAGATAAAGTTCTTTTCCTCGGACGGGCTGCCCCTTTCAAGGCGTGAAGAAAAGCTCATAGAAGGCGGCGTTAACAGGGGAGAATACCGCCGCTCGGGGTTCAGCCGCTTCGGAGCAATGCGTTACTGCCCGGAAATACGGGAGCTTTACATGAGCAAGCTGTACTCTATGCTCCCCGAAAAGCTCCGTGGCATACGGGCGGTGGTGAATACACCCGGCAAGAGAGTTTCTGAGATATGCACCGCCCTGCTTGATGATATAAACGACAAAAACGGCAAGCCCATAGTGTTCCACATAAGCGGCGACGGAGCAAAGACCTCGGCGTACACCGAAGAAACAGGCTATATTTTCCCCGACAAGCTGATAATGCTCTGCTGCAAATCGCTTTTTGAACAGGGCAGAGATGCAGCGCTGCCCTACAGCTTCCCCTCTGCGGCGGAAAGGCTTGCGGAGCGCTGCGGCTGCAAGGTACTGCGTTATTCGGGCTGCCCCGGTGACGGCTCTGACAAAGGGGCAAGACAGCTTGCGGCGGAAAACGGGTTTTCCTGCGACGGCATAGTTCTTATGCTTAAAACACTGGATATTCTTTCGGAGAAGAAGCAAAGCCTTAAAGAAGCCTGCGAGGAGCTGCCGGAATTTGCGGAGGTGAACCGTTTTGTGGCAATAGATATGCGCAGCCGAGGAAGAATGGAGCTACTCCGTCAGCTTTGCACGGAAAAAATTTCGGGCGGCGACGGGGTAGTTATAAATGACAAGCGAGGACGAGTTCTTATCCGTCCCGTAAAAACGGGAAAAGGCTTAATGATGCACGTTGAAAGCTATAAACTTGAAACCGCAAGCGAGCTTTGTGATTTTTATCAGGAAACGCTGAATACTATGGTGAAAAGGAAAGAAAACGGAATAATTTAAATAAAGCAAAGGCACAGTCCACATTGTGTGAACTGTGCCTGTTTATTTATGCGTTTAAATCAAAGATACAGCGAGCTGCTGATATTGACAAGTTTTCCGTCAATGCTGTCGGAAATTACATAATAGCTCTGAACAGCATTTTTTTCTGCGCCTTCGCTGTCGGTATATTCAGCGGCAATGAAAATGTAAGATACATCCTTGTTTGTATAGCTGCTGATCTTTTCAATGGTGTCGCTGTCGGTTATCTCTGCCGAGCCTACCAGCTTTACTTCTTTCAGCCTGCAGCTTTCATCCTTCATAAAATCAAAGGAAATGCCGCAGGCGGAAAGGTAATCCTCAACCGTTACACAGCTTGAAAATCCGCCGAAATATGCGCTGCTGCTCAGACAGGTGCTTATCTGCCTCTCCGACTGCGCTTCGCAGCCCTTTATCAGCTTTTCCACCGTCTTGCAGCTGTCGGGCAGGGCGGTTATTTTACAAAGTGACACTATCGCCGCTATCAGTACAACAAGCGCCAGAACTGCGGCAATAAGCGAGCTTTTTGCTTTACTGTTCATCAGATAAACTCCTCCTCATCGTCGCTGTCTGCCGAAGCAGCGTTGTTTTCTTCCGCAGTTGATGCCTTTTCAACAGGCGCAGCCTTGGTTTCTCCCGTGCTTGCGGCAGGTGCGAAGGGTACGGAAGGCATTGATACCTTGGGAGCTGCAGCTGCGGCTGTTTTAGCCAGCGCTATCCAGCTCTTGGCGTTTGCTGCGGCGATTATTATCAGCACGGCTGCCGACAGAACAATTATTACGCAGACGATTATTCCAACAATATTAACGGACTCCGTTACTGCACAGAAGCGTACACGGCTGTCGGAGGTACCCGTATAAACGCTGTCGTCGGTCTGCTCGGCGTCTGCGGTGAAGCTGCAGTTTTCCGTAATGAATATCTTTTCGCCGGGAGTTTTGTTATAAGCGATGCTTACAGGCTGTCCGCCGGAAAGTCCGCTCATGTCGAATACTGCGTTGTAAGCGCAGAAGGACACGAAGGGAGAACCGCTGTGACCCTTTTCAAAGCTGAACGAGCATTCGGTCTTTGAACCGGAGTAGTTGTAAATGAACTGCTTGTAGCGTGTTGCAACGTCCTCGGAGGTGCCGCCCTTCATATCCGCCTTGAATACGGTATAAGCGCCGTCCTCGCTCTGAGATTCGTCAAACTTTGCTCCGTCGGGCATTGCTTTTTCTATCTTTGCCTTAACGGGGGTCTTGGCAGCTTCCATAAGGTCTGCGGGAATATACATATTTACAGCAAGCTCAGGCTTGTCGCCGGAAAATGCCAGCTCTGCGCTCACCTTATCAAAGCTTACCTTCCAGGTATAGCCCAATATATGAGCTGCGCCGTCTTCAAGAGCCCTGTTTTCAAAATAGTAATAGGTCTCGTCATTGTCGTCGGTGCCGTAATAAGTATATGTATTGGTATCCTCATCTTCAATATTTTCCACACTGCCGGGGAAGTAGTAATTGCAGTAAATGGTATTCTTTGTGTAATAAGAACCGCTTACAAGCTCGCTTATCTTAAACTTGACATCATATGCGTCTTCACCCTCGGCGGCGGAAGGTGTATATCCGCTTACTCCGAGAGTAAATGCAGCGGCATCATCGTGCATAATTTCAGCCGTTGCAGCATTTACACTTTCGGGAGCGATACCGCTCACCTTTACGTCAAAAGTAGTTGTGCCCGATTCGTCTTCCTGCTTTTCAACAGCCGCACCTGCGGAAAGAGTACCGAAATAATTGTCAAGGTCAACGGAATTTTCGGTAAACTTCTGCATAGAGTTTGCAGAAAATCTGAATCTGAAATCACGGTCAACAGTTCCGTTGGCGTTTATGTATGTTATAACATCAACACGGTCGGGGGAGTTGGTCTCGGTCTTGTTAACGTTCAGCTTATCGCTTGAATCGTATTCCGTGCCGTCAATTATTATCTTGCTGCTGCCCGATTCAAACCAGTCGGAATCGCTGTTCCTGTTTACGATATCCTCTGTTTTAAGACCGTACTTAAGCCAGTAGAGAAGGTCTATGGAGTTGAAGTTTTCCTTAAGATAAACTTCCTTTCTGAACGGGTTGTCCAGATTTTCATAGGTTATTTCGGCAGCGACTTCCTTTTCGCGCTGAGCGTTTATTATCTTGTCGACCTTGTCACGGTAATCGTCAAGGTCGCTGAAGCTGAATGTAAAGGTGTATGTAAGAGAGTTTTCGTCCGATTTCTTTTTATATTCAAGAGTGTCGGGGATGTATTTCTTAACAACCTTTTCAATAGCCTCCGAACCGCCCTTTACATATTCGTTAAGGTCGCCGGAGGAAAGGACTGCAGTTATAGTCCTTGTGCCCTTAAAGTCTGCGTCTGCGTCAAGAGTCGTGCTGACGGTGGCTCCGCAGGCGGATAAGATCACCGTGCAGAACAGCGCCGCAACAGCCGGAAAGACCTTGCGCAGCAGCCTTTTAACAGTAAAAAGTCCGTTATTTTCTTTCATCTTTTTCTTCCCTTTCAGTTATGCTCAGAATAACCAGCTGAGAGAGCTCTGGAGCTCGTCAATTATCTCAACTACCATATTTCCCGAAAGTCTGAGGCTTACAAAAGCTGCAACAGCTGTGAAGATAACGGCAAATACCGTGTATATCTTGAAGGGAGAAACGGTGAATTTGTCAAGCTTCTGCATACCGAGATAAGCAAGGATTATAAAGCAGATGTACGCTGCAAAGAAGAGAAGAAGGGAAATAGGCGCACATAACATACTTACGATTATTGAAATAGCAAGAAGAATGGCAGAGGGCAGGAAAGCGCCTGTCAGCATATTGGCGGTCTGTGAAAAGCCTGCCTTGTGCTTGCATATCAAAACGGAAAGCATCATAAGAATGACCGTGATAACAAAGGTTATAAGAATAGTTCCGACACCTACACCGAACAGCTTTCCCGATGTTACGCCCAGATCGCTGAGCAGTTCGCTGGTCTTGCCGTAGCCTACCTTGGTGCCGATGTTGGAAGCCACTATAGATACAAAGAAATAAAGCAGCCTCTTGACAAATACCATTGAAGCCAAGGAGAAAACAAGGGTCTCGATAACTGCAAGGATCGCCCAGAGAATGTCCTTGCGCTTTGCACATTCCACCGTCTGCTTTACAGGGTCCTTGAAAGCGCCCTTTATAACGTTAAGAACGTCTGCAACGATAGGATTGTTTTTTACAGCCTGAGCAGCGTTTTTAGCACCCTCCGCAAGCTCACTTCCGCTGGGAAGAGAGGAAACGGGCGCTTCCTGCTCCTGCTGTGCGCTTTCGGTCTGCTGAGTTTCTGCAGGCTGTACGTTTTCTGCCGCAGGCTGAGCGTTTACCCCCTGCTGACAGGTGCAGGTCTCGCCCTCCTGAAGCTCTTTTCCGCAAATTGAACAAAACATTTTTATTACCCCTTTATAAAAATTTTATGCCGCAAATCGTTATAAAGCGACATATTATGTAACTTAAAAATAATACCATATTTTAGCGCTTGTGTCAATGATTTAATCTGATATTGCGGTAAATTTCAGACCATTTTGCAGCATATTTGCACAAAAACGGACAAACAACCATTTTGAACGGTGAAGCAAGCATTTTTTTGTTAAAAACGCACAATAAAACTACTGCAAAAATGGCTATGTAAACGTTGACATTGCTTTCTCCCGTCTGATATAATAATACTATGAAGTATTTTGCAGCATAAAGGAAACGCTGATCAATTCGTTTCTGCCGTTTTTCAAAATATACTCAAAGGCGGAAACTCACACATTTTTCAAAACAGCGAAACGAACGCTGCGCTTTGATCAGCTTTTTCCTAACAACAAAAAGGGGATGTGTTTCTATGAAAAATTACAAACGATACGCCGCAGCAGTTACAGCTGCAGCACTTGTATTAGGACTTACCGCCTGCGGAGGAGGAGAAGGAGCGGCTGACGAAACTACCGTTACCACCACTACACAGGCTACCGTTGAGATCAATACAGCCGAGCTTTCCGAAGAGGACGCAGCAAAGGTCGCAGACGTTGCAGACCTGCTTACAGGCGAGCTTGAGAACAAAACTATAAAGTGGTTCTCCTTCTATGACCCATTCCACGCTACCACCTCGGGCAACACAAAGGCTCTTTCTCTTGAGCTTTTCGAGGAAAAGTACGACGGCGTGATAGAATATGTGCCTACAACATGGGCTAACCGCTTCAACGACCTTTCCACCAAGATAGTAGGCGGCGAAGGCGTTGACTTTATCGCAGGCGGCGACCTTGACTCCTTCCCCAAGGGCGTTACAAACGGAATGTTCCAGTCCGTTGACGACCTTATTGACTACGACAGCGAGCTTTGGTCGGGCGTTAAGGACGTTAACGACTATTTCGAGCTTAACGGCAAGCATTATCTTATCGCAACGGCTGCCACAACAGGTCAGGTCGTTTACTACAACAGACAGACAATCGAAGGCTACGGCTTTGACGACCCTGCCGACCTCCTTGCAGAGGGCAAGTGGGACTGGGACGCATTCAAGAGTATGCTCCTTGACTTCTGCGACGCAGAGAACGAGTGCTACGGTCTGGACGGCTGGTTCAACGAGCAGCCTCTGATGCTTACCGCAGGCGTTCCCTCCGTTGAGCTTAAGGACGGAAAGCTTGTACAGAACTTCTATGACGCAAACCTTGAGCGTTCAATGAACTTCATGAAGTCCCTTAACGACAACGGACTTACCCTTGATAAATCCCTCTTTAACTGGTCGACACACATTGAATTCATCGGCGAGGGCAAGGAGCTTTTCTACATAAGCGGACTTTACGAGATAGAGTCTTCCCCCGACATCTGGACAAAGACCTTCGGCGAGGCTGAGAACGTTATGTTCGTTCCGCTGCCCAAGGATCCCGAAGCTGAGAACTATTATCTCCCTGCAGGACTTGATGCATATATGCTCTGCAAGGGCGCACAGAACCCTGAGGGCGTTATCAAGTTCATGGAATGCATACTTGCCGCAAATTCCGACGAGCGCACACAGGAGATCGCAAGGGATAAGCACATCAACGACTACGGCTGGACAGATGAAATGCTTGAAATGCAGCAGAAGATCTCCGAAATGACCGCAGAACACCCCGTATATGACATTCACGCAGGCTGCCCCACCGATATGTACAACCTTATCGACAGCAGCGATACCGGTATCAGAGCCGCATTCTACGGCGGAGACTGGGCAACTGTAAGAGAAGTGCTCAAAGATGCAGTTCAGATCTACATCGACGAGTTCAACGCAGAAGTTGAAGCAATGACGGAATAACATCCAATAACAAATAAAAACGGCGTGATCCACATTCAATGCTATGTGAATCACACCGTTTTTTTA
The DNA here is from genome assembly GCA_051881775.1 of Oscillospiraceae bacterium. Taxonomy (GTDB): domain Bacteria; phylum Bacillota; class Clostridia; order Oscillospirales; family Ruminococcaceae; genus UMGS363. The sequence continues at coordinate 4,843 of JBJEQN010000129.1, read as the reverse complement.
ATTCGGAATTCGGAATGCGGAATTCGGAATTATGGGCGCTTCGCAAAATGAATATTTTTTGTAGGGGACGGGTCTCCCGTCCCGTTCACTCAAATTTCGGTAAAAACGGGACGGGAAACCCGTCCCCTACATATTTATCCGACATTTTTTTGCGCAGCGCTATAATTCCGAATTCCGAATTCCGCATTCCGAATTAATAACTTCACTCTCCACTCTTAACACTTCAAACCTTTGAAGCCTGTCTGTAATAATAATCACGCATAGTCTTAGCGTCCTCGGTCTGCGTGCCTGCACTCTCGCAGACAAAAACGGGGGCAAGGTTTTTCTTGTAAATAAGCTCCATAAGCGGCTCATAGTCGGGACCGAAGCCTTCGTTGTGTTCAAAGGTAAGGTGGCGCTTCTCTCCGCCCTTTTCCGTGTATTCTATCTTGGAGAAATGGGAGTGAAAAACCTTCAGTCTGTCGCTGCCAAGCTCATTTTCTATGGTGTCAAGGATATTTTCGTAGTCCGCTTTTGTCTTTATAGAGCCAAAGGTCCTTGCGTTCAGGTGTCCGAAATCTATGCAGGGGATAAAGCTGTCGTCAATTTTGCAAAGCTCCATAACCTCATGCAGGTCGCCAAGCTGATTTATCTTTCCCATTGTCTCGGGGCAGCAGTGAATGTGTCCAAGACCCTCTGCATCAAGGGCGGCTTTTGCCTTTTTCATTGTGGCAACTGCAAGAGCAAGGGCTTCTTCACGGGTCATTTTGGAGCAGGAGCCGCTGTGTATAACTATCCTGTCGCCGCCCATAGCGTTCACTGCCCTTGCGGATTCAAGTATGTAGTTAATGGAGTTGTCACGCTTTTCTTCCTCAACGCTTGAAAGGGAGATGAAATAGGGTGCGTGGAGGGAAACCGTTATACCGCAGTCACTAAGCGCCTTTCCAATGTCACGGGCAGCCGTTTCCGACACCCTTACACCCTGTCCGCACTGATATTCAAAGTGGTCAAGTCCGAATTTGTTTAAGTATTCTCCCATTTGCGTTGATTTTTTGTAGCCCATAGCCTTGAAGCTTTCCGCAGCACCTGCAGGACCAAATCTTGCGTTCATATTTATCGTTTCCTTTCTTTTTTATTTGGAATGTGGAAAGTGGAGAGTGGAATTATATGCGCTGCGCTCACGAATCTTAATATTTAGCTCAAAATATCCGCCGAAGGCGGCACCATAATTTCACATTCCACTTTCAACATTCCAAATTTAATAAAATTCCGCATTCCGAATTCCTAATTCCGCATTGATCAAAGCGCTTCCGCTGCACCGGAGGAAAACATCCTGTCAATGTCGGCTTTGAGCAAGGGGAACTTGCTAAGGTCGGGGCTTTCTTCCATAATGTCCTTGGCAGCGTTCTGCGCCTTTGAGATAAGCTCCCTGTCTGCTGCGGCGTCGGCTATGCGCATTTCCGGCAAGCCGTGCTGACGTTCACCGAAAAAGTCGCCTGCCCCCCTTAGCTTTAAGTCGTACTCGGAAATTTTGAAGCCGTCGGAGGTCTCGGTCATTATTTTGAGCCGCTCCCTTATCTCGTCATTCACCGCTCCTGCCACAAGTATGCAGTAGCTTTGATACTGTCCTCGTCCCACACGCCCTCTCAGCTGATGAAGCTGTGACAAGCCGAACCGCTCCGCATTTTCTATCATTATGACCGAAGCGTTGGGAACATCCACGCCAACTTCCACCACCGTTGTGGCAACAAGAAGCTGAATTTCCCCCGATTTGAACCTCGCCATAACATCGTCTTTTTCCTGTGCGGACATTTTACCGTGTAAAATACCGATAGTATAGCCTTTAAACTCACCCTTTGCAAGCTTTTCAGCATAACCCTTGGCAGAAACAAGCTCGCTTTCGCCCTCTTCTATCATGGGGCATACAATATAAGCCTGCCTGCCCTCGTCTATCTGCTTTTTAACAAATCCGCAGGCACGGCTCCGCAGCTTGTCCGTTACCGCAAAGGTCTCTATCTTACGCCGTCCCTTTGGCAGCTCGTCAAGCACGGAAATGTCAAGGTCGCCGTAAATTATCAGCGCAAGCGTTCGTGGAATAGGCGTTGCGGACATTACAAGACGGTGTGGGTTCTCACCCTTTTCCGCAAGCCTTGCCCTTTGGTTAACGCCGAAACGGTGCTGCTCGTCCATGATAACAAGTCCGAGCCGCTTAAACTCCGTTGAGCCGGAAATAAGGGCGTGAGTACCCGTTATAACGTCAAATTCGCCCTTTGCTATCTGCTCACCAAGGACTTTCCGCTGCTTGGGAGTTAGGGAACCTGTAAGGCAGCAAACCTTTACGCCGTGAGGCGCAAGCAGGTCGGTAAGGGTCTTGTAATGCTGCCGTGCAAGAATTTCCGTAGGCGCCATTAACGCCGTCTGACAGCCGTTTTTCTGTGCGAACAGCGCCGCAGCAGCCGCAACAGCCGTTTTGCCCGAACCCACATCACCCTGAACAAGCCTGTTCATAGGGTAATCACGGCACATATCCGCAATTATCTCCTCCGAAGCTCTCACCTGCGCCGAAGTAAGCTCAAAGGGCAGACCCGACTGAAACTCCTTCATTATGCCGCCGCCACCCGACATTTTGCAGCCGGTGAGAGTGCGGCTCCTGCTTTTCATAAGGAACATTCCAAGCTGGAGCGTCAGCAGCTCGTCAAAGGCAAGCCGCTTTTTCGCAGCCTCGGCAATGTGTGGATCCGCAGGAAAGTGAATGTTCCGCAGGGAATACTCAAACGCCGCAAGGCTGTACTTCTGCCGTATAAAATGGGGGATATGGTCGGCAAAAGCGGTCTCGTCAACGCTGTCAAGAGCCTGTGTAACGTTGGTTATTACCATATTTGAGGTCAGTCCCTCGGTCAGGCTGTAAACGGGGCGGAGCTTTTGCGGCTCGGAGGCTTTTATGAACATAGGCGTGTTCATTTCACGGCGCACAAGATTGCCCGTGACCTTGCCCGAAAAGATGTACTCCTCACCCTCGGAAAGCGCCTCGTAAGCAAAACGGTTGTTGTACAGCACAATAGTCATATTGTCGGAATCGTCCGTAACCACAACCTTATAGAGAGTGAGCCCCTGTCGTATCCTTGCGGCAGGAATTTTCTTTATTACCCTTGCTTTTATAACGTTATGTTCGTTAAGCTGTGATTCGGCAATTGAGACAGGGGAGGAGTAGTCGATATAGCTTCTGGGGTAATGGCAAAGCAGGTCGCCAACGGTAAAAATATTCAGTTTTTTGTATAAAGCGGCACGTTTTTCCCCAACGCCGCTAAGCTCCGTAACCGGAGAATTAATGTCCAAAGCAAACACAACCTTTATGGAAGTTTGAAGTGTGGAGAGTGAAGAGTTAAGTGGTTTTGAATGTGGAAAGTTGAAAGTTGAAAGTGGAATTATGTGCGCTGCGCTAAATTAAATAATTAATGTAGGGGACGGGTTTCCCGTCCCGTTTTCAGCGAATTTGGTTGAATCGGGACGGGAAACCCGTCCCCTACATAAAAAATTTAAATCCGTAAGCGAAGCGCCTATAATTCCGAATTACGCATTCCGAATTCCGAATTCAAAAAAAGGGTCACCGCACAAAACGAACGGTGACCTTTTATCCGAATTTTTATTCCTTGTTTTCCGTATCGGCACCGCCGTTTTGTTCCTCGGACTTGACCTCGCCGGAATTTTCCTCGGGTTTAACTTCCTCGGACTTTGCTTCCTGAGCCTCGGACTGAACGGGAGCAGCTTCACCCTCCGGCTTTGCTTCCTCCGCCTTGCTTGCTTCGGCATTTTCAGCCTTCTCAGCCAGCTTGCTTACCTCCGCCATGTAGTCGTTATAGTCCTTTTCAATGGTTTCTTCGGACATTTCGCCCCTCATTATCTTCTCAAATTCGGGGTTGTCTATCTTTTCATGTGCAATAAGATACTTTGCAACAAGATGCAGCTTGTCGATATGCTCCTTGATGAGCGCAACGGTCTTGTCGTAGCAGTCGTCAATGATGGAACGTACTTCCTCGTCGATTTCCGCCTGTACCTTTTCGGAGTAGCCCTTAGGCTGACCGTAGCCCATGCCCACAAAAGGCTCGTCGTTGTCGTCTGCGTAAACTACGGGACCCAGCTTCTTTGAGAAGCCGTACTTCGTTACCATGGACTTTGCAAGCTTTGTCGCCCTCTGAAGGTCGCTTACCGCACCTGCGGAGCCAACGCCTATGATAGTTTCCTCCGCAACACGTCCGCCCATAAGCACTTCGATCTCCTCGGTCATCTTCTGCGCCGTTACTTCAAGAAGTGTGGGTTCCTTTTCGGGAATATGGATAGTCATGCCGCCTGCGCTGCCTCTGGGGATAATGGTAACGTGGTGTACCTTATCCTGCGTGGGAAGATAGAAGGTAACAACAGCGTGACCTGCTTCGTGATAAGCCACAAGCCGTCTGTCCTCCTGAGAAACAACTCTGCTCTTCTTTTCGGGACCTGCAATGACCTTGATGGTAGCTTCTTCGATGTCCTCGCCTGTGATAGCCTTTTTCTCTTTCCTTGCTGCAAGGAGCGCCGCCTCATTAACAAGGTTCTCAAGGTCTGCGCCGGTAAAGCCTGCGGTGGACTTTGCAATGGTGGAAAGACTTACATCGGGGGCAAGAGGCTTCTTCTTGGTGTGAACCTTAAGAATCTCCTCACGACCCTTTATATCGGGATAGCTTACCGTGACCTGTCTGTCGAAACGTCCCGGACGAAGCAGAGCAGGGTCAAGAATATCACGCCTGTTTGTTGCAGCAATAACGATAACGCCCTCGTTGCCCTCAAAACCGTCCATTTCAACAAGGAGCTGGTTAAGGGTCTGTTCACG
>JBJEQN010000128.1:7508-29201 GCA_051881775.1 Oscillospiraceae bacterium | reverse complement strand
TCGCAGGCAAGGTAGGTATGGCTGACCTTGAAAAGTATGCTCTTGAAAAGGGCGAGGTTACAGACTCCCTTACAAGCGGCAGACAGGAAATGCTTGAAGCTATCGTTAACAACGTACTGTTCACGCTGTAAAAATAACTTGTAAAAGATTACCCGATGCGGGCAGGTGTGTATTGCCTGTCCGCATTTATTGTGATAGGAGTGAATCCGATGAAATATGTAATTGGTATCGACATAGGCACAAGCGGAACAAAGACCGTTCTTTTTGACGAAAAGGGCAGCGTTATCGCTTCCGCAACGGTGGAATATCCCCTTTATCAGCCTAAGAACGGCTATGCGGAGCAGGACCCCGAGGACTGGTACAACGCAAGCATTTCCACGGCTAAGACCGTTATCGAAAAAAGCGGCATAAGCAATGAGGACATTGTGGGAATCGGTCTTTCGGGACAGATGCACGGTCTTGTTATGCTTGACGAGAATAATAACGTTATCCGCCGTTCTATCATTTGGTGCGACCAGCGTACAGCCAAGGAAGTTGACGAGATGAACGAGAAGCTTGGCAGGGAAAAGCTTATCGAAATTACCGCAAATCCTGCTCTCACAGGCTGGACAGCCGCAAAAATTCTTTGGGTAAAGAACAACGAACCCGAAAATTACGCAAAATGCCGTCACATTCTTCTCCCTAAGGACTATATACGCTTTAAGCTGACGGGAGAATTTGCAACGGAGGTTTCCGACGCTTCGGGTATGCAGCTTCTTGACGTTCCAAACCGCTGCTGGAGCAAGGAAGTCTGCGACGCTCTGGGAATAGATATGTCCATGCTTGCAAAGGTTTACGAATCCTGCGAAGTAACGGGACGTGTTACCAAAGAAGCAGCTGCTCTCACGGGACTTAAGGAAGGCACAATAGTTGTAGGCGGCGCAGGCGACAATGCGGCTGCCGCAGTAGGCACAGGCGTTGTTACCGACGGAAAGGCTTTCACCACCATTGGCACAAGCGGCGTTGTTTTCGCTCACACATCAAGCATTTCTATCGACCCCAAGGGCAGAGTTCACACCTGCTGCGCTGCAGTTCCCGGCTGCTGGCATATTATGGGCGTTACACAGGGCGCAGGTCTTTCCCTTAAGTGGTTCAGAGATAACTTCTGTCAGGCTGAAAAGGACACAGCCAAGGGCATGGGCATTGACGAATATATCCTTATGAATCAGGAAGCTGAAAAGGTTCCTGTTGGCTCAAACCGCCTTATTTACCTGCCTTATCTTATGGGCGAAAGAACTCCTCACCTTGACCCCAACGCAAGAGGTATGTTCTTCGGACTTTCCGCAATGCACACTAAGAGAGATATGCTCCGTGCGGTAATGGAGGGCGTTGCTTACTCGCTCCGTGACTGCGTTGAGATATGCCGTGAAATGGGTATCAACGTTTCCGACATGATGGCTTGCGGCGGCGGCGGAAAATCACAGCTTTGGAGACAGATGCTTGCCGACCTTTACAACTGCCCCGTAAAGACCGCTTCTTCCTCCGAGGGACCGGCTCTCGGCGTTGCTATTCTTGCAATGGTGGGCGCAGGACTTTATAAGTCCGTTCCCGAGGCTTGCGAAGCTATCGTTGGCGTTGACAAGGTTCAGCAGCCTATTGCCGAAAATATCCCCGAATACGAAAAATATTACCGTCTTTACGACGAGATCTATCCTGCTGTCAAGGAGCAGTGCACTAAACTGGCGCAGCTTTGATTCCTTAATATTACATTTCCTCAAATCGTCAAGATTTATTTCATGAGCCGTGTTAAAATATCATTACAATAACGTTATTGGATACATGGTGATACAATGAATAAGTTTGAAATTCTGTCCTCCGCTCTCGAATATATCGAGGAACATCTCACAGACGGGATAACGCCGGAAAAATGCGCCGAGGTCTGCTGCTATTCCCTTTCAAATCTGCAAAAAATGTTCCGCTGCGTCTTTCATATAGGCGTGGTGGACTACATTTCCAGAAGAAAGCTTACAAATGCAGCAGGAGAGCTGATAAAAACCGACAGCTCCGTGCTTGATATTGCCCTTAAATACGGCTATAACTCCCACGAGGTATTTACCCGTGCCTTTCAGCGGCTTTGGGGCGTTTCACCCTCAAAATTCCGCAGAACACGGTGTTTTACCGAGATATTCCCAAGATTCGGCGAGTCGGGACAGCTTACCGACGAAAAGGGGAATGTTGTTATGACAAGCAAAATAAGATTTGACGTTTCGCATTTATACGATTTTATCAAGGAGCGCTCGGGAAAATACGCCGTCTGCTTTGATATGTGCCACCTTATGGAAATAAATGATACATACGGCAGCGCTGCAGGCGACCTTGCAATTGCCGAATGTCTTGGCAGGCTTGATGAAAATTCGGATGAAAGTATGCTCCCCGTCAGGATAGGCGGCGATGAGTTTGTGCTGATAACGGATTTTGAAGAACTGAGCCTTGCGGAAGAAGCGGCAAACAAGATACTTGCGCTCAACGGAAACACAATAAGCTATAAAGGAACAGATATACCTGTTTCAATGCGCGCCGGATTTGTCCGCATACCAACGCTGGGAGCAATAAGATACAACACGCTTTTTGACAGCTTTATCATTGCAGGCAGACCCGAAGAAAACGCCGAATAAACCGTTTAACAAACAGCATTAACGGTTTTGATACGGCGGAATTAACGATAATAATTTCAGAGAGATCTGATTTTATAAAAAATACCGAAAGGAAATGATTTAAAATGAAGCTTTTTATTGATACCGCTAATGTTGACGACATCAGATGGGCAAACGACCTTGGAGTTATCTGCGGCGTTACCACAAACCCCTCCCTTATTGCAAAAGAGGGCAGAGTTTTTGAGGAAGTAGTTAAGGAGATCACAACAATTGTTGACGGACCTATCTCCGCAGAGGTTATTTCTCTCGAAGCAGACAAGATGGTTGAAGAGGCTCTTCCCCTTGCAGCTATCCACAAGAACATCGTTATCAAGCTCCCTATGTGTGAAGAGGGACTTAAAGCCTGCAAAATTCTTACCGCAAAGGGAATCAAGACCAACGTAACACTTGTATTCTCCGCAGCACAGGCTATGCTTGCAGCAAATGCAGGCGCTACATATGTATCTCCCTTCCTCGGCAGACTTGACGACATCGGTATGGAAGGTATGAACCTTATCGAAGAGATCGTTGACATCTTCAACGCACAGGGCATTTCTACCGAGATAATTGCCGCTTCTATCAGAAATCCTATCCACGTTACCACCTGCGCAAGACTTGGCTGTGATATTGCAACCGTTCCTGCAAACGTAATCCGTCAGATGGTAAAGCATCCTCTTACCGACATCGGCATCCAGCGTTTCCTTAAGGACTGGGAAGGCGCAAAGAAGGCATAATTCCGCTTTCAAAATAAAATAATAAGGCGCAATTCACACAAATTAACGGGTAACCGTGACTGCTTGTGGATTGCGCCTTTTCTGTTTTTGTAACATTTTTTTGAAAACTGTTTTTAATGCGCCATACTGTTGTCACATTAGCCGTGATATACTTATTACAAATAATACGGGAGGGCAATTTGTATGGACATAAATTTTGCAAAAGTCACCCCCTGCGGAGGAAACTGCGAAGGCTGCGGACATTTTCAAAGCGGCGAATGTGCAGGCTGCATTAAAACCGGCGGAAAATGCGTGAAAATGTGGGAGAAGGACTGCGAAATTTTCTCCTGCTGCGAAAAACAGGGCGTGAAATTCTGCGGACTTTGCGGAGAATTCCCCTGTGAATGGCTGAAAAACAAGGTTGCGGAGTGGGATAAGGACGGCATAGAACGCCTTGCTTCTCTTGCAGAGGAATACCGCCGCAGAAACGCCGAATTTTCGGAGCAGCTGCCGCCCCTTTGGGAGAAAATAGGCACTCACGGCGTTATGACCCTGTCAACCTGCTCGGAGGACAGAGTAACGTCACGGTCTATGAGCGTTGTCGTTATAAATGGGAAATTCTACTGCCAAACGGACGAAAACTACCTTAAATGCAGACAGCTTCGTGAAAACCCAAACGCCGCTCTGTGCGTGGGCAACTTTTCTATAGAGGGAGTGTGCCGCATTATCGGGAAGCCCTTACAGCACGAAGCCTTTATGACGGCTATGAGAAAGCATTTCCCCTCGGCGGCAGAGCGTTGGTCGGAACAGCCGTCCGAATGTGTCCTTGAGTTAACGCCCCGTTTTATTTATTCGTGGATATACGAAAACGACATACCCTACACGGAATATTGGGACTTTGAAAATATGACATATCATAAGGAGAGAAAATAACTATGCCAAGACCTGTTACAAAAAAAGAACTTACCGAAGCCGCAAATGCAAACTATGAAAAGCTCCTTGCATTTATTGAAACAATGACGGAAAAGGAACTTGACACGCCCTTTGATTTCTCGTCACTTAACAAAAAAGAAGCCCATTGGGCAAGGGATAAGAACCTCCGTGACGTTCTTGCCCACCTGTACGAATGGCACAGGCTTTTGCTTGAATGGACAGAGGCAAACTTAAAGGGAGAGGAGCGTCCCTTTATCCCCAAGCCGTACAGCTGGAAAACCTACGGCGATATGAATATCGAATTCTGGAATAAGCACCAAAGCACCGACCTGAAAGATATTACCGAAATGCTGAAAAGCTCCCACAGCGATGTTATGACCCTCCTTGACAGATTCTCCGATGAAGAACTGTTCACAAAGGGCGTTTACAAGTGGATTGGCGGCAGCACCTTAGGCTCGTATTTTATCAGCGTTACTTCCAGCCACTACGACTGGGCGTTAAAGAAGCTCCGCACACACAGAAAGCTGCTTTCGGCAAAGGAGGGCGCATAATGGATAAATTTGACTACAAAAAGGAATACAAGGACTTATACCAGCCCTCCGCAAAGCCCTCTGTCATAGACGTTCCCGAAATGATATTCATAGCCGTTGACGGACAAGGCGACCCCAACACCTGCGAGGAGTACAAAGCCGCAATGGAACTGCTCTACGGCTTGTCCTTTACCATAAAAATGTCCAAGATGAACGGCACACAGCCGGAAGGGTACTTTGAATATGTAGTACCGCCCCTTGAAGGACTTTGGCGGCAGGAAAATACCTACGGCATAGACTACTCACGCAAAGGGGATTTTATCTGGACTTCAATGATACGCCAGCCGGAATTTGTGACCCCGGAGGTGTTTGAAGCCGCAAAAACCGCCCTTGCAAAGAAAAAGCCGCACCTTGACGTATCAAAGGCACGGCTTATGAAGTTTACCGAGGGTCTGTGCGTTCAGATAATGCACAAGGGTTCCTATGATGACGAACCCGAGAACATTGAAAAGCTGGCACGGTTTGCTGAGGAAAACGGCTATGAACAGGACTTCTCCGAAAGCCGCCTTCACCACGAGATTTATCTTTCCGACCCGAGAAAATGCGCTCCCGAGCGGCTTCGGACGGTGATACGTCACCCCATAAGACCTGCCCGTTGATCAATAGCAGGACATGATCTTTTCCATTGTCAAGACCTCCTTTTACGGTATTTTTCCGCATAAAGGGGGTTTTATGCTTTAAAATGTCAATACCGCTTCGGAATAAAGCCTTACTCCCCGTGCGGAATTGGGGTGGATATGGTCTATAAGGTAGTAACCGCAGGGCTTTTGTCCGATACGCTCCGCAATAAAGCCGTTGGGATCAATAAATGTATCGCCGTTACTGCCGCAAAGAGCTTCAAGCGCCGCCGAATACTCATTGTTAAGAGCAGTCTTATCCTCAAATGAAAGAGGACAGAAGGGGTCGCCGTCAATGGAATACCAAGGCGCAATAAACACAAATTCCGCCTCGGGCGCTTTCTCCGCAATAAGCTGCCGTAACCTTGAAATGCTGTCCGCATAGCTTTCTGCGGTCATTGCACACTGTGTTTCGTCACGATACCGCACATCGTTTGTGCCTATAGCAATAACGTAAAGCTCCGCCTTCGGTATCGCACCTGCATTTTCAATAAGGTAGGACACCGTTGCTCCGCCCTTTGAAAAGTTCATCACCTCTGCGGAAATATGCTCCTCTATAGGTTCATACCAGGAACAGCCGCCGTTTTTGGTGCCTTCCGTAATGCTGTCACCCACAAAGCACACCGTTTCCGCCGCTCTCAGCTTTGGCAGAAGCGCTCCCCTTTCCATTCCTTCCGTTATTTCCAAACCCGTAGTTTTAGTTCTGACAAATCCGTTTTCGTCAAAAAGATAGCTTTCCGTTACGGCGGAAACATCGGGACAAACTCCAAGCACTGCGTTCATTACTGCATTGTGAGCGTTCTCCGCACGTTCATAATCGTCCGTACTGAGCTGTTTTCTCAAAGCTTCGTTATACTGTATCTCATAAACGGGCAGGGCACGGTAATTGCCGTCAATGGGCGACTGGGTATAAAGAGGAACAACGCCTCCGCCGATCAATTCCTTGGTTTCCCTGTCAATGTAAACGTCGATAAGTGCGCTTGCATCGCCCTGTTTCTCCCTGTAAATATTGGCAAAATTGCCGGGACAATAGGCGGTAAACACCTTTCTTCCGCCGTATTCTTCAATAAGGGCAGGCTCGGCGGCGTGGGCGTGGTCACCGAGGATAATGTCAGCGCCGCACTCCTTGAATATTTCAAACCACACCTTCTGTTCCTCGTCAATGCCGTTGGAAAACTGAGTGCCTATATGTGGCAGGACTACGATAAGATCGGGAGAATACGCCTTTGCTGCTTAAAAATCACTTTGAACGCCGCTTTTCAGCTTTTCAAACAGCTCTCCCTCTGTGCCGCAAATTATAGATGTAACAAAGCTGTCCGCAAGTGATTCGGGCGCATATCCGTTGCTGCCGTAGGTATAGGCAAGCACCGCAAATTTTATCCCGTCCTTTTCAACGAGCTTCACACGGGAGCTTTGCTTTTCCTCATAGCTTCTGTAGGAGCCTGTGTGTTCAAGTCCTGTTTTGTCAAGAATGTCAAGTGTGCGGAACGCTCCCTTTTCGCCCTTGTCAAGAAGATGATTGTTCGCCGTTGTAACAAGGTCGAAGCCTGCATTTTTCACATTTTCCGCAAATTCATCGGGATAATTCAGCGCAAGCTCCTTGCTGTCGTCAAAATTGCTTGTGGAATACCCTGCTTCCTCCCCTGCCATTGGTCCTTCAAACACGCCTATTGCAAGGTCGGAAGCGGAAATATGGGGTGCGGCGTACTCAAACACATCGGAAAAATCATATCCCGAGCCGTTATATCCCCTTTTTACCTGATCTTCAAGCAGAATAAGGTCGCCTGCAAAGGTAATGCGGAAAGCATTGTCAAACTCCGCCTTTTCCTCATCGTCCATAACGGGGTAAAACACATCTTCACTTTCCGCAGCCGATGTTTCTTCCGCAATGTCCGTGTCAAAGCTGAAACCGTCATATTCGTTTATCACTATATTTCCCACAAAGCAAAGCGCCACCAAAGCTGCGGTAACTCTTGCAAATATCTCCGCCCTGCCCTTCTTTTTTTCGGAAGTGCCCGTCAGCAGTTCCGCTCCTGCCTTGATGTAAGCGTTAAGCAGACCGGTCACAAGGTCGTTGCCGAAAACAAGGCATATAATTACCGAGCAGAGTAAAGCGGCGGCGATGACCCATTCCTTTTCTCCAAATATATCGCTGAAAAGCAGGGTAATTGGTCTGTGAAGAAGAAATATGCCGAGAGAATTTCTGCCTATCATTGTGAAAAAGGGCAGCTTTTTGTCGGGAGAAAGGCTTCTCAGCGCATATATTGCAAGAAAAGCAGTAACAAACAGCCCTATCCGTCCGAATGCGTCCATAGGCAGCTCATAGCTATACATAAGAAGCGCCGAATCGGAATAATCAAAAAAGCTGTACGCTGCAAAGCCCACAGCCGCCGCCCCTATAAGAGCCGCAAGACCCCAAAGGAGCCGTTTTGCCTTGTTTCCGCAGGTACGACTTTGTGACTTTTCTTCCGTAAGCAGGTAGCCTGCCATATAAAAGGGGTAAAAGGAAATTATCCTGGCTATGGCAAAGGTGTTGTCAATTGAATCGTAAAAGCCTGCAAACAGAGAGACCGCAAACAGTATAAGCTGTATATCCCTGATTTTTGCAAGCCTCGGAGCGGTAACTCTCCACACCGCCAGCGCAAGGAGATACCAGCAGGAATACACAGGCTCCAGCAGCGAATTGAATCCGTAAGCAAGCCCCATAAGGCTGTTGAAGATAAAATAGATGAATATAAGTCCCGAAACCGACTTAAAGCTCCGTGAATTCTCGCTCTTGCCGAAATATCCCGACACAAAAACGAATGCCGGCATATGGAACATATATATTGCGTCAACTATGCTGCCGATAACGGGCATATCCTGCAGTCCGTAAAGGCAGTGGGCAAAGACCACAAGAAATATGAGCAGTCCTTTTATGTTGTCCCAGTATGCGCTTCTGAGCTTTTCACCGCTGTTCCCCATAATTTACGATCCCCCGTTGTTAGTGTATTTTATTCCATTATAATACAAAACTGTAACGGTGGCAATAAAATTTACCCCAAACTTTCCTAATAAACATTATAAACAGTACGAAAACGATTAAATTTGTTTAATATTACAATTGTAAATGGAAGTTGTATAGTGTATAATTAGTACAGATATTACCATACCCCGATTTATGCGAATAAGATTATGGAAAGGATAGTACCGTATGCAGCCAATTATTAGCAAAGAGGATTTTGAAGAAAGACTCCGCGAAGAGCTCCAGACAGAATTTAATGTCACTCCTATCGACGCTTCGGATAATCAGATCTACAAGGCTCTCTCGGCAGTAGTCGTAGAGCTTCTCAGAGCAAAGCGCAGAAAGTTCCGCAACACCGTTCATTCCGAGGGAAGAAAGGAAGTTTATTACCTTTCTATGGAGTTCCTTATGGGACGTTCCCTTAAAACAAGCCTTTTCAACCTCCGTATCAACGATATGGTGGAAGAGATATTCAAGAAGTGGGATGTTAACCTCGACCGTATCTATGATTACGAACCCGACGCAGGACTTGGAAACGGCGGTCTCGGACGTCTTGCAGCCTGCTACCTTGACGGACTTGCAACAGACGGCTACCCTGCAATGGGCTACTCTATCTGCTATGAGTACGGTATCTTCAAGCAGAAGATAGAGGACGGCTGGCAGACCGAGCTTCCCGATAACTGGCTGCCCGGCGGTGAGACCTGGCTCGTTCCCAAGAAGGACAAGACCATTGAGGTCCATTTTGACGGCGAAGTTACCGAGCATTGGGACGACAAGTACCACCATATCTCCTACAACAACTACAGCACCGTTTACGCTGTTCCTTACGATATGTATGTTCCCGGCTACGACAGCGACGGCGTTTCCGTTCTCCGTCTGTGGCAGGCAAAGGCGCCTTCCTTTGATATGCAGATGTTCAATCAGGGCGATTATGCAAAGTCCCTTTCCCAGAACACCGTTGCACAGGCTATCTCAAAGGTGCTTTATCCTAACGACAACCACCTTGAGGGTAAATCTCTCCGTCTCAGACAGCAGTATTTTATGTGCGCAGCTTCTATCGGCGACATCGTTGACCGCCATATGAGCATTTACGGCACACTTGACAACCTCCACGAAAAGGTTGCTATCCATATCAACGATACCCACCCCACACTTGCTATCCCCGAGCTTATGAGAATACTGCTTGACGACTGCGGCTATTCATGGGCTAAGGCTTGGCACATCGTTACCAACACCTTCGCATACACCAACCACACCGTTCTTGCGGAAGCTCTTGAAAAGTGGGATATGAACCTTGTTAAGCAGATCATTCCCCGTATCTTCTCCATTATCGTTGAGATAAACAACCGTTACTGCGCAGACCTTATGGAACGTCTCGGTGACAGCAACAAGGTCTCCAGAATGTCCATAATCCAGAACAACCAGATCCATATGGCTCTTCTCTGCGTATGCGCTTCACACAGCGTAAACGGCGTTTCAAAGCTCCACTCCGATATTATCAAGCAGGACGTTTTCAAGAACGAATATGCCGATACACCTTACAAGTTCAAGAACGTTACCAACGGTATCGCTTACAGAAGATGGCTCCTCCAGTCCAACCCCGGACTTACAAGCCTCCTCGAAGACACTATCGGCGACGGCTTCAAGAAGAACGCTGCAGAGCTTTCCAACTTCAACAAGTTTGAGAACGACCAGAAGGTACTTGAACGCCTTGGCAAGATAAAGCTGGAAAACAAGAAGCGTTTTGCAAAGTATGTCAAGTCCAACTACGGCATTGCCCTTAATATGGACGGTATTTTTGACGTTCAGGTAAAGCGTCTCCACGAATACAAGAGACAGCACCTTAACGCTCTCAACATTCTTGCAGAATATCAGTATCTCCTTGACAACCCCAACGCAGATTTCGTTCCCAAGACATACATTTTCGCTGCAAAGGCTGCTCCCGGATACTATCTTGCAAAGCAGATAATCAAGATGATCTGGGCTTTGGGCGAAGAGATCAGAAAGAATCCTGCCGTAAACAAGAAGCTGCAGGTTTACTTCCTTGAAAACTACTGCGTAAGCCTTTCCGAGCTGCTCATGCCTGCTGCGGAAGTGTCCGAGCAGATCTCTCTTGCAGGCAAGGAGGCTTCCGGTACGGGTAATATGAAGCTGATGCTCAACGGCGCTCTTACCCTCGGTACTCTTGACGGCGCAAACATCGAGATCAAGGATCAGGTCGGCATTGACAACATCTTCATCTTCGGTATGAATGCGGAAGAAGTGCTTGCAAAGCAGGCTCAGGGCTACCGTCCCGAAGATTATGTAAACAACAACGACGTTATCGCAAGAGCCATCAACAAGATGTACACAGGCATCAACGGCTGCCAGTTTGAGGAAGTTGCAAACTCCCTTAAGTTCAAGGATCCTTATATGGTACTTGCCGATTTCGACGCTTACCAGTCCGCACAGCAGTATGTTTCCGAATGCTACAAGGACAAGGAAAAGTGGAACAGAATGTCTCTCCACAATATCGCAGGCGCAGGAATCTTCTCCGCCGACAGAGCTGTTGAGGATTATGCAAGAGACATCTGGAAGCTCAAGTAAGGCTTTCCGGCATGATTTGTAATAAAAGATAAACAACAAGGCTGCTACGCCGTTTTTGAAGCTGTAGCAGCCTTGTTTTTATACCGGATGTGCATTATTTTTAAATTCGTGAGCGCAGCGAACACCAAAATTATTCATTATTCATTTTTCACTATTCACTTTTCATTTAGCGCAGCACTCTTATCCCACACACTCCCGACATTCGGCGTTTTCTTCGTCACTTTCCCTTTGAAGCGGCATTTTGTCGCCCTCGTCTATTGCTGCATGGTAATTATACAGCTTTGCAAGGTTATTCCATGTGCTTTCGTCAATTACCCCCGTAGGCTCCTGCCCGTTCACCTTCTGCACGAATTTTATCGAATCGGAAGTCGCCTTATCGAATATGCCGTTTATGGGAGCGCCCTCCATATTGTCGTAAAACTGGGCTATGGTGTTGAGCATCGCCTGTATGATATAAATTGCGTACCCTGCACTGCCTGCTCCGATAGGAATACCCTCAAAGGGCAGGGGGCGAATCCTCTCCAGCTCGTTAAAATAAACGAGTGCTTCCTTATAAGCGTTGTAAAGCGCCTCCCATGTGGCGTTATCTATTTCCCCCGTAGGCGTAAGTCCGTATTCGTTCTGGAACGCTTTTACCGCTTCTTTGGTCTCGGCGTTGTATGTGCCGCTTGGTATAACAGAGGGTATTTTCGGGTTAAATTTTGAAACAATATGCAGAAACTCCTGCGCTTCGTTTATATTCATTTTTTTCTGTTCATCTGAAATAGGCATTTGCTTCTTACCTCCGGTAGAAAATATCGATGTTTATACATTTGGTAATCAAGAAATGGTATATCCCGGTGCCTGACCGGGGAGCTTTGCCTGACCTGTTTTCAGTTCATTATAGGTGTTTGAAATGCTGTTCCATGTGTCAGCGCCAACGTTGCCCGTAGGATTAAGCCCGAACTGCCGCTGAAAGGCTGTCACGGCGCTTCTTGTCACGGGTCCGAAATATCCCGTTGCGCTTACCTCGGGAATATTTGGGTAGGACTGGTGGATATAGGTAAGATACTCCTGCAGCACCCTGATATACTCGTTGGTCATTCCCTCTGTAAGGAAAACTCCGGGGAAAAGCACGGCGTTTTCGCCTTCAAGGTTGATAGGCACGTTCTCCACAATGCCAAGGTATGCGTTGTAAAGGTCGTTCCACGTTGTTCTGTCCATTACGCCCGTCTGGGGAAGTCCGAACACCTGCTGGAAGGAGCGCACCGAATTCTCCGTCTGCCCATCGTAAACGCCTGTTATCTCAATAGGCAGCACGGAGTTGTAATACGCTCCCACAACGGAAAGGTAATACTGCAGATTCCGCACAGCTGCACCTTCATCTCCCGGTGCAAGCTCTGTTGGGAAAGGCCCCGTGACCTCTTCAAGGGTAAGTCCTTCGGAATTAAGCTGCGCAAGCCTTTTTACGCTGTCAAAGATATAGTTTATCTTGTACCACGTTGCCTTGTCAACGATACCCGTCTGGGGCAGGTTGAATATCTCCTGAAATTTCCTCACCGCATTTTCCGTGGCAATATCAAACGCCGCTCCCGAAGCAGGTATTTTCGGTATTGCAGGATAGTTGTTTGAAATACGGTTAAGCTGGGTCTGTATGCGCACCACCTCGTTGCCGCCGCTGCCAAGCTGAAGGGGCGTTCCGGGGTAGGTGGGCACATTTGGCTGTATATTTGCGTCGGTCACAATATCAATATCATCTCCGTAAAAATATGTGAGCATATCGTAAGGTCCGTAACCCTGACGGGCAAGATCCACCGTTCCCCATTGGGTCAGACCTTCGCAGGTGGCCTCCCTGCCGTCGCAGTACACCGCAAAAAGCGGCTCAACGCTGCCCCGTCTGCTTATGTACTCGTTGAATATCTCGTCAACGATACGGCTTATGGGTTCGTAAATATCTCTGCCTTTAACAAAGGACTGGTCAAACTGGGTGGAGTTGGTTATATCAAAATTATACCCCTGTGAACGGTACCATTCGGTATAAATTCGGTTAAGAGTAAAGGAGATTATGGCGTAAATATTCGCTCTGAGGGCGCTTTCCGGCCATGTGGGGTAAAGCTCGCTTGAAGCTACGTTCTTTATATATTCGGGAAAACTTACGGTCACATTCTCGGCGGTGGGGTCGTCGGGTCTGCCAAGGTGTACCGTCACCGTCTCGGGGATAAAGGGTTCAGCCGCTGCCATTTACATCACCTCTTTCATGAACCTGCTCTTGAAGAACGGGGCGTGTTGTTCTGCGGACTGAATCTTGGAAGAGGTATAAGGGCTATGGGCTGAATGGACTTTACCGTTGAAAAAACGGGTACGGTCATTTCGGGAACGGGGTAAAAGCCTTTTGCATAAGCGCTAAGATTATACTCCGCATAAGGCTTTTCCAAGGGGTCGGGGGCTTCGGAATAGCGTATGTCGGGAGCAGGCAGCGCCACCGTTTCGGTGCTTCCGCTCTCGTCCGTCACAAGCATACGCACAAGCACGTTTTTATCCCCTTCCTTACGGGTAATAAGCACCACCGCATTTTCCACGGGAACAGCGCCGTCGCCTGTCGTCACCTCGGCGGTAATGTAGCCTGTACCCGTCATTTCGGAAATGGGCGCATTGCCCTCGCTGTTTCCTGTGTAAAGTGGTTCAAGCTCGTCGTTGCTTGTATCGTTATAGGGGGTAAAGTCGTAGTTCCCCTGCATATGCACTTCTTCGCCCTGTATCCTGCTGTCCGAAAATTCCGCCGTTTCCGTTTTGTCGGGCTTTGACTCTTCTGCGGCAATTATCTCCTCGGGCGTTGGGAACCGTGACCCCTCCGCAGCACGGGGAACTATCTTCGGTGCAGCCTCCATAACAGGCTGTTCCGGCTTTTTTTCGGGAACAAGAACCTGCGGCGGTGTATGCACTTCGGGCATCTGTGCTTTTTGCGGCTTGTTCTCCTTTGCGGCAGGCTTTTCCGCAGTCTGCGCAGGCTTAGAGGAAGACTTACTGTAAAGCCGCATCATTTCTTCTTTATATTTTTTGGCCATTTCATCCACAGAATTTTTTTGGTTCATTTACTATCCCTCCGTAATTCTTTTATACTATTCTTATTCACAGGGAGGGCGGATAATGACCCGAAATAATGTGTTAAGCCGTAAAAATGATTCAACTTTTCCGATTTTTTGTCGTCTATATAATTGAAAGGAAAAAAGAAAGGGGTCTGCACCTATGACAGACGCAGCAATAATTCAGCTTTTCTGGGAAAGAGCGGAAACAGCGGTCAAAGCGGCTTCCGAAGCCTACGGCGGCTACTGCTACAGGATAGCATACAATATCCTTTGCGTAAATGAGGATTCGGAGGAATGTGTAAACGATACTTTTTTCAAGGCGTGGAACGCTATTCCGCCTCAGAAGCCGGATATTCTAAAGGCTTTTCTCGGAAAAATAACAAGGAATCTTGCCCTTGACAGGCTTAAACGCTCAAAGGCAGGAAAAAGGGGCGGAGCTTACGCCGAAGCGCTTTCGGAGCTTGACGAGATAATCTCTTCGGGAGAAAACATCGAAAAGCAGACAGAGGACAAGGAGATAGTAAAGGCACTGAACAGCTTTATTTGCGGTCTTGACGAAGAAAGCCGCACGGTTTTTGTCCTCCGATATTTCCGCTTTGACAGCATAAGCGATATTGCGGAAAAAACGGGTACGAACATCAACCGAGTGAACTACATACTGAAAAAAACAAGGTCGGGACTTGAACGCTTTATGAAAAAGGAGGGGCTTTTATGACTTCTGAGCAGCTTTTGAAATGTATGGGAGAAATAGAAGAAAAATATATTGCCGAAGCGGAGAATTTCTCGCCTAAGCCTGTTTGGAGCAGGAAAAGGCTTGCCGCCGTAATTTCTGCGGCTGCCTGCCTATGTATTGCCGCAGGAGCGGTGGCTCTGACCCGTCCATTTGACAAATGCGATGAGGTCATTTACGACGGGGGATATACCGAAACAAGCGAGGTATGGGTCGGTGACAGAACGAACGAAACCTCTGCGTCCGCTGTCACAGTACCGCCCGAAAAAAATCCGGATGACGACACATATGAAGCTCCCCCTGCCGAGAGAACCACGCCGACAACCGTTTATACGCCTGCCGAAGAAACGGGAACCGCCGTCAGTACGTCCGAAGTAATTTTCCCTGCAATGGAAACAACGGAAATGACCACGGTAAATTGTACCACGCCCAAAACCACCGAAGATACCGAAGAAGACACGCCCGATATTGCCGAGGATGACGAGATAATTCTGCCCGATCTTCCTCTGCTGGGCAGCCTTGGGGAATACCTTGACTTTTTTGAGATAACGGCGGAAACGGAAAATGTAAAGCTGGGTTATGAATATGTTGACCCGGAATTCGAGGTTTCCATATTCAAGCTTACAGATATTGATTTTTCGGAGGTTTACCCCATACTGAGCAGATTTTCGGACGCAGAAACGGGGGATTTCTGTAAGGGACTTCACAGTTCAAAAATCGTGTCGGTGGTTTTCTGCCTGTCCGACGGAAACGAGCTGCTGCGCATAACCATAGGCAGCGACGGAAAAGGACTTATTAACCCAAGCGCATATAACGGCAGCGCCCTGTTTGAAGCAGATGAAGAAGCCTATTCCGAGCTTTATGACATCGCCGCAGCCGCAGGAGGAACGAAAGGCTTTGCCGACATCGAAATTGCCTATGACGCTTCTGTGGATGAAGAAGGTTAAACGAAGTATGCCGTATTTGCTCAGCGCTTTTTCATTTCCGCAATTGCCCCGTAATGCCTTACGGTAAATTCTTCGGGGGCGATCTCTTCCAGCAGCTTTTTATGCTCCGCTTCCCATTTTGCGATCTCTTCGGGAGAAAGTGAAGCGCCAACCCCTCGACAGGCTTTCATTCTGCCGTTCCAGCTTTCCCTTGTAAATGGTACGTCAAGGTAAAATTCCGTACTGTAGACAATATCGAAATATTCTTCGTATTCGGGGGCGATATATATGGGGTGTACAGTTTCTCCTGCGCCGCTCCAGTTTGGGCTGTATTTCAGCACCAGCTTTTCGCTTTCCCCTGCTATCTTATCCTCAAAAGGCAGCCACGCCATATAAAGAAATACCAGACTTCCGCCTCTTTTCAGTACCCTGCCGAAAAGGGGCGCAGTCTTTGCGTTGTCGAAATACCAATAGCATTGACAGGCGGTAACAACGTCAAAGGCACCCTCGGGGAAATCAATATCCTCCGCAGAGGAAACTATATAATCAATATCCATTCCCTCTGACATACGCTTTGCCTGCTCTATCTGATTTGCGGAAATGTCCGTTCCTGTCCATTCTGCGCCGTAAGAGTACATATTTCTCGGCAGAACTCCCGTACCCGTGCCTATGTCAAGCACCCTCTGACCCTTTACACACAGACCTCTTGCGGCTATTCTGCCGTAAAACTCCTTGGGATAAATGTCACGGTATTTTGCATAGTCCGCAGAAGTGCGTCCCCAGTCAAAGGCTTTGCCGCCGTCTATATTATTATTTGTAATATTCATAGTCGATTCTCCTTAAAGTAAATTTTATTTGTCGTATTTATGGGATATTCTCTTTAAAAGCCGGGAAAATTCCTGCCTGTATTCCTCGGGGGAAAGTATCTCGGCTGCATCACCGAATGTAAGTATATACTGAAAAAATGAGGGAACGTCCGACCATGTGAAGCGGAGCAGGATATTTCCGTCCTTATCATATTGGGGCAGCTCCGTGCCGAATTCGTCAATAATGCGCCATTTTACCGACTTGTCGAACCGCACCTCGGCTTCAATGCTGCCTTTTGTATGTCGCAGCTTGTCGCAGGTGTATTGGGGAACGGTGCGCTCCCTGCATTTTTCACCCGTGCATTGCAGCTCCGCAAGCCGTGTCAGCTTGAACATACGCCAGTCCTGCCGCTTTTCGCAGAAGCCCCACACATACCAGCTTGACCATTGAAAAACAAGGTGATAAGGCTCGATAGTGCGCCTGCTTTCGCCGTCGGGGGAGTAGTAGGTGAAGGTTATCTTCTCACGCTTTTCAATTGCGGTGCGAATAAGCCCTATTTTGTCCGCAACTGCCGATTTGTCCCAGGCAGCAAGGTCGATAATAATGCTTTGTCCCGAATCAAAGGCAGAGCTATCCGCAGACAGCTTATCCATAAGCAGACGGTAACGGTTTGTTCCGCTTACGCTGTCAAGGCTTTGCAGACCTGCAAGAATGGCTTTCATATCCTCGGAGGAAAGAAGGGTGCGGTCTATCTTAAAGCCCTCCATAACAGATATTCCGCCGCCCTGACCCTTGTAGGAAACCACGGGTATTCCTGCTTTGCACAAGTCCTCAATATCCCTTACTATAGTGCGGCGTGACACCTCGAACCTTTCCGCAAGCTCCGAGGCGGTGACCCTGTCCTTTTGCAAAAGTATTGATAAAATTCCAATAAGCCTGTCTATTTTCATAATTATTCTCCAATCAAGGGAAAAATTTAAAGTTTGATTGACGTATAAGACAAAATATGATATAATTTTCCAAACGGAATATTTTGGGGGATGTGATAGGGTGAGCAATGCAACATTAAGCAAGATAATTAACAAAAACGAAGAGGACGCAAACCGCAGCGTGGCAAATGTTATGCTGATAACCTTTGTAATATTTTCGGTCATTTACATTCTGAATGTGGTGGGCGTCTTTACCATTTATATGCCTGCAATGACTATTGCCTATGTTATAAGCGCAGTTTTGCTGATAACGCCTAAGATACTGAATAAGCTATTCGGCACATCAAAAAAATGGATGAAGTATCTGTATGTCGTGTTTGCGGCGTTGTTTCTTCTTATTGTTACGACCACCCTTACATATCACGTTGTAGTGGTGTATGCATACCCTATAGCTATTGCAGGAATGTATTTTTCCAAGAAGATGACAAGGTTGTCCTCAGCAATTACGGTAGCTGTTACCGCCTGCGGTCAGGTCGCCGGATATTTTCTTAACTGGCGCCCCGACTATAATTTCACCACTATTCACGGATTGATATTTTTCAGCATACTTCCGAGGCTTATGGTGCTGATATGCTTTGCCGCTCTGCTGCAGCTTCTTACAGACAGAACATCAAAGCTGCTGAGTGATAATGCCAATAATTATGAGCGCCTTCTTCTGCATAACCAAGATATGATATACGGCTTTGCCACCTTAGTTGAAAACCGTGACGAAAACACAGGCGGACACATCAGAAGAACAAGCATTTATGCGGAGCTGCTTGCCCGTGAGCTTCAGAAAACCGAGGAATATGCGGATAAGATAACGGACGAGTTTGTGGAATGCCTTTCAATGGTTGCGCCGCTTCACGATATTGGGAAGATCTCTATCCCCGACAGCATACTCTGCAAGCCGGGAAGGCTTACCGAAGAGGAATATGATATAATGAAGACCCATGCGGAAAAGGGCGGAGAGATGATCCGTGAGGTCTTTTTCCATGTTTCCGACGAGGATTACAGGGCTATGGCGTATGACGTTGCACGCTTCCACCACGAAAAATGGAACGGAAAGGGCTATCCCGAGGGACGCTGCGGCACGGATATACCCCTTGCCGCAAGAATAATGTCGGTAGCCGATGTTTTTGACGCAGTTTCGGAAAAGCGCTGCTACCGTGAGGCAATGCCCCTTGAAGAGTGCTTCCGCATTATCGAGAACGGCAGAGGCGTTGATTTCGACCCTGTTATAGTTGATTCTTTCCTTGATATACGGGAAATGATAACCGAAGTGCGGAGCAGCACGGCAGGAAAAACTCTGCCCCTTATTTCACTTTAATACAGAATTTAACATAAGAGGTCCGGACCTTAAACGGCTCGGACCTCAATTTTTATACAATACAGCGCTTTACGCCGCAAATCTTTTATTCAAACAAAGCCTTGAGAGAATGTGCCTGTTCGTCCAGCTTTCTTGCGGTCTCTTCGGCATCTGCGGAGATCTCGGCGTTCTGCTGAACTACCGTTGAGATCTGCATCATGCTGTCGGAGATCTGGCTGAAGGCTTCTGCCTGTTCATCTGCTGCAACTGCGATGTTTTCAATAAGACGGTTGCTTTCCGCAATTCCGCTCATCATGGAACGGAGCTGCTCGGCGGTCTCGTTTGCTATCTGCGCACCCTCGGAAACAGCCTGCTTGGTCTCTTCAATAAGTTTGGCAGTACCCTTTGTAGCCTCTGCACTCTTGTTTGCAAGGTTTCTTACCTCGTCAGCAACAACGGCGAAGCCCTTTCCGTGCTGACCTGCTCTTGCGGCTTCGACCGCAGCGTTGAGGGCAAGGATATTGGTCTGGAAAGCGATGTCGTCTATAGTTTTTACGATATTTCCTATCTTTGTGGAGGATTCTTCTATCCTTGACATAGCAGCCTGCATTTCCGTGAGCTTTGCTGCGCCGCTGTCAACGTTCTTGGTAGTTTCCTCGGAAAGTCTGCTTGCATTTTTAGCCGATTCTGCGCTGCTTTTTATCTGTTCCGCAATGGAATTGAAGGAAGCGGAAAGCTCCTGAACGGTAGCCGCCTGTGTGGAGGAACCCTCGGAAAGTCTTGCTGCGACCTCCTGCATTTCGGAGGACTGAACGCCTATATCTGCGGAAATTGACGTTGTCTCGGCAAAAAGGCGCTGCTGTTCCTCGTTCAGCTTAACGGTCTCGTCAATGTTGCGCTTGATATTGGCAAGCATAGCGTTTATGCCGTTGCTGAGGGTCTCATATTCGGGGCAGGTCCTTACGTTGACCTCGGTGTCAAGATCTCCCGATGAAATGACCTGCATATTGTCGATAAGCTCGTTCAGACCCTTGATGATGTTGTTCTGAACAACGGAATTGATAAGCAGCACGATAACGACAAGCATTATAAGCGTAGCAAGTATGAATATTACAACAAGGGAAGTACGTCCGCTGAAAGCCTCGCTTCTGCTGATAGCTGCGATAAGCACATAATCCTCGGTCTCGCCTGTGGAGCAGATCATGCTTTCACCGTCAATTTTAGCAACGATACCGCTGCCGCCCTTCATCAGCTTTTCGCTGATACCGATGTCTGCGTAATTCTGACCGATAATCTCCGGGTTTTTATGAGCAGCGACTGTTCCGTCGGCCTTGTTCACTGCCATAACATAGCCGTTGTTTCCTACGGTTATATCGGCAAGAACATTGGCAATGCTTGTTTTCTCAATTTGGTTCTGAAGTCTTGTAGGGGTAATGCCTACCTGAACGATACCGGTTTTATCTTTTCTTGCAACGCTCACATACTGGAAATACTTTCCTTCCGCACCGTTGGGCTGAGCGTCCTGTGCAATTTTCAGAGACGGGTCTTTAAGTATAGGCATAAATTCCTTTGCCTGATCGCTTGCCGCAAAATCAAAGCCGTAATAGCCCGGAATGTTGCCCCATTGGAGTATGCCGTTTTCATTTGTGACATGAAGCTCGTCAACGTCAAGCATAGCGGCTATTTCGTTTAGTCTGTCCATATCTTCGATTATTGAAGGGTCAAGCGCTATCATTTCCGCAAAAGAGTCGGCTTTGGATATGAAATCGGAGTTGAGCTGGTCGATAATGCTCTGAGTTTCTGCGTCGTTCACCACTAATTTTGAAATAACATCATCGATTCGTGTTGAAGCGGTATTTGCCGCAGTTTTCTGCATAAGCAGACTTTGCACAGAGAATATGACGATTATCATAAATACAAGTGCGATCGAACAGGCGATAAGTATTCGCTTAGTTAGTGTTTTTTTCATAGATATTTTCTCCCTTTCCTGACGTTATAAAGAAATCCCAAAAACCTGCCAAAATGTTACCTATTATACACCATAGTCGGGCGTCGGTCATACGCCGTTTTCCGACAATTTATATTAATACATTGTTAAGTGTACCATAAATCTACAAAAAAGTCAATGATTTTCAGTAAATTTTGTACCTTCTGACAGTATAACGCCCTAAATATAAGTATTTTGTCGGAAAGGTAGGTTTGCATAAACCAAAAGGGCTGTTGCACATTGATCAAAAAATCATAAAATTGCGGGCGGCTATCAGCCGCCCGTTTTTGTTATAATTTTATTAACGTGCAACAACCCATCAGATAAAGCTTATTTGACTTGGGTCTTCAATTAATAGGAAACGCCCTGCCACTTCATAGCGTCAGCAACCTTAAGGAAGCCTGCGATGTTAGCGCCCATAACAAGGTTGCCCTCGTTGCCGTATTCCTTGGAAGCGTTGTATGCGTTGTGGAAGATGTTGATCATGATCTGCTTGAGCTTAGCGTCAACCTCTTCAAATGTCCATGAAAGTCTTTCGCTGTTCTGGGACATTTCAAGACCGGATGTTGCAACGCCGCCTGCGTTTGCAGCCTTTGCAGGTCCGAAGAGAATGCCTGCAGCCTGGAGCTTTTCAATAGCCTCAGGTGTGGAAGGCATATTAGCGCCTTCTGCAACAGCCATTACGCCGTTCTTGATAAGAATGTCAGCGGATTCGCCGTCAAGCTCGTTCTGTGTAGCGCAGGGAAGAGCAATGTCGCACTTGATGGTCCAGATGCCCTTGCAGCC
>JBJEQN010000128.1:0-7408 GCA_051881775.1 Oscillospiraceae bacterium | reverse complement strand
AGCTCTGTTGCCTTCTCTGTAGCGTAGATTGCAACGTTGCCGGAGCCGGAAACAACTACTGTCTTGCCCTTGAAGCTGTCGTTCTTCATGCAGCCGAGCATTTCTTCTGTGAAGTAGCAAAGGCCGTAGCCTGTTGCTTCTGTTCTTGCGAGAGAGCCGCCGTAGGAAAGACCCTTGCCTGTGAGAACGCCTGTGAACTCGTTGCGGAGTCTCTTATACTGACCGAACATATAGCCGATCTCTCTTGCGCCTGTGCCGATGTCGCCTGCAGGAACGTCGGTGTCTGCGCCGATGTGCTTGGAAAGCTCAGTCATGAAGCTCTGGCAGAAAGCCATGATCTCTCTGTCGGACTTGCCCTTGGGGTCGAAGTCGGAGCCGCCCTTACCGCCGCCCATAGGGAGACCTGTAAGGCTGTTCTTGAAGATCTGCTCGAAGCCGAGGAACTTGATAACGGATGCACAAACGGAGGGGTGAAGTCTGATACCGCCCTTGTAAGGTCCGATAGCGGAGTTGAACTGGCAGCGGTAGCCTCTGTTTACCTGAACGTTGCCCTTGTCATCTACCCATGAAACTCTGAACTGGATAAATCTTTCGGGTTCAACGATCCTGTCGATGATTCCGTTTGTCTCGTAGGACTTATCCTTTTCAACAACGGGTTCAAAGGATTCGAGAACTTCGCGTACTGCCTGTAAGAATTCTTTTTCTCCGGGGTTGCGCTGTTCAACCTTGTTGTAAACGCCCTGGAGATATGCGTTTTTAAATGCCATGATTAGGCCCTCCCATAAAATTATTTATAACGGCTGCGGATACATTCTTTCCGCTCCCTGACCGATAACAATACTATTATACAACATATATATAAATTTTGCAAGAGAAATTTTCAAATTAATCAAAATTTTTATAGAAACCGCAAATTTTGGAATGAAATATTGCGGAAATGAAATAAAAAAGTTAAGATGTTGCAATGCAAATGCAAGTTGGCGCCTTTCCGCAAAACGAAAAGGCGCCAACTAAGAGAACTGTTGCTTTGTATCAATACTTTGCCGGAATGCTTACACCGGTGGCTCTGCAGGCTTCTTCAAACACCTTCCAGAAATCTTCAATATCCTTTCTGTATATCTGTCCGAGAGTGCAAAGTCTGAACGTATCCGTGCCGGAGACCTTGCCGGGATAAATGGTGAAACCTCTTTCGTAGCAGTAGTCGTGTATCTTCTTGAAATCCCAGTTGGGGTCGTTGGGGTACTTGATAGAAACGACCATGCCGCTCTGCCATTCCTTCTTGATGATGTCCTTGAAGCCAAGGCGTTCCTTGCCCTCGTGGATAGCGTTCCATACATCGATATGGCGCTGATAACGCTTTTCTTCGCCGTCCTCCCAGTATTCAAGGATAGCCTGCTTTGTGGCATATACCGTCTGAACAGGGGGCGTGAAGTGCATTTCGCCTGTTTTTTCAAAGAAGTCATACTGCAGATAAAGGTTGCAGTAGTAGGAACGTGTGGGGTAATCCTTGGACTTCTTGATAAGCTCCGTTTTGCCCACAACAAAGGAAAGTCCCGTGAAAGCCATAAGACCCTTCTGTGCCGAAGCCATTACGAAGTCGATGTTGTCCCTGTCCATATCAATGGGTATCATTGCATAGGTGGACGTTGTATCAACAATAAAGGTACAGCCGTATCTGTGGGCAATTTCGCCGATCTCCTTAATAGGGTTAAGGATGCCTGTGCCCGTTTCGTTGTGGGTGGTGTAAACGACCGCAATGTCGGGGTCAGACTTGAGCGTTTCCTCTATCTTGTCAAGGTCGGGGCGCTCGTCAAATGCAAATTTAAGATCTATGTAAGGAAGATGATAATACTGTGCGACTTCAACGCCTCTTGAAGTATAAGCGCCGTTGTCAACGAAAAGTATCTTCTTGTTTTCGGGAAGAAGTGAGTTTACGCAAATGTCGATGTTGATAGTGCCTGAGCCTGTGAAAAGCACCGAGGTGTACTTTTCGGGGTCGCCGTGAACTATCTTCACAAGCTCGCCTCTCATCCATCTCATAATGTCGCCGAATTCCTTTTCACGGGGACAAATATCGGGTACCACCTGAGCGTATTTAACGGTATCGGTGGTGGTTGCCGGACCCGGGTTTAAAAGTACGTTTCTTTTTAC
This sequence comes from Oscillospiraceae bacterium, assembly GCA_051881775.1. Lineage (GTDB taxonomy): Bacteria > Bacillota > Clostridia > Oscillospirales > Ruminococcaceae > UMGS363. The sequence continues at coordinate 5,257 of JBJEQN010000128.1, read as the reverse complement.
GGGATCGTGTGCCATAACAATTGCTCCTTTTCTTTATCCGCTTATTGGGGACGCCTTGGTTTTCATTTGACAAGCATATGGTAACATGGTGCCAACATTGTGTCAATAGGGCGTTTATGCTATAATCGGTGGCATAATAAAAAGGAAAGGAAGAGGAAGCTTATGGTTCTTGCAATGCTTGTGGCGTCGGCTGTATGTCACGCCTCGTGGAACATTATAGCGAAAGGAGCAAAGGACAAGCTGACGTTCCTTTGGTGTCAGATAGTATTTGCGGTAACAGCTCTGACGGTACCCGTGCTTGTGCTGTGTCCTGCGCCAAAGCCCGAGGGATACATATTTCTTGCAATATCGGGACTTATGCAGGCGGCGTATTATTTCCTTCTTGCAAAGACCTATTCAATAGGTGAGATTTCCGTTGTTTATCCTCTTACAAGGGGAAGCGCGCCCGTATTTGTCTGCATAGCTTCTGCAATAATGGGAACGGAAAGGGTGACCCTGCCCATATTTTTATCGGTGCTTGTTATTTTTGCCGGAATTTACACGGTCAATATGGAAAAGCTGACGGTAAGGGAGTTCACTGCTCCTGCACGGACGCTGCTTACGGTGCCGAAAACAAGACTTGCCCTGCTGAACGGACTTGCTGTAGCAGGGTACACTATCAGCGACAATTTTTCGGTAAAATACTGCGATCCGCTTATGATATACTGGGTAATTGACATTATACCTGCCATTCTTATTGCACCTATGGTAATAAAAAGAGGAGCGCTTAAAACGGAGGTCAAGGCAAATTTACCGAAGATAGTTGCTGTGTCTGTGCTGACCTTTGCGGCGTATTTTCTTGTACTTGTGGCAATGAAAAGCGGAACGGCAAGCTATGTTTCGGCGGTAAGGGAAATGTCTGTGGTGTTTGTTGCTGTTTATTCAGCCTTTAAGCTGAAAGAGAGCCTGCCTGCCCCTAAGATAATAGGTGCCATACTGATTTTCGGGGGAATATTCTTGCTTTCTTATTTCAGCGCATAAAGCCGACAGGCAGCCCCAAAAACGCTGTGAACTTGCTGCGGCAAACCTCCGCAATATTGCATAATTACAATATAAATCCTGCATAAATGCAACTTTTTAAGTAAAATCCTGCAAATAAAAATATTAAATCTATATTAAATTCTATGTTTGTTAACAATAAAACCGCATAATCTTCCCGTTTTCAGCCATATTAACAAATTTGGTGCCGAATTTGCTTTTTGAATGTAAAATCATCCAAACTTTCAATTTTGCTATTTACTTTAACTTGGCAACAAGTTATACTTTAAAACAAGATAAATCAGAAACGCAGCCGAGAGCCGCACATCTGATAGATAGTTTGCACCGCATAAGCGGTGGGTAAGAGAGGAGCTGCGGTTATGGCAGAATTACTTAGAGCGGAAGGTATCACTAAAAAATACGGAAGCTTTACGGCTTTGGATAATGTGAGCATGAGCGCCGACGAGGGCGAGTTCGTTTGTCTGCTTGGTCCCTCAGGCTGCGGAAAAACTACGCTGCTCCGTATCATTGCAGGACTTGAAAAGGCTACCGAGGGAAAAATTTATATCGGCGGTCAGGACGCAACAGACCTCCACCCAAGCAAGCGTAATTTCGGCATAGTTTTCCAGTCCTACGCACTTTTCCCTAACCTGAAGGTTTGGCAGAACATTGAATTCGGTCTGAAATGCCTTAAGGTACCCAAGGCGGAGCGTATGAAACGCATTGACGAGGTTCTTGACCTTGTAAACATCACAGCTCACAAGGACAAATATCCTTCACAGCTTTCCGGCGGTCAGCAGCAGAGAGTTGCTATCGCAAGAGCGCTTGTTCTTTCGCCGAAATTCCTGCTTCTGGACGAACCCCTTTCCGCACTTGACGCAAAGGTGCGCCAGAAGGTCCGTGTTGAGCTGAAAAACCTGCAAAGCAAGCTGGGCATCACCACTATAATGGTTACCCACGATCAGGAAGAAGCCCTCACAATGGCGGACAAGATAGTTGTTATGAACAACGCCTGCATCAAGCAGATAGGAACGCCCCAGGAAGTCTACGACCACCCCGTTTCCCCCTTCGTTGCAGACTTCATCGGCTCAATAAATATGTTCACCACCAACTTCAACGAGGACAGCAGCGACCCCAACCGTTACAGGATAAAGGCTATCCGTCCCGAAAATATCGTTATCGTTCCTTACAGCGATGAAACGGGCGTAAAGGTAAAGGTGGTAAACATCGAATTCCACGGTTCAAGCTACCGCCTTACCCTGCGGCTCCGTGAAAACACCGACATCACCCTTATGGACAACGATATTACGATAGACGTACCCACTCACGTTTTCCACGAGTACGGCATTGAACAGGGCGGTCATATCAGAGTAAAATTTGACGATGGCAAGATGATATACTACAACACCGACAAGGATCAGCCTGCGGAGGCTGAAAAAACTCCTGCGGCGGTATGAAAGGAGGCGGCACAAAATGTCTGCTGTTAAACTGAAAAACAGAGTAAGCGCCTCGGACATTATACAGCGTATCATTATCCTTCTTTCCGTTGTATGCTTTATAGTTTTCCTTGCGGTGCCTATCATAATGATATTCTCCAACGCCGCTTCGGATAACAAGGGCAATTTTGTTGGGCTTCAGAACTTCAAGGATTATTTCGCCAACCCGTCCTTGCTGACGGCGGTGGTGAATTCCATTAAAATTTCACTGATAACAATGGTAATAAGCGTTGGCATAGCTTTTATGCTTGCCTACGGAATGACAAGAACGGCGATGAAGTGCAAGGCTATATACAGATACATTGCAATGCTTCCGCTGTTCGTTCCCACAATGGTACACGGACTTGCTCTTACATATCTTTTCGGCAAGAAGGGCATTGTCACAAGCATGGGTCTTGAGCTTGCAATATCGGGTGAGCCGGGAATCATCATTGCTGAGGTGATTTACACTCTGCCCCAGGCTTATATGGTGCTTATGGTGGCTCTTGACAGCACCGACTACCGCCTTTATGAAGCGGCTTCGGCATTCGGTTCAAATTCTGTCCGCAGCTTCTTCACCATTACTCTCCCCGGAGCAAAATACGGCATTATAAGCGCCGCCACCCTCTGCTTTACCCTCAGCTTCACCGACTTCGGCGCACCTCAGGCAATAGGCGCAAACTACCCCGTACTTTCCACAAGCATCTACAAGTACGTTGTAGGTCAGCAGAACTTCCAGATGGGCGCTGTTATAGGCGTACTTCTTACGATACCTGCGGTAATATCCTTTGCAATTGACAGGATAACCGCCAAAAAAGCGGCAAACAACGAAATTTCCTCCAAGGCTGTGGCGTTTAAGATCACGCCTTCAAGAGGAAGGGATATTTTCTACCAGATCTTCTGCACGATCATCTCCCTGCTTATACTGAGCATTTTCGCAGCCGTTTTCACCATTGCATTCATCAAGCGCTGGCCTTACGAAAAGGTATTCACCCTTGAACATTTCAATTTCAGCAAAAAACTCCTTGGCAGCGGCATTTCCACCTTTATTTTCAGCATGAAGATGGCTGCCATAACCGCAATTGCAGGCACGATCATCGTATTTGTTACGGCTTATATGGTCTACAAGGCACGACCCTTCCCCACGCTGAGAAAAACGGTGCATTTCTTCTCAATGCTGCCTATGGCGCTCCCCGGAATGGTAGTAGGTCTTGCTTACATTATGTTCTTCAACAAGCCCTACTTCGATATTGACTTCCTGCACATAAGAATACTCAATTCCTTTAACGTTCTTTATCAGACCCTTTGGATAATGGTCATTGCAAATATAGTCCATATGTTTTCAACGACCTATATCACCGCTTCAACGGCTCTTAAAAAGCTTGACAAGGAATACGAAAACGCAGCCGATTCAATGAACATACCGTTCTATATGATAATGGGCAGAGTTTCCGTTCCCATGTGTGCGGCTGCGGTGCTGGAGGTTGCACAGTACTTCTTCCTTAACAGCATGACAACAATTTCAGCTCTTGTATTCCTCTATTCGCCCCAGTCAAAGCCTGCTGCGCTCTCCCTTGTAAGCATGGAGGACAACGGCGACTTTGAATCCGCTGCGGCAATGTCCCTTATCATCTTTGTCTGCAACGTTGGAATGAGGATAATATACGAGATAGTCAACAGAACGATTGTCAAGAAAATGAACCGCTGGAAAGACCCCAAGGCGGCAGAAACGGCAAAAAGCTCCGCAAAGGCTGCTTGAATCACGCTTACAGACGAAAAAATCGTTTGTACATATGAATTAAGGAATTTAATCAAAAGGAGAGATCATTATGAAAAAAACCTTATCACTCAGAGCAAAATGCGCAGCAATGGCTTCATTTATGCTGGTATTCTCAATGTCGGCTGCAGGCTGCGTTCAGTCCACCGACAGCGGCTCATCATCGGGAGAAACTTCTTCCGCCGCTGCTTCCGAGGGCGGCGCTGCCGATACAACAGCTGCGGAGGCTGCTGCTGACACAGGCTCCTCCGACGACAAGACAATTTCCGTTTACACCGCTCTTGAGGACGATATTATCGAAGCATATCTCACCTCTTTCAAGGAAAAATACCCCGATATTACCGTTGAGATCACCCGTGACTCCACAGGTACTATCATTTCAAAGCTCATTGCCGAAAAGGACGCTCCCGTTTGCGACGTTCTCTGGGGCACGGCGGTAACAAGCCTTCTCAGCCTTGACGAATACGGTCTTATCGAACCCTACGACCCCGAGGGCATCGACAGAGTTCTTGACCAGTTCAAGGATAAGGAATCTCCCTGCCGCTGGGTAGGAATCGACGTTCCCGAAACTGCAATGCTTGTAAACACAGCAGAGTGCGAGAAGCTGGGTATCCCCGTTCCTACTTCCTATGCAGACCTTATCGACCCCGTATATGAGGGACACATCGCAATGTCCGACCCCACCTCCTCCGGTACAGGACTTTTCATCATCAACGGTATTCTCCAGATGATGGCTGAAACAAAGGGCGATTACACAAAGGGCTGGGAATATCTCGACCAGTTCGACAAGAACGTTATCGAATACACTCCTTCCGGCTCAAAACCTGCGAAAATGGTTGCATCCGGCGAAGCGCTCATCGGTCTTTCAATGGGCTACCGCTGCGTAACTCTTGCACTTGAAAACCCCGAATGTGAAGTTATCTTCCCCTCCGAAGGCTCCGCTTGGGACGTTGAGGCAAACTGCCTTATCAAGAAGGACAACATCAAG
>JBJEQN010000127.1:0-5412 GCA_051881775.1 Oscillospiraceae bacterium | reverse complement strand
AAAAACAGGGCTGTTGCAGCATATTCTGCAACAGCCCCTTGGCTTTTATAAATTTAAGCTTATCTTACCTGGTCTTCAAGAGAGCATCTGAGAGCTGCTTCGTTTTCGCACCATGCAAGGCACTGACCGTCGGGATCGTAGCTTTCGCACTTTGTTTTCATTTCGGAAACGATCCTGTCGTATTCAGCGTCGTCAGCTGCATAGATTGCCTGCCATGAGTAAGCAACGATGCACTTTGCAACCTGTTCCCAAATGATCTTAAGGTCATCGGATCTGTCTGATTCGGAATAGGATGTTGCAAGGGAAACCTTGTGAGGAACGCTGTCCATGTATTCCTGGGTGTTGTACATTCCTGTTACATCTCTCCAGTCGGCAAGAATGTCATAAGCTGCGTCTGTACGTCTGCTCTTCCAGTTTTCGCAGTTGTATGTTTCGCCGTTGGAATCGGGGTTGGAAGCGTCCTTTGTCCATGTTGTGTTGTTAGCCTGGAAGGTACCTTCGTCGAAGGAAATGCCGCCCCATTCAGCAGGCATATTTGTACCCTTTCTGTCCTTGTATGCAGCTTCGCCAAGCTCTGTGAAGCAGGTGTTGCCTTCGTCGTCGTAGTACCAGCATACGTCCTTAGGACCGTACCAGTATGTCATATAGCCTTCGGGAGTTGTAAGGTAGTTGATGATAGCCATGCAAAGCTCGGGATATTCGGTGTTTGCGCCGATAGTCCAGATTCTGTTGCCGCCGAGAACGTTCATACCGTAGCAAAGAGGAGTAGCGTCCTGAGGAACTACAGGGTACATTGCTTTGCCTGCGGAAAGATGCTCGTCTGTGTTAAAGAGAGCAGAACCGGAATAGTCGAAGATAGAGAAGAATGTACCGCCGACTGTAACCTTTTCACTCATTTCGTTGTAGGTCTGGGTCATGGAGTCGGGGTCAAGGAGACCTGCCTGATAGAGTCTGTTAAAGAACTTAAGGCTCTGGAGGTAAGGTCCGTTTTCTTCAAGAGCATAGTGGAAATCACCGTTTTCAACATCGTAAAGACCGAAGCCAAGTTCATCGTAGCCCCAGTAGCAGGTTGCGAATGCCTTAACGTACATTACCATGTTTCCGTCCCAGTCGGGCCAGAGAGAGGTTGCATAGGTCTCTCCGCCTGCTTCATCGGTGGGGCAGATCTCCTTCATCTGTACCATAAGGTCATAGAATTCGTCAAGGTTTTTAACTTCGGGATAACCAAGTTCTTTATAGAGATCCCAACGAACGTCCATTGTGTAGAAGAACGCTTCGTGATCCTCGGGGTTTGTAGCAACGTTGTGACCGAAGCCGTAAACTACGTTGCCTGCGCCGAAGGAATCGTTAAGGTTAGCGTTGTTCTGGAGTGCGTAGGGCATATTTTCCTTTACATAGGGACCGTAATCGGAAAGAATGTCGTCTTCGTTCCAGTCAAAGAGCATTCCGCCGAGAGCGGCACGCTGATAGTTTGAGCCGTTGGAGCCGAAAATAACGATGTCACCAAGGTTGCCTGCTTCCATTCTTGTATCGAAAGCACCGTCAGCTTCGGGGATAATTGTCATTTCGCAGTTGAACTTCTGCTTCATAAGCTCTGCAAACCAACCTGTGAGCTTGCCGGAATAGTTAGCCAGCTGGCTGTAAACGGTGAGCTGGATGGTCTCGTCTCCGTAAAGCTCGGAGAAGGAAGGAACATCACTTGCAGCCTCGTTTCCGGAAGAAGCATCGCTTGAACCGTTATCTGCGGAAGTGTCTGCGTCATTGCCTGCATCAGCGGCAGCAGAAGTGGTATTTCCTGCATTATCATTGGTGGCAGAGCCGCCGCAGCCTGCAAGAGAAGCTACCATAGCCAGAGAAAGAACTCCGGCAGCAATTTTCTTGAATTTCATGTCAAACCTCCTGAAATAAGTTTTGCAATCGTTTTCATTTTGGAACAACAACAATTCCAAAATGTTTATATTTAATATTATAGCACTAATTTGAAACATAAACAATACAGATTACGCATAATTTTTTAACTTGAATTTTATCGTTTTGCACAAAAAATCCCCGTACCAAATTGATACGGGGATTTTTTAGTTCATAATTTCGCAATCAAATAGAAGAAATTACTTTCTCTTCTTTGTTGCAACAGCAGCAGCACCTGCAACAGCCATTACAGAAGCGATAACAGCAGCAGCTGTATTGCCTGTAGAAGCGGATGTTGTTTCAGCAACGTCTGCGGAAGCGTCTGTTGTATCAGCAGCAGCAGCGGAAGCGTCGCCCATGCCGGAAACTGTGAAGGAGATCTCAACGGAGCTTGTAGGCATCATGTAGCCGAAAAGTCCGTCAGCCTTGCCCAGGTCGTCGTTCCAGATGTTGATGCACATAGGCTCAACGTATTCTGTAGCGTCGGGGCTGAGGTAAGCTTCATCGAATGTGTACTTTGTGTTGCCGTCCATGATAACCTTAACGTCGCTGATAGTGATACCTGCGTCAAGAGGAATATCTGTGGAAACGAAAAGAAGGTTAAGGGTCTCGTCAGCGCCGAAGTCGAAATCTGTTACGGAAACAGTATATGTACCGTCGCCTGTGATCTCAGCGTCTGTGAATACGCCGCCCTTGTTTACAGCGGTAGGACCGTCCCAGCCTGTGATCTGGTCAAAGTAAACCATACCGTCGTCGCCTGTAACGCCCTTGCCGTAGCTGGGTTCATACCAAGCGTTTCTGAAGGAATAGCTTGCGGACTGGATACCGATATATGCGTGGTATGTGCCTTCAGCGGAAGCGGGAACTGCGAGAGCTGAAGCGGCAATTGCAGCTGCAGCAGCTACTCCGAAGATCTTTGATGTTTTCATGACAATGCACCTCTCCTAAAAGATGTTGTATTTTTCTGTATTTTGCCGTATGCCATATAGGGTATAATACATTACCCTAAATATAGCACATTTTTTTCCCGATGTCAACTGTATTTTCTTGCAAACCTGCTGTTTTGGTGATTTTTTCTGAAAAAGAACGGGAAATTTGTGCAGGAATAAAGGCAGTACCGCACAATTATTGCTTAAAAACGGTCAATTTTACGGTATAAAGCTTGCTTTGTTGAAATTTTATGTCGGATTTTTTGGATATTAATAAAATGTTCTTTAAATCTGTTGTAAAAGTTCACTATATTAATGTATTATTTAAATGACTGTTTTTTTAATTTAACTATGTTAAGGAGGTGCGCCGGTGAGCAGAAGAAAACTTATAGGATTGCTGCTTCCCAATCCCGAAGCTGTTTATCAGCAGCGAATAATGGATGGAGTTTTTGCGCAGTGCGGAAAATACGGCTATGACTGTGCGGTCTTCGCTCCCCTTGTTCAGGTGTGCCATTATTATAAGGATTATCTGAGCGGAGAGCTTAATATTTTTGAGATGATAAACTTTGAAAGGCTGGACGGCGTTATCCTCCCTGCCATAAGCCTTACGGAAGATAATAATAAGGAAGTTCCGGAGGCGCTGCTTGAACGGCTTAAAAAGGAATGTACAAAGCCCGTTGTTTCCATAGATCTGCCCTTCGGAGATTATCCCGTTATAGAAACAGACGACAGATCGGCTTTTTCCGTTATTACCGAGCATATCCTTGACGTTCACAAGTGCAGCCCCGATAAGATATATTTTCTGACGGGCATGGAGCATTACGGCGTTTCCGAGAAAAGACTGGGCGGCTTTACCGACGTTTACGAAAAACGTGGCTTTGAGATAAAAAAAGAAAATATCTTTTACGGTGATTTCTGGTACAGCGGCGGCGAAGATCTTGCGGAAAAGATAAGCTCGGGAGAGGTCGAAATGCCCGAAGCAGTGATCTGCGCCAGCGACCATATGGCGATAGGTCTTGCAAACAAGCTTATCGAAAAAGGTGTGGACGTTCCCGGACAGGTCATAGTCACGGGCTACGATGCAACTGCCGAAGCTGCCATAAACGAGCCTGCAATTACTACCTACGTTCCCGATGTTGTGGCTGCTGCGGCAAAATCTGTGGAGACCATACATAATATCATAGAGCCGGGGGCTGCAGATACAAGCACTCCGTCATTTTCGGGACAAGGTCTGAGGATATGCGCAAGCTGCGGCTGTGCCGAAAATATGAGCTATGTAAAGGAATGTCTTAATTCCTCCCTTTATAACGTCAACCATAACTTTGTGGGCGGAAAAATGCCTGACGATATAGACATCGGAATGCTCCTTGAAAGCTATATGTTCGAGAACCTTACAAGTGCGGACGGCGTTGAGGACTGCCTGCAAAAAATCGCCGCCAGCGAGTACCTTGTCCGTCCTTACGGCAAGCTGTACCTCTGCCTTGAAGAGAACTGGCTGGATACGACCCACGATAAGATCAAGGGATACGCTGACCGAATGAGAACGGTGGTGCTTACGCAAGGTTCGGAGAACGGCAGAGAAGCAATAAAATATTCCGGAAATTCCTCTCTTTATTCTTTTGATACGGGAGTTATGCTTCCGGAGCTTGACGAGGAACGCAGCGAACCTGCGGTGTTCTATTTTTCTCCCATTCATTTCAAGGAAGAGCCTTTGGGCTATGCGGTGCTTGAATGTCCGCTTTCCCAGAAGCATAAAATAAATATCGTTTTCAGGAACTGGATAAGAAACGTCAACAACGCCGTTGAAATGATGAGGATACAGGAAGAACTGCGCAAGTTCTCCGAGCGTGACGCTATGACGGGTCTTTACAACCGCCGTGGAATGGAAACGCACCTTAATCAGATGCGTAACGAGGCAAAGCCGGGAGATAACATCATAGTTTTCGTTGTGGATATGGACGGCTTGAAGCATATCAACGATACATACGGTCATAACGAGGGCGACTACGGGATAAGCGCCATTGCAGCAGCCGTGCGCAGCGTTACAAGGAACAGGGAAATATGCGTAAGAGCAGGCGGCGATGAATTTTACATCATCGGCATAGGTGAATATTCCGCCATAGACGCAATTGTCCGTTCGGAACGCCTGAGCCTTGCCGTTACCGAGGTCAATAAGTCGGCGGCAAAGCCCTATGAAATATCCGCAAGCATAGGCTACAGCCTGAGATTGTTTTTCCCCGAAGCAGGCATAGACGCTGTGCTGAATGAAGCGGATGAAAAGATGTATAAAAACAAGATCGCAAGGAAAAAGCAGAGAATAAACTGATAAGAAATGGGATTCCAAAGGGATGAGTCCCTTTGGCGCAGGTTCTTAGGGGCGCGGAGCCCCTAAGTCGCTCTCCGCAGAGAGCGAAACTCCCCAAAACTATGGCATAACGCATTGTAACAGCAAAAACAAATAAAGTAACGAATCCAAAAGGCGCAATTCATATCAAGAGTGGAACCAAGTAATGTTTTGTGTATCACAAAACTTGTGGAACCGACTATGTGAATTGCGCCTATTTCTATCCCATAA
>JBJEQN010000126.1:0-5505 GCA_051881775.1 Oscillospiraceae bacterium | reverse complement strand
CGTCGTTTACTGCAATAATAGTTCCGTCCTCGTTAAAACCGTAGCCAAAAATAATAAAATAGGTTATGTACGGAAGTATCTGCTTTAATCTGTTACGGTTTATTCCGGCATAAGCAAAGCCGCTGAACTTTACGCTTCTGCCTTTTTCCCCCTTATATTTTATAACTATAGTTTCTCCGGGGTAAAGATACGGCTGTACCGCAAGATAGGGATTATTCCGCAAAAGCTCTGCCGTTGTTGTTCCGTAATTTGCAGCAATGGAATAAAGTGTTTCTCCTGCTGTAACGGTATGCACAGTTTCGGGTATAAGGATAAGCAGCGCCTGCCCTACTGCAAGGTTTTCCGGCGAAAGCAGTCCGTTATCCGTAACTATGCGCTGGGGCGAAACGCCGAACATTGCCGCAATGGAATAAACGGTATCGCCTTCTTTTACAACATAAATTTCCACAATATCAGCTCCTTAAATATTAATACATACTATAATATGCTTTATATGCGAATATGGAAGTTAAGTTAGACAGTTGGCTAAAATTGCTTTCAAACAAAAGCAACCTTATATTCGCTTTGTTGACTTTAAGTGTAAATAATGATACAATAATTGACAAGCAACATACTGTTTTAGAAAGGCTGACCGTAAAAGTGAAAATATTAATAGGAACTACCAATCCATCGAAAATAAAAAGGTTTGAAGAACTGCTGAACGGCTGTAATGCGGAATTTTGCACTCTGAATGACTTGAATATAACCTGTGAGCCGGAAGAAAAGGGGCATACTCCGGAAGAAAACGCTATTATCAAAGCAGAATTTTACGGACAGTTTTTTGATATGGTCATATGCAATGATTCGGGACTGTACTTTGACGGACTTCCGCTTAACGACAGCAGACAGCCCGGACTTAATATCAGAACGCCGTACGGCGACCGCAGATTAAATGATGAAGAAATGATAGAGTATTACTCAAAGCTGATAAATTCATTGGGTGGAAAGGTATTGGCGTTTTATCTTGACGGCATTGCCGTTTACAACAAAGGAAAAGTGTTTTCATTTATGGAAACGGCAGGAGCGGCAAAAGAAAGCGCTTTTTATATGATTGACAAACCCTCTGCCAAAAGGCATAACGGCTGGCCTTTGGATTCTCTTTCGATAAACAGAGATACGCTGAATTATTTTGTCGATAAGGGAAACGAACAATATGATACTGCCGAAGAAAATATTATGCTCGGTGAATATCGTATACGATTGATCAATTTTCTGAAAAAATCGTTGGGATTAATGTAAGCTCATCTTTTTATACATCTAAAAATTTTTCCGCTGCTCCCAACCTTCGGCAAAAATGTTATACTATATATACAGAAACGCTTCCGGAGGCTTTCATTATGGAAAAAGAACGTGCAAAAGAGATGATTTCCCGTTATCGGGACAAAATATTCGGATTTTCGCTGGAAAAGCTGCGTAGTATTTCCTCTGCGGAGGAGCTGGCGGCGGACATTGTGTGCGAGGTGTACTCGTCATTCCTTAAAGCGAAGGAAATAATCAATCCCGACGGCTATGTTTACCGCATTGCAAGCAATGTTTATGCAGGCTATATCAGGCGTTTGAAAAGCAGCGCCGAATGTATGGACATAACCGAGCTTGCCCTGCCATTTTATGACGACGGTTTTGAAAAGGATGAGCGCAGCGAGGAATTTCGGCAGCTGAGAAGCGAGATCGGCTTTCTGTCGGAACGTCAGCGCAGCATAATTTATATGTTTTATTACGAAAACAAGTCTGCTGCGGAAATTGCAAGGCAGCTGGATATTTCCGTCGGAACGGTGAAATGGCATTTATCCGATGCACGTTCGACCTTAAAGGAGGAGCTTACAATGGAAAAATACAACGATGATTTAGCTGTAAACCCCATAGAATTCTATTCAATGGGACATGACGGCTGCCCCGGAGCAAAGGGTGATACTGCGGACATTTTCGATACCCGTCTTAAACAGAATATTGCGTGGAGCTGTTATTTCACGCCTCTTACAATTGAAGAAATTGCACGAAAGCTGAATGTTCCCTGTGCATATGCAGCGGACGAAATGAAAATTTTAGAGGAATACGGCTACATAGACAGGCTTGACAACAGCAAAAATCCCAGATACCGCACCAATATGTTTATTACCGACTGCCGTACCTTTGACGGCTCGAACAGAGATATGTGCAAAGAAGCCGCCGAAATATTCTGCGAAGAATTGTATCCGCAAGTGTTTGCGGACTTTGACAGTTCCGAGGATAACTGGGGATTTTTCTGCGACGGCAACGACAAGAATTTTATGAAATACACCCTTGTTATGCTTTGCACGATATTTACACTTACAAATGAGAAGTCCTGTGATCATGATGATCTCAACAGCTTCAGGATCAAGCGTCCTGACGGCGGATATTTTATTGCCCACGCCGGTATTGCAAACCCTGCGGCAAAAGAGCCGAACCCTTACTGGTGCTGCGGAATTATGTCAAGAAACACGGATGATTTTTCAAATCTGCAGCTTGACTGCCGTTTCAGCGGCAGAAGCGATAAAGTGTGGAGGGACAACCTTGACAGCGACTGGCAGTATCTTTACGATTTTATCAAAAAAGGCAAAGGTGCGCTTGCTCCCGAAAATTACAAGCGGCTTTGCGACAAGGGATATATTTGCAATGACAAGGTGCAGATAATGTCAGCTCACAGACCTGTGCAGGATATTATCGCAGAAAAGGTCAGGCTGCCCGAAAGCCTTGCAGAGTACAGCAGACAGCTTGACAAACAGCGGTATGACCGTGACAAAGAGCATTACCCCGAGCATATGCGTCCGCTTGTGAAGCTGTATTGTGAAAACACGCTTTATAACAGTGCGTTTGTACCTTACCTTATCGAAAAAATGCTTGAAAAGGGTATGCTTGGACCTCTTACGGATATTCAGAAAAAATCGGTATTTTCGGTGTTTATCTATAATTAAACTTAAATCGTTCGGTTTGCGCCCGTAAAAATCCGGCGCAGGCTGAACGATTTTTGTTTCCGCTTACGGATTTTCTTTGCGATTTCCCTTGTTTTTTGACAGTATATGTAGTATAATTATTATGTATTTTGTTTTCAAAAGGTCATAATTGGAAAAATAAATTTAATACAACGGGTCTTACTTTTTAAGTTAAATTTTGTTCAAAGCCCGGAAAGGAACGGTCGTATTTTATGGATTTATCAACTTTAAGAGCGCAGATCGACAAGATTGATTCTCAGATACTTGAACTTTTCTCCGAAAGAATGAACGTTTGCCGTCAGGTGGGAGAATTCAAAAAAGCAAACAATCTCCCCGTTATGCAGGGAAACAGAGAAAAGGAAGTTATAGACCGCATACGAAACAACGCTCCCGACGGACTTGAAGACGGCGCAGCGGTGCTTTTCCAGAATATTATGGACATAAGCAAAAGTATTCAGAACATAGGCATGATCGACTCCTCCGCTCCGATAAATTACAAGGATTTCAGTCCCGAAAAAGCCGAAAAGATAGCCTGTCAGGGTACGGATGGCGCTTATTCCGCCGCTGCCTGCAAAAAGCTGTTCGGCGGCAAGCCTGTTGAGTTTTACCGTAATTTTGAGGACGTTTTTGCAGCAGTTGAAAGCGGTGCTGTGGATTTCGGCATTCTTCCTCTTGAAAACTCAACTATCGGTTCAATATCGGAAACCTACGAGCTTATGGCAAAGCACGATTTTTACATCAACTCCCTTATAAGAGTGGAAATAACACATTGTCTTGCTGCCAAAAAGGGTACCAAGCTGTCCGAGGTAAAAAAGGTCTACTCCAAGGGAGAGGCTCTTTCGCAGTGTTCAAAATTCCTCAAAGACAGCGGCTTTGAGCTTTGCGAATATGCAAATACTGCGCTTTCCGCAGAGCTTGTAATGGAAAGCAGTGAGCCTATCGCCTGCATCTGCTCCGAAAGCTGCGCCGAAATGCACGGTCTGGACGTTCTCAGCAGCAAAATTGCGGACGCTTATCCCAATTTCACACGCTTTATCTGCTTCTCAAAGAATCTTACAGTAAATCCCGATTCGGACATTGTTTCCGTTCTGCTTACCCTTCCCCATGTCAAGGGTTCGCTTAACCGTCTGCTGACGAAATTTTCCGTAAACGGACTTAATCTTACCAAAATCGAGAGCAAGAGCATTGCCGGAAGCGATTTTGAGGTAATGTTTTTCCTTGATTTTCTCGGAAACTGCAGCAACTCAAAGGTCAGGGCTTTGCTGGAGGAACTGAACCGTGAAATGAGTTCCTTCCGTCTGCTTGGCAATTTCAGAGAGGTACGATAAGAAAGGGGCGGCGCAAAATGTCAGAGCTTACCGTTTCGGCTATAATCGCCTGCGCAGGCGGCTTTACAAGAATGAACGGCGTTAACAAGCAGCTATACTGTCTTGGTGGGATACCTGTGGCGGTGCGTTCAATGCTTGTATTCCAAGGTATTGACGAGGTAACGGAAATTATCGTTTCCGCAAGGGAATGTGACATTGACCAGTTCCGCACCCTTGCCGAAAAGCACGGAATAACCAAGCTGAAGGCTGTTGTAAAAGGCGGAGAGACCCGTCAGCAGTCCATCTTCAACGCTTATTCCGAGGTCTCAAAGGAAACAAGATTCGTGGCTGTTCACGATGGAGCAAGACCCCTTGCAGACCCGGAAAAGATAAAGCGCTGCATAAAGGACGCATATATTTTCGGCGGTGCGGCTCTGGGCGTTCCCGTGAAGGACACAATAAAATATGTTGAAGGCGGTCTTATAACCGACACTCCCGACAGAAGCAGGCTTTACATCACTCAGACCCCTCAAATTTTCCGCAAGGACGTTTATGTAAAGGGAATAAACTTTGCAAACGACCATATGCTTGATTTTACCGACGACTGCCAGCTTGCGGAGGCGGTTGGAGTAAAGGTCTGCATGACGGAATCGGACTACCGCAACATTAAGATAACGACCCCCGAAGATCTTGCAGTCGCAGAGGCGATTTTGGCAAGTGTGAAGTGTGGAGAGTGAAGAGTGAAGAGTTTTTGAATGTGGAAAGTTGAAAGCGGAAATTTTGGCTTTGTGGGGGTGAGCATTGTGCGCACGGGCATTCATTTTTAATTTGGACGAGTCAACAGGTTGTAATGTAAATTCTGAAATACAGGGGGTGTTTATATGGCTTGTTCTATAGCTGCTTTTTTGGGAACGGTTTTACTGCTCGGTATTTTGGTTGAAACTGTAACGGGATATGTTATTCTGAAACGCAGGGTAAAGAAATGCGCTGTCAGAGCAAAGCTGAGAAATTCTATGGACACTTTCGGCTGCTTCGGAGTTATCCTGTCCTTGCTTATTTGTTTTATTTTTGTTCTGTTTGTTATGAACGATTTGATGATTTTTGATTTAAAATTCCAAAGTTTCACGGAAATAATGGAATCCATAAACATTCAGATATTTACCACAGTTCTTTTCCTCACCTCACTTATTATTCAAATTCTTCAACCT
>JBJEQN010000125.1:0-5505 GCA_051881775.1 Oscillospiraceae bacterium | reverse complement strand
AGGTATATGTCGAAGCCTTCGGCGAAGACGGAGAATATCTTTCCGAATCGCAGGTACTGGAGGTAAGCGTGAACTCAAACGAGATAATCGCACTCAAAGCAGTAAGATCCTGCCAGGGCGTTACCCTTTCATGGTCGGAAAGCTCCCCCGTCAGCAGCTACTACCTTATGAAAAAGACGGGAGACATATATTCCATTGTCTGTCCGGTAAATCTTTTCCAGATAACCGTAAGCAAGTTCAGCGAAGGCGATACATTTAAAATAGTCGAGTATACAACAGACCAAAACGGCGATACTCCCGTAAGAATGTCCAAGGATCTTGTTATCGGCGAGGAAATTCCTGCAAGAAACGCACCCGAAAGCACAAGAGTGTCCGTAATTATCCCCGTTTTAGGCAGCGCAGGACTTGTGTCCAGATGTATAGATTCCGTACTTGCGTCCTCTTTAAACGAGCTTGAAGTAATTATCGCAGACGGCAGCCCCAACGGCAAGACCGACGAGATAGCTGACTGGTACAAGGCAAATTATCCCGGAACAGTATCATCGGTAAAGGCGGACGACCCTGCTTCTGCAATAAATGCAGCCATTGAAGCGGCAAAGGGCGAATTTATCGCTTTTGCAGACAGCACAGACATAGTAAGCGCCGCAATGTACCTCACCCTTTACGCCGCAGCCTTAGAAAACAACTGCGATGTTGCCGTATGCGAATATTATTCTATTTCCGACAACGATATTTCCGTCCGTGCACATCTTCCCCTGGAAGAAAATTCAGCATACGACCCCGACTGGTTCCTATCCATAATGTGGTCAAAGGGCTTTGAATCCTCAAAAACAGGCAACAAGCTGTTCAGAGCAGAGCTTGTAAAGGCGCACCCGTTCCCGGAAGAAGCCTACGCCGACATTGCATGGCTCCCATACATTTATTCCCACGCTCTTGCCGTATGCTTTGTAAAGGACGCTTTGTACTGCTGCGATGACCGCACGGCTGTAAGAGGCAAGCCCGAACCCTCCGTAGGCAGAGCAGCTGCAAAGATCTCCGCCTGCGAATGCTTTATAGCAAAGGGAAACAGCAAAAAGCACGACTATCTGCTTCAGATCGCTGTCCGCATAGTTATAAGAGAGCTTCTCACCGAGCTTCCTCACGAAGTAATGTTAAAATATATCTCCTTCCTGCTTATGCACAAGGAAGAGATACTTGCCAACCTGTATATTGCCAAGGATAGCGGACTTTCCGAGCTTCTCGGACGTATTTTTGAGCGTTTCACCTTAACAAGCGAAAGCTGACATAATAAAAGTGCAGCCAAGAAGCAAAACAGGTTAGCCCCATAAACTGTAAAGCGGAATAAAATCAGGGGGCTGTTGCACGTTGATCAAAAAATCATAAAATTGCGGGCGGATAATATCCGCCCCTACATTAAACTGCGTATTTTAGCGCATTTATCTTGTAGGGGCGGCTATTAGCCGCCCGTTTTTGTTATAATTTTATTAACGTGCAACAGCCCCCTGAGCTTTATTCCGCTTCGCTATTATACTATTTATTTTTTCGTTATCCTTGTACCCTGTCTTGTTTCCTCTACAACATATCCCAGTGCGGTTATTTTATCCCTCAATTCGTCTGCAAGAGCAAAATTCTTCTCTTTTCTTGCCGCTTTACGCTGTTCCGCAAGCTCCAGCACCTCTGCAGGCAGTTCTTCCGTTTCGGGCGCTGCGTTGACCTTCTCCGCCGCTTCAACAAGTCCCAGAGAAAGCACCTTGTCAAACTCTTTTATAAGAGCAATTTTGGTAGCGCCGTTTGTGCCGTCTCTTAAAACATCGTAAAGAGAGGTTATTGCCTGTGCGGTGTTGATGTCGTTGTCCAGAGCATCCGTAAAGCCTTTCATAAGCCTGTCATAAGCGTCTTTGTCCACCTCTCCCGAGGTATCCTTTAAAACCGCAGCTATCTTCGCTGTCAGCTTATTGTAGGAAACAGCCGCATTATCAAGATTCTCATAGGAGAACACCAGCGACTTGCGGTAATGTGAAAGCAGGCAGAAGAAACGGTAAACAAGGGGATCGTAACCCTTTTCTTCAAGAAGCGACACTGTAAGGAACTCGCCGCTTGACTTGCTCATCTTGCCGCTGTTTGTATTAAGGTGGTGAACGTGGAACCAGTAATTGCACCATTTATGTCCGAGATAAGCCTCACTCTGTGCAATTTCGTTGGTATGATGAGGGAATGCGTTGTCTATACCGCCGCAGTGTATATCAAGGCTCTCGCCCAGATGCTTCATGCTTATGCAGGAACATTCAATGTGCCAGCCGGGGTAGCCAACGCCCCAGGGACTGTCCCACTTCAATTCCTGATCCTCAAATTTGGATTTTGTGAACCAAAGCACGAAATCCGCCTTGTTCCGCTTGTTGGAATCCTCTTCAACGCCCTCACGAACGCCCACAGCAAGGTCCTCTTCCTTGAAATCGTTGAAAACGTAATACTGATTCAGCTTTGAAGTGTCAAAATAGATGTTTCCGCCTGCCTCGTAAGCGTAGCCCTTTTCGATAAGTGAGGAAATAACCTTTATAAACTCGTCAATGCAGCCCGTTGCAGGCTCAACAACATCGGGGCGCTTTATATTCAGCTTTCGGCAGTCCTCAAAGAATGCGTCCGTATAGAATTTTGCTATTTCCATAACGGTCTTATGCTCTCTTTTTGCGCCCTTGAGCATTTTATCATCGCCCGTGTCACCGTCGCTTGTAAGGTGTCCCACATCGGTGATATTCATTACACGCTTTACGTCATAGCCCGAAAAACGCAGGTATTTTTCAAGAACATCCTCCATAATGTAGCTTCTCAGGTTGCCTATATGGGCATAGTGGTATACCGTAGGTCCGCAGGTGTACATTGACACCTTGCCCTGCTCGTTGGGGACGAATTCGTCCTTGCTTCTTGTGAGAGAATTATATATCTTCATTATCATTTTCCTCCGTTATTGTCAAATCCGTTATATGTTGAAAAACCCAACATATATATAGCCATAGCAATGGCAGTATTCTCATCGCACAACGGTGCTTTTTCTTTTGAATTTTTTATGATCTCATCCATTACTGTATCGTGTGGAACAAGATTATCATAATTATCAACAACTTTCTTTATTGTGTTTGGAAGTTCCATACACATAAGGTAAAACGCATCTTCTATTCCTGTTACCATTTCATAAAATTTGTCAATACTTACACGCCGTATAAGTTTGTGACCCACACGCTGACCGTCAACAGTTGTTTCCCATTTTATGTTTTGTGATCTCTTGGCAATGACCTCTACTAAAAAACAAGCGCAATCATCATCCTTCAACAGTTGATTTTGCATCTTTATGAAAGTTTTTCCTGCGGAGGAAGAATTCATAGTATTATGCTTGTTTTTCATTTCAACATAAATAGTATGTACAACAGAGCTGTCCGGAAGACTAATCCCGTTCGGGCTTTTAAATATAACATCCCATCCACCGTTCTGACCGTTATCGGGTACAGTACATCCTTTAAAAAACGAAAATATCTTTTGATGAAAATATCCAATATCATTATTATTTGCTTTGTCTCTTTGACGGAATATTTCGTTGCTTATAGTTTCCTGCCACGAATTTTTATAAACTGAATTGTCAAAAATCAATTTTACGGGGTCTATCAGATTTTTGTTGAATTTTTTTAAATCTACAGATTCAAGCTTGTCTCCATATTTTTCAATGGTACACTTTACATGAGCAGTAAACTCTTCCTCTGTAATAAACGGTAATGACCAACTCATAATTGTTCTAAACCCTTTCGTATACTTTGCGCTATTGAATATGCAAGATTTACAGGAACGGCATTTCCGACCTGTTTGTATTGCTGCCCCACACTTCCGCAGAATTCCCAATCGTCCGGGAATGTCTGACATCGTGCATTTTCCCTTACAGTAAACGGTCTGGGTTCAATAGGGTGACACCTGTCCGTCTGCTTCTGACTTGGCGATGTAAGCACAGCAAGCGAGGGTTCATCAAGGCTCATTCTTCTGAGTATTCCTGTTCTTCCGCCCTCCATATACCAACAGCTTTTCATGTATTCCTTCGCAATGTTTTCGGGAATATCTCTCCAGTATCCTCCCGGAGGAACAAGTGAAAATATCTCCTCTTTCTTCTTGGAATATCTGACCCCACAGCTTTGAGGACAATCTAATAAAATATCTCTTAAAACAGGTTTATATTCACATGGCTCCGGGAATGAAAAGTTTATTTTATCCGAAAGGTCATTTCTTATCCCGACAGTTATTAAGCGTTCCCGTTTTTGCGGAACATTATAGTCCCATGCGTTTAAAATCTTTTTTTGTATTGTATAGCCTTGTTCTGTAAATATATCCGTGATCGTCTGATATGTTTTTCCATGATTATGTGTAAGCAAACCTCTTACATTTTCAAAAAGGAACATTTTGGGCTGAAGTTTTTTCAAAAATAACGCATAATGGTAAAATAATGTACCTCTTGCATCTTCAAGCCCCAGCCTTTTTCCTGCATATGAAAACGATTGACAAGGCGCACCGCCCGATAACAGGTCTAATTCGCCTTTTTTTATATTAAAATATTCTTCAAGATCCAGATTTGATATATTTTCTATATCGTCATTTATAACATTCCATTCGGGTCGGTTCTTTTTCAAAGTATTTGCAGCGTTTGTGTCTATTTCAATTAAACCGATGTTATCAAATCCTGCTTTTTCCAAGCCTAATGCCAATCCGCCTGCACCTGCAAACAGTTCAATTGAGCTTAACATTTTACACTCCATTTCAATTTCCTTTGTTATACTTCTTTCCCAGCTCGTTTATCTCCAGCTTATTCATTTTCTTTTCAAGGCTTTCTATCCTTGCAAGATGCCTGCAAAGCTCCTGTGAAACGGGGTCGGGAATGTGTATCTGGTCAAGGTCACAGGGAGACACCTTCTGTCCGTTCCTGCGCACTATCCTTGCAGGAACGCCCACAGCCGTGCAGTTTGGGGGAACTTCCTCAAGAACAACGGCGTTTGCGGCTATCTTGGCGTTGTCGCCCACCTTAAAGGGACCGAGAACTCTTGCTCCTGCGCCAACCATAACGTTGTTGCCGAGAGTGGGGTGACGCTTTCCCTTGTCCTTGCCCGTACCGCCCAGAGTAACGCCCTGATAAACAAGGCAGTTGTCGCCTATTTCGGCAGTTTCTCCGATAACCACGCCCGAGCCGTGGTCGATAAAGAAGCCCTTGCCTATCTTTGCGCCGGGGTGGATCTCAATACCCGTAACAAAACGTGCAAACTGGGATATTATCCTCGCCGTTACATACATCTTCTTTTCGTAAAACTTATGAGCAACACGGTACATCAGCACCGCATGAAGTCCCGAATAGGTCAGCAGTATCTCCAACGTGCTTCTTGCCGCAGGGTCTCTCCGCTTTACCGATTCTATTTCTTCATTGAACTGCTTTTTGATATTTTCAAAACTGAACAACGCATACAGCTCCTTTTCAATAAT
>JBJEQN010000124.1:18537-30566 GCA_051881775.1 Oscillospiraceae bacterium | reverse complement strand
TAGTCGCCGTTGACGAGGATAAGGCTGACTACGATGAAATACGCCGCACGGCTGAGGATACGGGCGCTGCGGAGGATATGATGTTTGCTGTGCAGAGGTCGGCAGATGTTTACAGCGATACCGAAAGTGCAGAGGTATATCTTGCGGTAGTTGAAAACGGCGAAGAACTTTCAAAGTTCATAGATATTCACGACCGCGCTTCAAAGGAAAAGCTGGAGCTTTCCGGCAGCGGAGTTGTGATAAACGAAAAGCTTGCCCGTTTGCTTGATGTGAAAAAGGGCGAAAGCATTTACTTCAACAGCGGTCATGAGCTTAAAGTTGACGGCATAATGGAAAACTACACCTACAACTATGTGTTTATGACAAAGGAATGTTATAACGGAGCAGGTTTTGATACTCCTGCCGATGATAACATTATGTACATCAATATGAGCGACCCGTCACAGGAGGACAGCTTTGCCGAAGCGCTTATAAGCAGGGACGATGTTCTTGCAGTGTCCTACGCTTCGGGCGGAACGGATAAGTTCAGAGAGCTTGTGGGCAGCCTTTCCGTTATAGTCGTTGTCATAATAATTTTTGCCGGAGCGCTGGCGTTTGTTGTAATGTTCAACCTTACCAACATAAACGTTAACGAGCGTATGCACGAACTTGCAACAATTAAGGTGCTGGGCTTTTTTGACGGCGAGGTGGCGTCCTACATTTACAGAGAAAACACCATCTCGGCGCTTATGGGAACGGCGGTGGGACTTGTTGTGGGTATCTTCTTTGAAAAGTTCGTTATCCGTGCCTGCGAGGTGGATATTGTAATGTTTGCGCCTGATATACCTGCTTACTGCTTCTGGGCGGCAGGGGGAATAACCGTTCTCTTTGCGGTTATCGTAAACATACTGCTTTATTTCAGACTAAAAAAGATAAATATGGCGGAATCCTTAAAGGCTGTAGAGTAGGGGGTGTCACAATATGGACAACTCAAAAAAGAACGAGATCGAACGGCTTATCAGCATACTGATAATTGTCGTTTCGCTTATTGCTTCCGCAGTTCTTGTGTTTTACTTTCTCGTTTTATATGACAAAAAAGAAGAAAAGCAGACTTCCGAAGCAATGCCTGCAATCGTGGGCTATACGGTGTCCGATGTTGAGGGCTGCTACAGCAGGTTTTTTACTCTTAATATTGAAGAAGTGTATTCCGATTATGCGGAAGGAGTTATACTTTCCCAGAGCATTGCCGAAAACGAGCTTTATGAGCCGGGCAATACCGTTGTTAACGTGACCGTAAGCGCAGGAAAGAAGCCGGAGGAAACAGCTGCTCCCGAGGAAACTGCCGAAGCCGTGACCGAAGCTGCCGTTACCGAGCCTGAGCGTGAAATCGGACTTCTTGTGGACAGCCCCTTATTTGCTTTTGAAACTGCGGCTGCAGGGGAGGCTTCTACCCTTATCACATCGGGAATAGACGAAAGCGCCGAGGGAATGAGCGAAGCCCTTGACGCACTTTACAGCGTTCTTATCAAGCGGTACGGCGATGCAGGTTTTATTTACGTTGACCTTGAAAGCGGAGCGTGGGCGGAGTACAATGCAGACGAATCCTTTTCTGCGGCAAGTATCATCAAAGCACCCTATGTCCGTTCCGTTCTCGGCTATGAAAGCGACCTTGATAAAGAGTTTGAAATGACGGAGGAAATGCTTAATTCCACCTATGAGCTTGTGAACGGAGAACCTGTGGGAACAATGTTCAGCGTAAGTGAGCTTGCCTGTGCAGCAATTGAAAAGAGCGACAATACGGCTTATAAAATGCTTTATAACTATGTGGGATATGATTGCTTCAATCAGCTTGCTGAGGCGCTTGGCAATCCGCAGAGAATGACCGATGAGAACTACTGGTTCAAGCTGACCCCGAGACAGACCGCAGTTTACTTCAAGGATATTTATTTCTTCAACGAGCAGCACGAAAACGGCGGCTTAATGAAGGAATACCTTGCAAATTCCGAGCGCAACGACCTTTTTGCAGATGAGCTTACGGAATATACCGTCTGCGAGAAGTACGGCTATCTCCCTCAGGACGATTTCTATACCCTTGGTGACGCAGCCATTGTTTACGCCGATTCACCGTATATGATAATCGGCTATATCCGCAGCTCGTCCTCTTCGCTGAATACACAGTTTTTCCGTGACTGCGCAAGATGTGCGGACGATATACATAAGCTGATACATTCCTAATACAAATAACCAATAAAACTGTAGACAAAAAATCTTCGCATAATCCATATATGCAAGATTATGCTCGATTTTTTGTACAGTTTTTAATTGGTTATTAGTATAAGAATAAAGTGGAATTTGGAAAGTTAAAAGTGGAATTACGATATTGGCATAAACCGATACCGTAATTCCACTTTTTCATTTATTTTTTGTTTATCCAATCATCTGTTATCAACTTTTTCGGGATAAAGGTCGTGGTGTGTGAGCCTTTCAACAGCAACCTGTTCCCAGATAGTGCCCTTTTTGCCGTAGTTGCAGTAAGGGTCGATGGAAATGCCCCCACGGGGAGTAAATTTGCCCCAAACCTCGATATATTTGGGGTCCATAAGCTTGATAAGGTCCTTCATAATGATGTTCATGCAGTCCTCGTGGAAATCGCCGTGGTTGCGGAAGCTGTAAAGATAGAGTTTAAGTGATTTGCTCTCCACCATTTTTACAGAGGGAACGTAGGAAATGTAAATTGTCGCAAAGTCGGGCTGACCCGTAATGGGGCAAAGGCTTGTAAATTCGGGACAGTTAAATTTTACGAAATAGTCGTTGTCCTGGTGCTTGTTGATAAAGGTCTCAAGTACACTGGGGTCGTAATCGGTAGGGTATTTGGTTTTCTGATTGCCCAACAGCGTGATGCCCTCGGTTTCTTCTTTATTTCTGCCTGTCATATTTATTTACTCCTTTTCTAAAAGTGGAATTTGGAAAGTTGAAGTGAAATTATGGTGCCGCCTGCGGCGAAATATTTTAAATTTCACTTTCCACTTTTCACTCCTTTTCTAAAAGTGGAATTTGGAAAGTTGAAAGTGAAATTATGGTGCCGCCTGCGGCGGAATATTTTAAATTTCACTTTCCACTTTCAACTTTTAACTTTTATTTCAAGATCGGGTCTGTGACCCCGTTAGCCTCAAACGCCGCCTTGCGGTCAATGCAGGTACCGCACACTCCGCAGGGCTTGTCGTGACCCTCGTAGCAGCTCCAGGTAAGCTTATAGGGAACGCCGAGGGCAAGTCCTGTTTTCACAACGCCTGCCTTGTTCATTCCAACAAATGGCGCTTCGATCTTTACCTGATGTCCGCTGCCTTCCCAGACAGCTGTGTTCATAGCGTTGTTGAATACTTCGGAGCAGTCGGGATAAGCGTTGCCTGCAGCGTCGTCTGCGTGTGCGCCGTAAAGTATCACTCCGCAGCCCTTGGATAAAGCAATGCTTGCTGCAGAAGCGATAAAAAGACCGTTTCTGAAGGGAACATAAGTGGAAACGGGGGAACCATCCGTCTTTTTTATCTGCTCCGCATAGCTTTCGTGGGGAACTTCCTTGTCCGAATGCTGCAAAAGGGAACAGTCGGAAAACTTGAACATTTCCGTTAAGTCCAGCTTGATAAATTCCACACCATAAAAAGCGGCAATTTTGTCTGCGGATTCAACTTCCTTTGTGTGCTTCTGACCGTATGAAACAGACAGCGCAACAACATTTTCCTTTCCGTATCTGTCAATGGCAAGGGCAAGACAGGTTGTGCTGTCAACTCCGCCGCTGAATAAAACAAGTGCTTTCATAAAACTCCTCCAATTTCATATTTATCATCAATAAGTATGTATTCACAGCCGTATTTTCTGCACATTTCCAGATTTTCGGCGTTTTCGGCAATAAGCGCTTCCGGGTTGAGCCAACCATCATCAAGCCGCTTCTCAATAGCATCTGCGTGACCCTTAATATCCGCAAAATGCTCTCTGATATACCTTTCCGTCATTATCAGACAGCGGTATTTTATATGCCGCAGATAGCTTTCATCAAAATCTTTTTGCCAGTCAAAGGGAATGTAGCAGCCTTCCACAATAAGATTCTGTTCATTCTCGATCGCAGTTTTCACCATTTCCTTTACAATGCTCCAGAGATAGGGCGTAAGCTCTTTATCGTCCTCGGGAGTAAGAGGTGTCTGACCGCTTCGGATAAGCCCCATTTTAAGGTGGTCAATGGAAAGGTAGGGGTACTTGTATTTTTCAAGAAGCCGCTGCGCAAGCAAGGTCTTGCCCGTGTGCGAGCAGCCGCATATCAGTATTACCATATTTCATTCTCCCGTAAGAAGCCGTATCATTTTTTCGGGATTTTCAAGGAACCGCCTTGTTACCCTGTAATGCTCGGTTTCCTTGTAGCTTACGCTGTTTATACCGTCCTTGGTTAGTTCAAGTATTTCCGAATCGGGCATTGCCATAAGAATAGGGGAGTGGGTGGCAATGATAAACTGTGAATCCTTTTGCACAAGTGCGGAAATTTCCGCAATAAGGGTCATTAACCGCATTGGCGAAAGTGCTGCTTCCGGTTCGTCAAGGATATACACGCCGTTTCCGCCAAAGCGGTTCTGCACCAAAGCAAGAAAACTCTCGCCGTGGGATTGTTCGTGAAGAGAAATTCCGCCGTAGCTGTCAATAAGGGGTGGGGCAGGCAGCTTGTCCAGCTCGTCAATGTTTGTTGCAACGTTGAAAAAACTTTCCGCACGAAGAAAAAATCCGTCCTTGGGGAATCTGTTTTTTACAATAGTAAGATGCTCCCACAAATCGGAGTGTGCCCTTGCGGTTTCAAAGCAGAAATTCTTTGTTCCGCCCTCGGGATTGAAGCCGTAGGCAATGGCAATAGCTTCAATTAAAGTTGATTTGCCCGTTCCGTTTTCTCCAACAAGAAAGGTTATGTTATTTGAAAGCCTTAACGACCCTTTTTCGGCAAGATACCTTACCGCAGGAACGCCGTTAAGATAGGAATCCCTTTCAAGAGGGCGGCGGAGCATTATTTCGCTTATATAAAGTTCCTGCTGCATTTTACTGCCTTACCTGCATAAAAAGCCTGTTCTGCAAAGCGGAATCCGTTTCAAAACGTCCCCTCAGAGTGGAGGAAACCGTCTTTGCCGAGGGCTTTTTTATACCTCTTGCGGTCATGCAGCTGTGGTTCGCTTCAATAAAGACCGCAACGTCCTCAGAACCGCTGGCAAGCTGCATTATTTCAGCAATGTCCGAGCCTATGCGCTCCTGTAATTGCAGCCGCTTGCACGCCATATCCGCAATACGGGCAATCTTGGAAAGTCCCAGCACTCTGCCCTTGGGGATATACGCAACGGTTATTTTCATATCGTATATAAGCGCCATATGATGCTCGCAGTAGGAGAAGGCTTCAATGTCCTTTACGATAACAATGTCGCTGCCGTTACCGTCCGAGAAACCGTCCTCGAAGGACTTGTTGAACATCTCCGCAATTTCGGCGTTGGAGTATCTCATTCCCTCGAACACCTCGCCGTACATTCTTGCAACTCTGTCGGGGGTCTCTTTCAGCCCCTCACGGTCGGGGTCGTCACCCAAAGCGGTCAGAATGCCCCTGATATGCTCTTTTATAGCTTCGTAATCAATATCCTTTTTCACTTTAAACTCCTTTTTGGTTAGGGTCCCAGATGAACTTGTGCATCTGAAGCTGCATATTTATTCCGTTCATTTTGTTTTCTATCATATATTCCACAATTTCCGAAGGCTCAATGCTGCCGAAAACGGGACTGAAATAAACGTGGCAAATTTCGTCAAGTTTGTGTGCCGAAATTATCTCCTTTGCCTTGTCAAGGTCGGAACGGGAAGAAATAACAAACTTTACCGTGTCACGCTTGTCGATAAGTTTGTAATTTTCCTTAAGCATATACGATTCCATACCGCTCCCGGGCAGCTTGTAATCAAGTGTAAAGGCAGGACGGTTGTCAATGCCTGTGAACACGTCAAGGGGAACGCTGCCGTTAGTCTCTATTTCAACGTGAATAGCCCTGTCAGCCGCCAGTTTGCGGAGAAGAACGTCAATGTCCTTCTGCATAAGAGGCTCGCCGCCTGTAAGGGTAACATTCTTTACACCTGTTTCTTTGATATAATCATAAATATCATCTTCCGTCATAAGCTCAAAAGGTGCGTTCGGCAGATTTGCCCACTTTGTATCGCAGTAGCCGCAGTTAAGGTTGCAGCCCTTAAAGCGCACGAACACCGCAAGCTGCCCTGCAAGAACTCCCTCACCATTAATGCTTATGAACTTTTCGACTACCTTGTATTCGCTCATAAATACCGTCCTTTCATTCGGAATATGAAGCGCAGTTATTGGGCGTTTCATAAACGGTAAGCTGCTTTACATCGTAGCCTTTGCTTTTCATACAGCGGTAAAAATACTCGGCAAAATTTTCCGCAGTAGGACGGAAATCAACTTCAATAAGGTTGAAATTTTCTGATTTAAGCGCTTCAACGGTTGCAGGCTTAAGAGAATTTTTCTCATAAATAAAAGCGTGGTCAAAGCTGTCCGCAAGAGCCTTTAGGTCGGCTTTAAGGTCGCCGAAATCAACTATCATTCCTCTGCATTGACCGTCCGTTACAAGTTTCTCACTTTTTATCTCAATTTCTATCTTCCACCTGTGACCGTGAAGATTGGAGCATTTTCCGCTGTAGCTGTGCAGAAAGTGTGCGCTGTCAAACGCCGCTTCGGTTTTAAGTGTGTACATATTTCCTCCAAAAATAAAAATCGGATATGGCAGACACCATACCCGACAGAATTATCAAGCGATGTCCCGGTTTTTTTAAAGACAGGAAGGTACAAATGAACTGTCTTTATTCAATTACTGATATAGTATATACCTATTTTTGCGTTAAGTCAAGAGGTTTTTGTTACTTCTTTTTAAACGGCGCTATCATAAGTAATATCGCTGCGCAAGCGTAAACGGCATAAATGGTGTAAGTGATGCCGTTGCTCCACGGAAAACCTGCTTCGGGGTGACCGAGAGCGTATAAAATAAATATGACCGCAGCAATTATCATAACTGCTGAAATTATCCTTGAAACCTTTTTGCTCATAAAGCTAGCCTCCTTTACAGCTTAAAACTATGTGGAAGCAGCTCGCCAAGGGTGAAAACTGCGGTTTTCCCGTCGGAGCCTTTAAGAATGATCTTAATTCCGGGAGCAAATTCCGCAAGCACCTGACGGCATATTCCGCAGGGAAAGGTAAGCTCGCCGCCGGAGGATACTATTGCAATGGCTTCAAAATCCCTGTGACATTCCGATACAGCTTTGAATACGGCAGTGCGTTCTGCGCAATTTGTTGCTCCAAAAGTTGCATTTTCAATGTTGCAGCCCGTGTAAATGCTGCCGCCCTTACAGAGCAGAGCTGCCCCGACTTTGAAACGGGAATAGGGGGAATATGCATATTCCATTGCGTTTTCTGCAGCTTTCAAAAGTTCTTCATATGTCATATAACAAACCTCCTTGAAAATGCTGTTTTGCAAGATTTGATATTATTTTATTCATTTTTGATATGATTTTTGACTATTTACAATATAATTATACCACTATTGCACGGTATTTGCAATAATAATACAAAGTTTTGGCGCTACATTAAAAAAGTTTGATAATTTATTGACAAGCATAATAAAAAAAGGTATAATAAAAACGTAAAATTATATGCGGATATAGGTAAAATGATTTTCCGCAAAATTTCCGCAATGAAAGGATGTTTGGCATGGGACTTACTCTGGCAGAGAAAATTCTTAAAGCTCACGTTGTTGACGGGGAGTTTGTAAAAGGCAAGGAAATCGGTATCAGGATCGACCAGACGCTGACTCAGGACGCAACCGGCACGATGGCATATCTTGAATTTGAGGCAATGGGAGTGCCCCGTGTAAAAACAGAGCGTTCCGTGGCTTACATAGACCACAATACCCTCCAGTCAGGCTTTGAAAATGCAGACGACCACCGTTTTATCGGCTCCGTTGCAAAGAAGCACGGCATCTATTTTTCACGCCCCGGCAACGGTATCTGCCATCAGGTACACCTTGAACGTTTCGGCGTTCCCGGAAAGACACTTATCGGTTCCGACAGCCACACTCCTACAGGCGGCGGTATCGGTATGATAGCTATCGGCGCAGGCGGACTTGACGTTGCAGTTGCAATGGGCGGCGGCGCATATTATATCACCTACCCAAAGATCGTTAACGTTAAGCTGACGGGCAAGCTTTCCCCTTGGGTAGCTGCTAAGGACGTTATCCTTGAAGTCCTCAGAAGAATGTCCGTTAAGGGCGGCGTTGGCAAAATTATCGAATACACAGGCGAGGGCGTTAAAACTCTCAGCGTTCCCGAGCGTGCCACTATCACAAACATGGGCGCAGAGCTTGGCGCAACAACTTCTATCTTCCCCTCCGACGAGGTAACTAAGCAGTTCCTTAAGGCTCAGAAGAGAGAGGAAGTCTGGACAGAGCTTTCCGCTGACCCCGACGCTGTTTATGATGAAACAATTGAAATAAACCTTTCCGAGCTTGCACCTCTTGCAGCCTGTCCTCATTCTCCCGACAACATCAAGTCGGCTGAAGAACTGAAGGGCATGAAGATAGATCAGGTCTGCATCGGTTCCTGCACAAACAGCTCCCTTATGGATATGATGAAGGTAGCGCACATCTTAAAGGGCAAGACCGTACACCCCGATGTTTCCCTTTCTATCGCTCCCGGTTCAAAGCAGGTTCTTAATATGCTTGCGCAGAACGGCGCTCTTGCAATTATGATAGACGCAGGTGCAAGAATCCTTGAAAGTGCCTGCGGACCTTGCATCGGTATGGGTCAGTCGCCTAATTCAAAGGGCATCTCTCTCCGTACCTTCAACAGAAACTTCGAGGGACGTTCCGGAACAAAGGACGGTCAGATCTATCTTGTATCTCCCGAGGTTGCTGCTTACTCCGCAATAAGCGGCGTGTTCTCCGACCCCAGAGAGCTTGGCGAAATGCCCGAATTCAAGCTTCCCGAGGAGTTCGTTATCAACGACAATATGATAGTTCCTCCCGCTGCGGCTGAGGATATGGATAAGGTGGAAGTCCTCAGAGGACCCAACATCAAGCCTTTCCCCAAGACAAGCCCTCTTGCTGACAGCATTGACGCAAAGTGCTCTCTTAAGGTCGGCGACAATATCACAACCGACCACATTATGCCTGCAGGTGCAAAGATACTTCCTCTCCGTTCAAATATCCCTGCGATTTCCAAGTTCTGCTTTACTGTATGCGACGAGGAATTCCCTGCAAGAGCGGAAGCTCTCGGCAAGAGCATTATTGTCGGCGGCGCAAACTACGGTCAGGGTTCCTCCCGTGAACACGCTGCGCTTGCTCCTCTCCACCTTGGCGTAAAGGCTGTTCTTGTAAAGAGCTTTGCCCGTATCCACCGTTCAAATCTTATTAACGCAGGTATCCTGCCTCTTACTTTTGTTAACGAGAGCGATTACGACAAGATCTCTCAGGGTGACGAGCTTGAGCTTGCAAATGTAAGAAAGTCCGTTGAAGCAGGTGAAACACAGCTTACGATAAAGAATAAAACAACAGGCGATGAAATACCCGTTCTCTGCGAGCTTACAGGCAGAACAAAGGATATTATCCTTGCAGGCGGACTTCTCGATTATACAAGAGAAAGCCTTAAATAAAAATGTGCTGCTCCAAATGCGGTCTTGACTGCGGCAAGTGCAGCCTTAAAGAAGAATACGGCTGCTCCGGCTGTCTTGAAATGACGGACGGCTACTGGGGAGAAAAGTGCGAGATAAAGTCATGCTGCGAAGAAAAAGAAATCGAGCACTGCGGACTTTGCGGCGAGTTTCCCTGTGAGATGCTGCTTGATTACTCCTACGACCCGGAAACGGGAGATGACGGAGACAGGCTTCTTAACTGCAAGAAATGGGCGGACGAAAAAAGCTCCGCTCATGACAGCCGCATAAAAAATATTCTTCTCGGCGTTGTCCTTGGCGGCATTTCCGGCTTGATATTAGGCGAATGGCAGGGTATGGTTATTCCCTTTGTTTTAGGGGGAACGGTTGCCGGCACGGGCATTGCACTTATGATAGAAACAGTTAAGAAATGAGGTCAGTCAATGGGCGAAAACAGTACGTCTTTATCTGCTCCCGTGAGCGGCAAAAAGCTTAATTCGGACGTTATCAAGTATATTGCGGCTGCAGCAATGCTTATAGACCATATTGCGTGGTGCTTTGTTGACACATATTCCGTTCTCGGACAGATAATGCACATAATCGGCAGAATGACCGCTCCAATAATGTGCTATTTTATCGCCGAGGGCTATCATTACACAAGAAACGTAAAAAAATATATGCTCAGGCTTGGTATTTTTGCGCTGCTTTCATGGATACCATTTGTTTATATGGAAACAGGGCAGCTGCCTTTCGGAATTACTGACGGAAAACCCTGGGTATTTCCAATGCAGGGAGTAATATTCACCTTTTTCCTGGGACTTTGGGCGCTTATCATTGTACATGACGAAAAAATACCGCCTCTTATCAGGGGATTTATGGTATTTATGCTGTGCGCCATATCAATTATCGGTGACTGGCCTGTTTTTGCGGTGGTGTGGATACTGCTGTTCGACTGTTTCAGAGGAGATTTTAAAAAGCAGGCTATCGCTTTTGCGGTTTCAAGCATAGTAATTATATTTCTGATTTTTGATGTGATGATGAACCAAGCGGTTACGGAATATCTGTTCAACTTCAGCGTTCTTCTTGCTCTTGTACCGCTTTACTTTTACAGCGGAGAAAAGGGCAGGGGCGGAAAGTTCAACAAGTGGTTTTTCTACGTTTTCTATCCGCTTCATATGCTGATACTTGGAATACTTAAATTTATTGTCCTTGCGTAAACTAAAAAATTGCGGTTTGTATTCCGCATTAAGGAGGATTTTTTATGGAAAAGATCAAAATGACTACCCCCCTCGTTGAAATGGACGGAGATGAAATGACCAGAGTTATCTGGAAGTGGATAAAGGACATTCTCATCCTGCCCTATGTTGACCTTAACACAGAATATTATGATCTCGGTCTTGAACACAGAAACGAGACCAACGATCAGGTCACAATTGATTCTGCAGAGGCTACAAAGAAGTACGGCGTTGCTGTAAAGTGCGCAACCATTACTCCTAATGCTGCCCGTATGACAGAGTACAACCTTAAGGAAATGTGGAAATCTCCTAACGGCACTATCAGAGCAATACTTGACGGCACAGTTTTCCGTACTCCTATTATCGTTAACGGCATCACTCCTTATATCCCTACATGGACTAAGCCTATCACAATTGCCCGTCACGCTTACGGCGATGTTTACAAGAACACCGAGCTTCGTGTTGAAGAAGGCTCCAAGGCAGAGCTTGTTGTTACAAAGAAGGACGGCAGCGAGGAAAGAGCCCTTATTCACGATTTCAAGGGTACAGACGGCATTATCCAGGGTCTGCACAACACCGACAAGTCCATTTCCAGCTTTGCAAGAGCCTGCTTCAACTTTGCCGTTGACACAAAGCAGGATCTTTGGTTCGCTACAAAGGACACAATTTCCAAAAAGTACGACCACCGTTTCAAGGATATTTTTGCTGAAATTTACGAAAATGAATATAGGGCTAAGTTTGAAGAGCTTGGCATAGAATATTTCTATACTCTTATCGACGACGCAGTTGCAAGAGTTATCCGTTCCAACGGCGGATATATCTGGGCTTGTAAGAACTATGACGGCGACGTTATGTCCGATATGGTAGCAACAGCTTACGGAAGCCTTGCAATGATGACCTCCGTTCTCGTTTCTCCCGACGGAGTTTACGAGTATGAAGCTGCTCACGGCACCGTTCAGCGCCATTATTACAAGTACCTCAAGGGCGAAAAGACCTCCACAAACAGCGTTGCAACTATCTTCGCATGGTCGGGAGCGCTCCGCAAGAGAGGCGAACTGGACAAGAACGACGCACTTGTAAAGTATGCTGACAATCTTGAA
>JBJEQN010000124.1:0-18437 GCA_051881775.1 Oscillospiraceae bacterium | reverse complement strand
ACAAGAACGACGCACTTGTAAAGTATGCTGACAATCTTGAAAAGGCTACAATTCAGACTATTGAAGAAGGCGTTATGACAGGCGACCTTGAAGCTCTTTCCTCCATTCCAAACAAGAAAAAGGTGGATTCCGAGGAATTCCTCAAGGCTATAAATGAGCGTCTTGCAAAGCTTATGTAATTTCTTTTGATAATTACGGGGAGAAAAGTGTAAATGCCTAAGTCAAAAAAATCTGAAATTTCAACGTCTGTAATAAAGCGGCTGCCAAGATATTACAGGTTTATCGGCGAGCTTGTCAAACAGGGAATAGTGAGAAGCTCGTCGGGAGAGCTTGCGGAAAGAATGTCGCTGACGGCTTCTCAGATAAGGCAGGATCTTAACTGCTTCGGCGGCTTCGGTCAGCAGGGCTATGGCTACAATCTGGTGGAGCTGCGTGATGAAATAGGCAAGATACTCGGCATAGACCGCGGTTACAAAGCCGTACTTTTCGGCGCAGGAAATCTTGGCAAGGCCATTGCAAGCCATATGAATTTCAAGGAATACGGCTGGAACCTTATCGGTATTTTCGACAGCGACCTGCGTAAGGAAAACGAGAAGGTCTCCGAACTGAACGTTATGCCCATAAGCCGTATGGAGGAGTTTTTCAAAAGTGAGCAGCCGGAGATCGCCATACTCTGTATTCCAAAGGCTGCAGCTCAGGAGCTTGCGGATAAGCTGATAGCGCTGGGAATAAAAGCGTTCTGGAATTTCAGCCATTACGACCTGAAGGTATCCCATAAGGATATTATCGTTGAGAACGTTCATCTCGGCGACAGTATCATGACCCTTTCCTACGGTCTGACAAACTATGAAGACGGTGACAATGAATAAACCGCCGGAAACTAAAATTTCAGGCTGTCCGTGATAAAAAACGGGCAGCTTTTTGTTTTTTTGAAAATTTAGTGAAAATTAAATTAAACGCCGTTTTAAATTGACTATTTGCGATAACTGTGATATAATAAAATCACATTGAAAAAGTCATACGGCTTTATACTAATTTTTTCCATGAGGTGATTTAATGTCTGCAAGGGCAGGTGCGGTGCTTGGTGCTGTTGTTGCCTTCGGATTTATGGGTACGGGCTGTGTTCCCACCGACGGGCTTTCTGCCGAAAATACTGGTTCAGCCGCATATAATGTTTCAGACAATAATTCTGCTTCGGTGGATATTTCGGAAAACAAGGATAAGGAAAACGGGGGAACGTCCGAGCGGTTCAGACAGGCGGAGACTATTGTTTCCGAGTTTATGGACGGTTTTCTTTATCATGATCACGATGTGCTTGTGCAGTATGGCGGAGCACGTTCTTTAAGCGCTTACAGTTTTCTGGACGGGGTATGTCTTACCGATTGGGAAATTATTGACTTCTCCGATTATGAAAACAGCGGAAATTTTCAGGATAACGATAAAATTTACACGTTTAAGATCAAAATGAATATTTCGGAAAGCTCCAGCGAGATTTTTCCCGTAGGGGAGAACGTTTGGCTCCTTGATGTTTCCGATACGGATAAGTCCTATTTCTCCTATTTTGCTCCTGAGGGTGCGGAGAAAAAAACTATCCTTGCCGACAGCGTTGACAGCCTGGACGCAAGCAGCGCAGTAAAAATGTGCTATGCCTATACATCAGCTTTCGATTGGATATGCGGCGATGATATGGTTCCCGACCGTGACAGCGTGAATAATAAGATAGAAAAGGAAAGGCTTGTGTGCAATCTTCTTGAATTCTGCAACTATTTTGATGGTAACGGCAGTCTGACGGACAGCGAAATGAGCTATTCCGCAGAGTGGCTTAAGGAAAGCGCAGAAAAGCTGCTGGGAATAACCGAACTGGACTTTACCGGTATCACTCTTTATAACGCCGGAGATGATACACTTAAAAACAACATTTTAAAGTACAGCTGGGGCTATGCAACGCTGGAAAGCGAGCATTACGATGAGGATAACGGTGTGCATACGGTTGTCATTGACTGGTATGCCGATACGATATTCCTTTCCAAGGCGTTTACCGTAAAATACACCCTTTCCGACAACAGCGACGGCACAATGAGGCTGCTTTCATCGGAGAAGATTTACGATAGCGGAGAACGCCCGTTATTCTTTACGGAAAGCTTAAAGTTTGATCAATGACAGACGGGGGATCTTGTGAAAAGGATAATAATGGGGATACTGTCGGTGCTGCCTGCGGTTTTGTTTATTGCAGGGCTGACGGTAAATAAAATTGTATATTCCGAGCTTGAAAAATACGGGTACGATGCGCTTCCGGACAGCATGGCAGGGCTTTATAACGCAGGATCAATAATTCTTGCCGCAGCAGTTCTGTTTTACATTGCGGCAGTTATTACATATCTTGTGTACAACTGGAAAAACCTGTACATTACCCACGACAAAAAGATCGGCTGGGGATATATGATAGTCTGCATAGGGGTCGTTGCAATGCCGGCTTACTGGTACAATTTTATAAAGAAGTAATAAAACCGCCCTTGGAAAAATATTACCAAGGGCGGTGCTTTTTATGCCTATTCAGTTATTTTCAGCTTATATCCTCACCGTTTGTTTCAATAACATTTCCCTTTGCGGCTTCACGGACGCTGCGGACAAACTTGTCCACTTTCCATACGGCTATAGCAGAGGAGATACCGTCAAAAACAAGGCTTATTCCTGCCAAAGTCATAGTAAGGGCTACTGTTCCGAAGGGCGCAGCTACCGTGATTATTCCGAATAAAAGCATTATTACGGCTATGACAAGTATCAGCCACCAGAATTTGTATCCAAAATGTTTAAGTTCAAAGGCATTCTGGAAAAATCCGAAGCTGTGAACAAGCACCACAAATCCTATAACGACCGTCAGAAATTGTACGAAATTTTCCGAGCGGAGAGTGACCCACAGACCAAGGGCAAGCTGTATAAGTCCCGTTATCAGCGTTGCTCCGCCTATATGTTCCGACATATTAAGGAAATAAGAGCCTGTAACGAACAAGCCGCTCATAAGCAGCAGAAATCCTGCTACCCTGCATATCATCACCGTTGCTCCCACAGGCTTTATAATAAGCACTATTCCCAGGGCAATGGTTATTATTGAGGCAAGAATGACCGAGGTTTTGCGTTTTTTCAGTATTTCTTTCATATTGTAAGTCGTCCTTTCTTTAATGAAGCGGCAAAACGCCGTCTTTATGAGAAATATAATAGCACATCTTTTTCATTTTTTCAAGGGACAATTTTAAGAGTTTGTATAGCAAAGGTTAAATATGTTTAGATTGTCAACCAAAACATCTTTTAGGGTTGACAATGCTAAAAAATGATGTTATAATTTGTACGGATCATGATTCAGACGGATTAACGTTTGTATCAAAGGAAAGGAAGAGGATCTTTATGCAAAACAACGTTGAAACAACAGGGGAGATAGCTTCTCCCGAAGTGAAAAAGAACTTTTTTACTGCAAAGGAACTTGCCTTTACAGCACTTATGGCGGTAATAATCGCAGTATGTTCGTGGATATCTATACCCACAACGGTACCGTTCACACTCCAGACCTTCGGCGTGTTCTGTGCGCTTGGTCTTCTCGGAGGTAAGAGGGGAACCTTTGCCGTTCTGGTGTATATCATACTCGGCGCAGTAGGCGTTCCCGTTTTTGCAGGCTTTTCGGGAGGCGTAGGCGTTCTGTTCGGCTCTACGGGCGGCTACATACTCGGATTCCTGCTTTCCGCAATTGCTTACTGGATAATCACCAAGGCTTTCGGCGATAAGCTGCCCGTTATGATAATCGCAATGGCTGTGGGACTTCTTATCTGCTACGCTTTCGGAACTGCGTGGTTTATGTTTGTTTATGCAAAGAACACAGGCGCTATCGGTCTTACTACCGCTCTCGGCTGGTGCGTTTTCCCGTTCATTATCCCCGATGCAGTAAAGATCGCCTGCGCAATTTTGCTTACAAAAAGGCTGGGCAAATATGTCAAGCTTTAAGATACGTCCCCACCACGGACTTTGCACCGCTTTTTTCGAGGGTAAGGGCTACAGCAGGGAATTTACCGAAAATATGACAGAGATTATCGGCGTTATGAAGAAGGATGACCCCGAAATAACCCTTGCCGACGGAGCGGACGACATCTGCCGCTGCTGTCCACACAACAAGGAGGGCGTCTGCGATTCTTCCGGCAAGACGGATAGCTACGACAAAGCCGTGCTGGAGCTTTGCGGCTTTTCGGCAGGGGATAAAATGCGCTGGAGCGATTTTGCAGGAACAGTTTATGAAAAAATAATTGCCGCTGGAAAGCTTGGAAGTGTGTGCGGCGGCTGCAGCTGGCAGGATATATGCGAAAAAACATCAAAAAACTTAAAAACCCTTGACAAATCGGAATTTATGTGCTAATATGCTTTTATAAACCGATGAACGGGATTAGTAGGTTCGGTCAATGCGCTTCAGAGAGCCGCCTGTCGGTGAAAGGGCGGTGCGCACACCTTATTGAATGGATCCGTGAGGGCTAACCGAAAGGGCTTCGGCTTCAGTAGGAGCGACGTTTGTGCACGTTACAGCATGGATATACATATTGCTTGATATGTATTCGCCGAGAGCGCCTTTTTAGGGCGAATATGGGTGGTACCGCAGGATATAGTCTTGTCCCATGATTTTGGGGACAGGACTTTTTTATTTTGCTTTCTTACGGCTTATACCGTTTGAAATATATTGTTTTTAAGGAGATTTTAGTATGAAAATGAAAAAGATCATGGCTGCCGCTTTGACAGCCGCAATGGCACTTATGTGCGCAGGCTGTTCAAATACAGCTGCAGACAACAGCTCCTCCGGCAGCGCTTCTGCCGATAAGGACAGCTACACTATCGGCGTTATCCAGTTCGGAAGCCACCCCTCCCTTGACAACTGCTATGCAGGCATTGAGGAAGGACTTAAGGCAAGCGAATTTGCCGACAAGATCACTATCGACCGTCAGGATGGCAACTTTGATTCCGCTACCTGTGACACTATCGCAAAGAATATGGCTTCCAAGAATTACGACCTTATTTTTGCAATAGCTACTCCTGCGGCTGTTTCCGCTTACGCCGCAACACAGAATTCCCAGACCCCCGTTATCTTCTGCGCAGTTTCCGACCCCGTTGCAGCAGGTCTTGTTGAAAGCATGGATAAGGGTTCAAAGAACTGCACAGGTACATCCGACGTTCTTGACCTTGACGCACAGCTTGCTCTCATTCAGGCTATGCAGCCCGATGTAAAGACTATCGGCGTTCTTTATACGACCTCCGAAGCAAACTCCGTTTCACAGCTTGCAACTCTTGAAGAGCTTGCTTCCGCAGCAGGCATCAAGATCGAATCTCAGGGCGTTCAGGGCGCTGCGGATATTCCTCAGGCTGCAGCAACGCTTGCTTCAAAGGTTGACTGCATCAACAACTTTACCGATAACAACGTTGTAAGCAACCTTTCCGTTCTTCTTGAAAAGGCTAACGCAGCAGGCGTTCCTGTTTACGGCTCCGAGATCGAACAGGTAAACAACGGCTGCATCGCTTCCATAAGCATTGATTACATCACTCTCGGCAAAAAGACCGCAGAAATGGGTGTAGAAGTGCTTAAGGGCACAGACCCCTCCACAATGGCAGTAGGTACGATCTCCGAGGGTACTCCCGTAGTCAATACGGACGTTATGGCTCAGTTCGGCATCGAGCTTCCCGCAGGCTATGAAAACGCAGAAAAGGTAACAACAGCAACAGCTGCCGAATAATTTAACAGTAACGCTTTTGCATGGGGCGGCAATTTTGCTGCCCTGTGCAATTGCTTGTTAAATCAAGGACTGTGATACCTTGCAGAGTTTGATTTAACAAGCAATAAAAGAGGAAATAATAATTCCACTTTCAACTTTCCAAATTCCACATTGAAAAAATCGGAGGTATAATATGAGTGTACTGCTCAATATATGTATAGTTACCCTTGAAGAGGGACTTATGTATGCAATTCTTGCGCTGGGACTTTATATCACATACAGCATTCTTGATTTCCCCGACCTTTCGGTAGACGGAACGTTCCCTATGGGCGCAATACTGACGGGTATCCTTATTATGAACGGGGTAAATCCGTGGCTGTGCCTTTTGATAGCGTTTGCCGCAGGTATGGTGGCAGGAACGGTAACGGGTCTGCTGCACGTTAAGCTGAAAATACGTCCTCTGCTCTGCGGAATACTTATTTATACAGCCTGCCTGTCGGTAAACCTTGTGCTTCTTTACGGCGGCACGGGCGGAAAGGCTATTGCGACCTTTTTCAACAAGGGTACAATATTCAACACCGCTTTCAGCGCACTTATCCCCGAAAGCATAGGCGGATATTACCTGAGAACAACAATAGTTTCCCTTGTCCTTGTTATAGTCTGCAAGGTCCTGCTTGACCTTTACCTTAAAACCAAGTCGGGACTTCTTCTCAGAGCAACAGGCGACAATGAACGCTTCGTAACAATGCTCGGACAGCCCAGCGGAGTTTCAAAGATACTCGGTCTTGCTATAGGAAACGGCTTTGCGGCTCTTTCGGGAAGCGTAATCGCCCAGTCCAAAGGCTCCGCCGACCAGCAGATGGGCGTTGGAATGGTAGTTCTTGGACTTGCATCGGTAATTATCGGTCTAAGCGTGTTCAAGAAGGTTTCCTTTATGAAAGCAACAACAATGGTAATTCTCGGTTCCGTGCTTTATAAGGGCTGCCTGTCCGTTGCGCTTGCACTGGGACTTCCTACGGAATATTTAAAGCTGCTCATGGCAATAATCTTCACGCTTGCGCTTGTTTTCAGCAACAGCTTCGGAAACGGAAAAAGGAGGGCTGCAAATGTTAGAGCTAAATAATATAACCAAGACCTTCAACGCCGGAACTGTGGACGAAAACAACCTTTTCAGCGGCTTCACCTTTCACGTTAATAAAAACGACTTTGTTTCGGTAGTAGGCTCAAACGGAAGCGGCAAGACCACCTTGCTTAACCTTGCCTGCGGAACAATGACCCCCGACGGCGGCTCCGTTATATTTGACGGAACGGATATTACGGGCATGAGCGAGTATAAAAGAGCGAAGTTTATCGGCCGTGTTCTTCAGGATCCCAAAATGGGTACCTGCGGAAGCCTTACCATACTTGAAAATATGGCGCTTTCCGATAATAAGAATAAGCCTTTCGGACTTGGTCCCGTAATAAATAAAAAGCGTATCGACTATTACAAGACCCTGCTGGAGCAGTGCGGAATGGGACTTGAAAACAGAATGGGCGTAAAGGTTGGCGCATTGAGCGGAGGACAAAGACAGGCGCTTGCCCTTATAATCGCAACAATGACGGATATAAAGCTCCTTGTCCTTGACGAGCATACCGCCGCCCTTGACCCGAAATCCTCCGAAACGCTTATGGAGATAACAGATAAGATAGTGAAGGAAAAACAGCTTACGACCTTGATGGTAACACATAACCTGAGATTTGCCGTAGAGTACGGAAACAGACTTGTGATGATGCATTCGGGTAATGCCATTATGGATTTCTCGGGAGAAGAGAAAGCGAAAACGGGAATAGACGATATTCTTGATAAGTTCAATGAGATAAGCATTGAAGTGGGAAATTAAAACCCAACCGCGAAGCGGACTAAAGTTTACGTCCACGCTTTTCAAAGGGTGGCAGGGGTCAAGGGGACAGCGTCCCCTTGTCGCTCTCCGCAGAGAGCGAAACACCCCAAAACTATGGCGCAACGCAAAGAAAAGCAAACAAAGCAGCAAATCCAAAGGCGCAATTCACATCAAGAAGAGGAACCAAGCAAAGTTTTGTATATCACAAAATCTGCGTAACCAACTAAATGTGAATTGCGCCTATTCTTACATATCAAGATAAAGTACCCTCGGATAAAATGTGCGGAGCGGAGCGACGGACATTTTATCCGACACAGCATATTTTGCGGTAGTTTTTCGCACAAAATCAGCATTTTTTGCATTTTTTGGTAGGGGCGCACAGTGTGCGCCCGATTTTATTGCACGGAATATTAAGGTAAAACGCCAATAATTCCGAATTCTGCATTAAATTTGCCGTGTCGCAGGAAAATGCTCGTCGCTGCGCTCCTTACATTTTCCTGCGAGGGGTAGTTTGTTTGTACGGGATAGAAATAGGCGCAATTCACATAAGTCGGTTCCGCAAGTTTTGTGTTATATGACACTTTACTTGGTTGATGTGAATTGCGCCTTTGGATTCGTTACTTTATTTGCTTTTGCTGTTACAATGCGTTATGCCCGACTTTAGGGGATTTCGCTCTCTGCGGAGAGCGATTTAAGGGCTTCTCGCCCTTAAAAATCCTCGCCAAAGGGACTCGTCCCTTTGGAATCTCATTATCGCTTCGCTGGTAGGGCAGAAATTTGTTCATTCCTGCTCGTCCTCGGCGCTGTCGTCTTCTGCCGCACTTTCTCCCTTACAGGATTTCTTATAGTTGAGCGGACTTACTCCAACATACTTCTTGAACTTGTTGTGGAAATAATTGATATTGGTATATCCCACCTTTTCCGCCACTTCGTATACCTTGTACTCGTCCATGGCAAGGAGCCGCTTGGCCTCCGTTATCCTTATGCGGTCAAGGTAGTTGTTGAAGTTGTCGCCCATATACTGGTGGAATACCTTGCCGAGATATGCGCTGTTGTAGCCGAATATGTTGGCAAGCATTTCAAGGCGAAGCTCCTGATTGTAGTTGGCATGAATGTACTGTACAACACGCTCCATTGTGCTTTTTGTGGTTTTGCCGTAAAGTGTGTCCGAAACCTCGGTGAATTCCTTTTTCATCAGCTCGATTATCTCGTGCAGGCTGTTAAGGGTGCCTATCTGACCTATCATAGCTTCATCATGGAACTGCTCCGCTTTTTTCTCGCCTACGCTTTTTACTATAAGCGATTTTATGTTGAGTACCGTTGTTATGCAGACAACTTTTATCTTTTCGGGAGTGTAGGAGCTGCGGCAGAGTGCATTCTGAAGCTCCGCAAGGCAGCTTTCTATCCGTGCGGAGTCGTTTATCTCCATAAAGGTGAATATCTGCTTGCCGAAGCTGTCTAAGGGAACAGTAGGCTCCGTGCTGCGTTCCTTAACGTCAGATGAAGATATGACCCCATAGTGCAGATACAGAAATCTGTTGCTGTAAAGCCCGTCTGCGGAGCGGTAGGAGGCTGCAATGCCGTCTGCGCTTGAAACGGAGTCGCCTATGGTTATAAAAACTCTGCCGTGGTATGAAAGGCTTATTTTATTCAGACATTCCCGTACCTCGCCATCGTTCCTGCCCTTGAATACCGCCGCAAGCATACCGCTCAGGTCAATTGATATAACATCGGTGTTTTCAAATTCCGAAAGCTGCTTTCGCACCATGTCAAGCAGAACAGCCTTGCCGCTGCTGAAATTGTCGGAAACGGAGCTTATGAGCGCAACGCAGAATTTGTCAAAGGTATTGTATGCGGCAAATTCATTGCTGTTTTTGTCTGCGTCGCCGAGAAGCAGGCTTCTTATGAACTGTTCGCTTATGTACTCGCTGCCCTTCTGCAGCTTTATGGTGCTGTCCTGCTCCGCAAGAATCTCGTCATGCAGGTTTTTAAGGCAGCTTATAAGCTCGTCCTCGTCAACAGGCTTAAGTATGAACTGCTTTACACCCAGCGCCATAGCCTCTTTTGCATATGTAAAATCGGAGTAGCCGGAAAGGATAACAGCTTTTCCGCCGAAACCACTTTTCTGTGCAGCTTCTATCATCTGAATACCCGTCATTCCGGGCATTTTTACGTCTGCAATAATAATATCCGGGTCGTTTATAAGTATCTTGTTAAGCCCGTCGTCTCCGTCTTCACCCTCTGCCACAACGCAAAGGTCAAGTTCTTCCCAGGGTATCATCATTTTTATTCCCTGGCGGACGTTAGGCTCATCATCTATAAGAATAACTTTAAGCATATTATCTTCCTTTCCGTCTTAATCGTTAATGCTTTCCTTTTCGGCAAGCTCTTTTCCGGCGGTATCTTCGCCCTCTACGTCCTTGGGCAGAGTTATGCGCACTCTTGTGCCTTTGCCCGTTTCGCTGGAAAAGGTCAGCCCGTAGCTTTCCCCGTGATACATTTTTATACGCTTGTTTACGTTGGTAAGACCGATGCTCTTGCCGGAAGAGGTGTCATTTTCCTCCAGCTTCCATCTCAGCTCGGACATTTTATCGTCCGGGATACCCTGTCCGTTGTCTATTACTTCAATAACAACATTGTCTTTCTTATAGCCTATTTTGATCTTTATCACGCCGTTGGATTTGCTGCTTTCAATGCCGTGAACGAAAGCATTTTCAACGATAGGCTGTATAATGAGCGGAAGTATCTTATACTGAGGATCCACTTCATTTTCAATGGTGTAGGATACTCTGTCACCGAATCTTGCGGATTGAAGCTCAAGATAGCTTTTTGTAAATTCCAGCTCCGATTCAAGCGTGACCATACTGTTTTTTACTTCAAGACAGCGGCGCATAAATTTGCCCAGCTTCTTTACAAGGTCTGCGGTTTCCTTGTCGTTGTTGACATATGCTTTCATTCGTATGGTTTCAAGGGTGTTGTAAAGGAAATGGGGATTTATCTGGCTCGCAAGGGTCTTGAATTCAGCCTCCATCTGATTCAGCTTAAAGGTCTCCGACTGTATCTTTGCCTCGTAAGCCTCGTTGATAAGCTGCTGCATACTTTTTACCATTATCTGCAGGTCTCTGTAAAGCTCGTTTATCTCGTCGTCGCCGTTTATCTGCTCGTCAAGGCGGAAATCACCTATAGCGACCTTGTGCATCTGATCTCTGAGGAACTTTATTCTGCGCACAAAATATGCGGTTAAAAGAACGGCTATAAGCATTGAAAGAAGGAAACACAGCGTCATATACCATATATATCCAAGGCTAAGCTCCTTTGTAGCGCCTGTTACAAGAGCATAAGGCTTTACAAGATATATCTGAAAAAGATTGCCCGTGTTTTCGTAATCGAAGCAGGAAGCAATGGTATAACCGTTTTTGGTAAGAGGACATTCATCGGAAAGCTCCATATTGTCGGGAACGCT
Source organism: Oscillospiraceae bacterium (assembly GCA_051881775.1). Taxonomy (GTDB): domain Bacteria; phylum Bacillota; class Clostridia; order Oscillospirales; family Ruminococcaceae; genus UMGS363. Next base: position 7,356 of record JBJEQN010000124.1, on the reverse strand, counting down.
CTTGCTGATGTCAAAATCGGGGGAGATGAACACCTTTCCAAGCTCGTAGCCCTCCATATTGCTGTAAAAAACCATTCCGTTCTGAACAGCAAAGATCACGTTGAAAATTTCGTCCTTCATAAGTCCCTCTATCCATTCGGGGCTTACATAAACGACCATTGCGCCAAGGGAACTTCCGTCATTTGCATAGACCTGACGGATATAACTCAGGTAGTAGGAACCGTCGTTGGGGCTTTTAAGTACCTGCCAACGGGGAGTGCTGTATTTCATAGCGTCGTCGAACCAGTAGGAACTGCGTATCTCGCTTGTTATGCGCCTGAAATCGGTGTTGTAAAGGAAATTTTCCTTGTCTATGTAGAAGGTTATATCCACTATCTGGGAATAAGCGTTAAGATAGTTTGCAACGGTCTTGTGGTTCCTGTAATAATTTCTGTAGTCGCTTTCATTGGCAAAATCGTTGTTAAGGAGAGCATTTATATCCTCGTCAAGATATATTCTTTCAGCGGCGGCTGAGGTGGTGTAGAGAGTGTCTTTAAGACGGGTCTTGAGTGCGTCTGCGTCGCTGAAAGCTTCGTTAACTATGTTTTCCTGAAGAAGATTTACAGTATTTAAAATAAGGTAAATGCCGGCGGCGAAAACAGGCACAATAACCACGATGCACATTACTACCAGCTTTGTGCGTATATTTGTATTAAGAAGTCGTTTTATCAGCTTAAACATTTATGCAGTTATCCTCCGAAAATTGCGGAAAATTTAAGAGTAAATTATATATGTTTATTTTACCATATATAGCTGAAAAGTGTATTAATTTTTTGTTAATGATACATATAAATATGCAAAAAATGCAATTTTGCAAAGGAACTCAGCAGGAGAGCAGCCGCATGACGTTGTCTGCCGTTGCTTCAAGGTTTGCGGCGCTTTTCGGTGCGCTTGAAGCAAGCTCCTCCGGCATGGTGTTTATTGCAAAAGCGGCGGTAAGTCCCATTCCGTACAGCGCAGAAATATCCCCGTCAATACCTCCCGTAAAGGCGATCACGGGTATCCCTCCGCTTGCCGAAGCAACGCCGCTTATGACCTTTCCACGGGCGCTCTGACTGTCTATTTTGCCCTCGCCCGTGAAAATAATATCTGCACCTTTGATAATTTCACGGAATCTTACAGCTTCAAGAACAGCCGCCGTGCCGCCTTTGAGCGTTCCGTTCATAAATGCGCATACTCCCGCTCCGAGACCGCCTGCCGCACCGCCGCCCCTGATGCTGCTTACGTCTTTGCCGAGACATTCCGAGATCTTGTCCGCAAGATGCCGCAGACCCTTGTCAAGCCGTTTTACAGCGTCCGGAGAAGCGCCTTTTTGCGGTGCGAATATGTATGCGGCACCGTTCTCACCGTATAAAGGACTGTCAACGTCGCACATTGCCGTGATGCTTATATGGGGGAAGTTCTGCGGAAGCTCAATGCGCTCAATTTCCTCAAGAGTTCCGCCCACGGGGATAAATTCCTTGCCGCCTTTGGTAAAAAATCTTGCCCCGAGAGCCGCAGCAGCACCGCAGCCCCCGTCATTGGTGCAGGAACCGCCGAGACCCAGCAGAACATTCCTGCAGCCTGCTTCGTAAGCCTGCTTTATCATAAGTCCAACGCCGTAGGTGGTGGTTTTTTCGGGGTCAAGCCGTCCTGCGGCAAGAGTTATACCTGCAGCCTCCGCAGTTTCAATGACCGCTGTTTTTCCGCCGTCAATAAGTCCGAAACGGCATTTTATGTCCTCGAAAAAAGACCCCTTGCCCGTCATTTCAAGCATTTTTCCGCCGCAGGCTTTTGTCATACACTCCGCAAAGCCCTCTCCGCCATCGGAAAAGGGGACAGATACGGTTTCACATTCGGGAAAGTGCGCTTTTATGCTTTTTTCGATAATTTCGCAGACCCGTACCGAGGAAAGTGTGCCTTTAAATGAATCGGGGATAATTACGGCTTTATTTAACATCATACTGCTTCACCCTTTTTGATTTTCTAAGAAAATTATATCACATTTTTACTTCCTGTGCAAACGCTTAGTCTGAGTGAGAAGCACATTTTTCATCTGTTTTCATAACTTTTTCGTTGAATACGCCGTAGATAACAGCCGTCAGAGGTACTGCAAGCAGTATTCCTGCAGCGCCGCCTATTTTAGCGCCTATAAGTATTGCAAGCAGTACGGGCAGCGGCGGCAGACCCATGCTTTTGCCGACTACCTTCGGGTAAATAAAGTTGTTTTCTATCTGCTGCAAAATAATGATAAACGCAATGAACCATACCGCCGAGATCGGCTTCACAAGAAACAGCAGAAAAGCGCAGGGTACAGTTCCGACAATTGCCCCTACAACAGGTATAAGCGCCGTTACACCGATAATAACGCTTATGAGCAGCGCATATTCAAAACGGAACAGCTTCATTCCTATATAGCAAAGCACGCCCAGTATCGCCGCTTCCGTCACCTGTCCGCTTACGAACCGTGAAAAAACGTCGTATACCGTGCGGTAAAGGGAAGCGTATCTGCCGAAGGTCTCGGCGCTCATTATATGTCCTGCGGTGCGCTTTACAACTTCTCTCAGCCGCTCCTTGTCAATAAGAATGTACACGGAAATAACGATGCCGATAATGCAGTCGGTAAGGCAGGAGATAATATCCGCAGTTTTGCCGTAAACTCCTGCAAGCATTGAGGGTACTGCTTCTCCTATTTTTGCAAGCGCCGAGGTAATAAAGGGGAGAATGCCCAGAACGTCACGTTCCTCCGCCGCTTTGTAGTAGGTCATAAACTTTTCACGGTAAATATCGGCGTTGGCAACAAGTATTTTTGTGCTTTCGATAAGCTGGGGAACGATAAACCATATTATCCCTGCCGCCGCCGCAATAAGCAAAGCGTAACCCGTTGCAACAGCCGCCGCCCACAGTATTCTCCTGCGTCCTGCGCCGTAGGCTACACCTGTTTTTGTTATGCTCCGCAAAGGTGTGCAGGGTTTAAGGCAGGACTTTTCCGCCGCTTTGTCCGCCGCCTTGACAAAAAGCTCAAAAATGCCGCATATGGGTCTGTTTATAACAAACGCCGCCGTCATTCCTATTATAACGGGCCGCAGTACCGTTGCCGCAGACTTTAAAAAGCCGATGAACAGATCGGGGTTGATAACTGCGGCAAGCACAGCGGCTGCGCCAAAAATACAAAGTCCCTTGTGCTTTATATTAAATCCGTCCATAAAATACCACCCTGTATTTATTTTAGTCATTTATGGTGAGTGGTATTCATTTTAAATTCGGAATTCGGAATGCGAAATGCGGAATTATGGGGGCTTCGCTAAATGGAATAATTTGTGTAGGGGACGGGTTTCCCGTCCCGTTTGCGCCGAATTTGATTAAATCGGGACGGAATCCCCGTCTCTTACAATATTTTGATTTGTTATTGTTTGTAACAGCAGCAAAAAAGCGGTACAGAGAATATCGGGAAAATGCTGCCGTGTTTCTCTGTACCGCATTTATGCAAATTTATTCAACTGAAATAATGTAGTAATACACAGGCTGTCCGCCGTTTATCATCATGATTTCAGCCTTGTCGCCGAACTTGTTTTGTACAAGATCCTGCAAAGCCTCTGCGCTTTCGTCGGTAACGTCTGCGCCGTAAATAATGGTGATAAAGCCCGTGTCGCCGCTGACCATCTTCTTTATCAGCTTGTACGCAGCCTTTGTAACGTCCCTGTCGGTGATGGCAAGTTTGCCGTTTTCCATGCCAAGTATCTCGCCCTTTTTGATCTCCCTGCCGTCAAAATCGCTGTCTCTTGCGGCAAAGGTAACAAGTCCCGTGGAAACGCCTTCGATAGCCTTGGACATATTAAGACGGTTGCTTTCAAAATCAGCTTCGGGGTCAAAGTTCAGCATAGCCGTCATTCCCTGGGGAATGGTCTTTGTCTGAAGCACGCATACACGCCTGTCGGCAAGCTTTACAGCCTGTTCCGCAGCCATAATGATGTTCTTATTGTTGGGAAGAACGAACACCGTTTCCGCAGGTGTTGCAAGGATAGCTTGAAGAATATCATCGGTTGATGGGTTCATAGTCTGACCGCCCGTAACGATGCAGTCTGCGCCAAGATTGCGGAAAAGCTCCTCAATACCGCTGCCTGAGGATACCGCAACGAAGCCGTAAGGCTTTTCGGGGGCGGCAGGAGTGAATTTCTGAACCTTCATAGCCGCAGCTTCTTTAGCCTTGTTTTCGTGCTGACGGCGCATATTGTCTATTTTAAGGTTGGTAAGCGCACCGAAAAGTATGCCCTCTTCAATAGCCTTTCCGGGGTGGTCGGTGTGAACGTGTACCTTGATAATGTCGTCATCGTCAACGGCAACAACGCAGTCGCCGATAGTTTCAAGAAAGGCTCTGAGCCTTGAAGCGTCGGGGCAGCCTGCGGACTTGTTTACGATAAATTCGGTGCAGTAAGTAAAGTTTATCTCCTCGTCAAAATCGCCCACAGCGGTCTTTGCGGAAGAAGCGGAAGTGCTTTCGCCTGTAACAGCCTTGCCGCCGCTGAAAACCTCCAGCATAGCACGCCATATAACGATAAGACCCTTTCCGCCTGCGTCAACAACGCCTGCTTTTTTCAGAACAGGGAGCATTTCGGGAGTCTGCGCAAGAGCCTTGTCCGCTTCATCGCAGATCTCACTCCACAGCGCAGCTTCGCTTTCTGCTGAATCAACGATCTCGGCAGCTTTTTCCGCCGCAAGCCTTGAAACTGTAAGTATAGTACCCTCAGTAGGGTTCATTACCGCCTTGTAAGCACCCTTTACGCCAAGTGACAGAGCATTTGCAAGGTCGTGGCAGTCCGCCTCGGTCTTTCCCTTTAGAGCCTTTGAGAAACCTCTGAAAAGCAGCGAAAGAATAACGCCGGAATTTCCTCTTGCGCCTCTTAAAAGGGCAGCTGCAGCAGCGTCTGCTACTTGAGATACGGTGCTTCCGTCGTCCATAAACTGAAGTTCTCTGACAGCGCTGCCCATGGTCATGGACATATTAGTGCCTGTGTCGCCGTCGGGAACAGGGTAAACGTTAAGCTCGTCAACGGAGCGCTTGTTATTGGAAATTGCAGCAGCTCCCGACAGAAAAGCATTTTTAAGCATTTTTCCGCTTATCACTTTAAGATCTAACCCCTTTGTTAAAATATTCTTAGTCTATCATACCGTCAACAAAAACGGATAGCTTTGCGATTTTCAGTCCTGTTTTATCCTCAACGGTATATCTGATCTTATGGGCAAGGTTTTCCGTTACTGCGGCAATGTTTGTTCCGTAGAGAACGGATATATGAAGTGCGACGATCAGCTTGTTATCGTCCGTAACGGAGAGCTTCACGCTCCGTCCGTTTTTTATTTTAGCTTTAACAAGAATAGAAATAAGGCGTTTTTTGTTTTCCGCAGGATTAAGAGCGGCAACGCCGAAGCATTGGGACGCAGTATAGTTTATCAGTGAAACAAGGTAATCTTCCGATATGCCTATTTTACCCAGATAATTTTCAACAGTAATCATGCAGGTCATCTCCTTAAATCATATACAATTAATTATAGCACAGCCCGAAATATTTTTCAATAGTTTGGAGCAGGAATTTTATGTTTTAACACAAAAGCCGCCGTGCGGTAAATGCACAGCGGCAGGTTTTCCTTAAAAGGGGGATTATTCTCCCAAAAGTTCCTTTGTAATCCTTTTCATGGATTCGTTAAATTCATCCTGAGAGGAGTTCTTGAATATCATAAGTGTGCCATCGTTGTCTTCGTTGATAACTTCGGGAATTTCAAAGTTAACGCCTGCGATATATTCATCCCAGTGTTCCAGCTTCCAAGTATCACGGTCGCTGTTGCGTTCGATCATACGCTGGTGGCAAACTTCGGGGTCTGTTTCTACCCAAATGACCTTGAGAACGGCGCCTTTTTCCGCAAGACGGGCTTTAAGGTCGTGAATGTACTGTCTGTCTCTTATTTCACGGGTGAAGGGAGCGTTGATAAGCGCAATGTCGTTATAATCAAGAGCCTCAAGAGCGAGATCAACTATTGCATAGTATTCATAATCACGGATGTTTTCTTCAAAGAAGTCGGAGCTTCTGTTGTATTCCTGATTTGCAACGACGAAAATCTGTTTTGACAGAACAATGAGAGTATCCTTGTCAAGATATACAACGTGCTTAAGATTTTTTGCAAGCTGTTTTGAAATGAAAGTTTTTCCGCAGGCCGGGGGAGATGTTACAAGAATAAGCTCTTTCAAACTTTTTCATCCTTTCCTATCTTGACCGTCTGAACGGTCCGTAATTAAATTTCATTATATCACATAAATTTGCTTTTTTCAACTAATCTAACAAATTATTTTATGCACTCCAAAAAATATGTTACTTTACACAAATTTTATTTTATTTTGCGACCAAAAACGTTTAATATGTATTTAAAAATCGTCTTTGTAACGCTTTGAAGAGGGGAGGGTATCTGTGTTTTCACGGGTGGAATTGCTTTCCCTGACCACAGTCTCCTCGGCTTTCATAAGGAAACGGTAGAAGGGTACTATCTTTGCAAATTCGCCTTTAAGATACTCTGCAAGACCGCTGCCGAAAAGCAAATCCGTATCACCGCTTGAAAGATTCACGCACAGGCTTTTGCGGTTGAGCCAGTTCTGCTTTTCCGCACTTTCGTCCGGAAAACGGCTGCGCTTGTACATTTCTCCCTCAAGAGTAAATTCCGGGGCGTTTTTAAGCGCTTTGTTTGCTTCGTTAAAGCTGCTATCGCCTTCGAGAATAAGTTTTCTTATTGCCTCCATGCTGCCTGTGTCTGCCTGATAATATCCGCAGCCAAGGGAAAATCCCGTCTGTTCTATGCAGAAGTAAAAGCCGGGTATCTGCTCAAAGCGCTCCTTGGGACGGCTCACGGTTATCCATATGTGGTCACGGAAAAGAGACTTGTCCTTAGTGAAGCGTGTGTCACGGCGCACTCTGCTGATACGTTTGGGAGTGCATATAATCTTGCTGTCTGTCTCCGTGAAAAATGGTTCAAGCTCGGCTGCCAGAGCGGTAAAAGGCTTTGTTACATATTCACGGTATATGTCCTTGTGTTCTTCGTACCATTCCTTGCTGTCGTGAAGTTTGTTTTCAAAAAGAAAGTCAAGGGATCTTTTTGAAAAGGGCATTTTATTCACCTCTGATTTAAAGTTTGGAGTTTGAAGAGTGGAGAGTGAAGCTGTATACTTGAAAAAATTTACAAATAAAAAATCCGCTTCTTTATGTAAGAAACGGATCTTGTTGGTTGGGGTGCAGGGATTTGAACCCCGGAAATGCCTGAGTCAGAGTCAGGTGCCTTACCGCTTGGCTACACCCC
>JBJEQN010000123.1:0-31229 GCA_051881775.1 Oscillospiraceae bacterium | reverse complement strand
GGGTTCGTTTAAGTTCGTTTTCTTACATTGTTCAATTTTCAAGGTTCCAATTGCTTGCCGCCTCATCAGACAGCTTATATATCATATCACTTTCACAATCTTTTGTCAATGAACTTTGCTTTAAAGTTTCTTGAACAAATTGTTAAGGGGTAATATATCCGCTCTCTTTTCCGCTGCTCTTTACTTCTAATTCACAGCTTCTTTTCAAGCTCTTTGCTGTCCCCTCTTGCGGCGACTTATTTATATTATCACATACAAATTCATTTGTCAAGCCTTTTTTCAAATTTTTTTGATTTTTTTATTTTCACGGCCTGCATAAACCGCCAAGTCCGTGAAAACCTAATACAAAGGCGGTGAAAAAATGATAGAAAAAGACCTTTTTATTATAGGTGCAGGTCCTGCAGGTGCCTCGGCAGCGATCTATGCAGCACGGGCAGGACTTGATACCGTTATAAACGAAAACGGACTTATAGGCGGTCAGACAGCCACCGCCGACCTTATCGAAAATTACCTCGGCTTTGAAAAAATAAGCGGCAAGGAGTTCTCGGAACGCACAGAACGTCAGCTGAAAGCCTCCGGCGCACTTCTCCAGGAGTTCAACAATATCCTTAAAGTGCATTTTTCCGGCAAGGAAAAGGTCATCGAGACCACTTCGGGGGATTTCTCTGCAAAAGCTGTCATTATCGCCTCCGGCACCTCTCCCCGAAAGCTGCCTGTCCAAAGCGAGATACGCCTCCGTGGTCGCGGCATTCACTACTGCGCCCTCTGTGACGGCAGCGCCTACAAAAACAAGACCGTTGCCGTAACGGGCAGCGGAAACTCCGCCCTTGAAGACGCCCTCTACCTTTCAGATATTGCCGAAAGCGTCATAATGCTCTGCCGCAAGGATAAATTCCACGGCGAAAAAGAGCTTTTTGAACGTGCGGCAAATCACAGCAGGATAAAAATACTTTTGAACGAAAACATCATCGCCGCAGAGGGCGACCGCACCCTTGAATATGTGGAAACGGAAAATTCCGTCACAGGCAAGCGCAGCCGCCATAACGTAAGCGCCATTTTTGTCCGTATCGGCAGCACCCCCTCCACAGAGCTTTTCAAAGACACGCTAAACCTTGACGAAAACGGCTATATCATCACCGACAGCAGCCTTATGACAAATGTAAAAGGCGTTTTTGCCGCAGGTGATGTGCGCTCAAAAAAATGGCGGCAGATATCCACCGCCGCTGCGGACGGAGCCATCGCCGCTCTTGAAGCAGAATCATATATAAAGGAGAATTTCAATGCTTAAAATATTTTCATCCGATTCCTGCGGTTACTGCCGCAAGCTGAAAGCATATCTTGACGAACACCGTATAATGTACGACGTTATAGATGTAAACGAAAGCGAAGAAAACTACCGCCGCCTTGTAAAGGTCTCGGGTCAGACAGGCATCCCCGTCACCCTTGCGGACAACGGGGAGTATGTCATAGGCTTCAACATTGAGGAAATAAACAGATTAACGGGGATACACAAATAGAATAAAGTTTACGTCCACGCTTTTCAAAGGGTGGCAGGGGTCAAGGGGACAGCGTCCCTTGTCGCTCTCCGCAGAGAGCGAAACTCCCCAAAAGTAAGGTACAACGCAAAGTCAGCGTTAAAAACAACAAAGTAACAGCTACAAAGGCGCAATTCACATAAAAATCGGAACCGGACAAGGTTTTGTATAACATAAAACCTGCGGAATCAACTATGTGAATTGCGCCTATTCTTACATATCAAGATAAAGCATTCCTCGAATAAAAAGTGCGGAGCGGAGCGACGGACTTTTTATTCGACACGACAAACTATGGAACTGTTACCCAGACAAATCCTGTTGAACCGCACCAAAAGCGCTGACCCACGGGCGCACAATGTGCGCCCCTACATTAAAATAAAAAATGAATGGTGAATAATATGCCGCAACAACCACTACATATTCCACCCCAAAATTCGCTCCTTCATTCCCTCAATATCAAGTATCCCGTAAGCAAAGCCCTTGCGCACAAGCTCCGCAGGGATAAATTCATCGTACTTCTCAAATACGGGTATCTCATCGGGGTAAACAAGCTCCATTGGGTCAAATTCCTCCTGCGCCGTTTCACGGAGAACGGCAAAGAACTCCTCACGGCTTGCCTTCATCTTGAACTGCATAAAGTAAGGCCTTGAACTGTCAACGCCCTTTATCCCCAGCTTCGGCGCACACTTTATCTTTATGAACCTCTCCAGCGCCAGAAAAGCATAGGACCCCAGCCACGGGAACAAGCACCACATATCTCCGCCTATGTTTATAAGCGGCTCACTCAGCATACCCGAATTTGCCGCCGTGTGCCTTACCTGTTCAAGCCTTGCCACAGCGTTTTTCATAAGATAAGGGTACTGCTTTTCCTCCCCAAGAACGCCCTTCATACGCTCAAGTATCTTGGTGTTTATATCCCCGGGGCACTCCCCGAAATAAGCAGGCACCTTGCCCTTAACTTCCTCGCAGTAAACAAGCCTGCGCTTGTGGTCAACTTCTTCAACTATCCATACATGACCTGCAATTGCAATTTTCTCACCCGGCGGAGGCGGCTTTACCACCGTACCAAGCTCCTGAGAACCCCACCGCACGGTGTATTCCTCACTCTCCTGAAAAACTGCGTAAAACTTGAAGGAATTGACTATCCGCTCTCCTGCAAGACCAACGATAAGACCGCCGTTCTCCGTCCTCTGGATATGGTCGTTCTCAATAAGATAACGCAGCAGCTTCTTGTAATCATCTTGGGAGATACGATGGAAATATTTAAGGGTAAGCACCTTTGAAGCAAGCTCCCCGGGGTATAATTCGCCGCAGGAAGCAAGCGTACTCATTGTCTGATGATAAAGCAAGCTGTAAGGCAGCCTGTCGAACTTCGGCGGCTCCACCCACCGTTCTTCAAGATAAAGCTGTATCAGCGCAATTCCTTGAATAAGCGCCCAAGGCACCGTTTCGGGCAGCATTGCCCTCGGCTCGGGTGCGTCCTCTCTTATAACGAACCACATTTCCGGCGGCATATCACGCCTGCCCGTCCGTCCCATTCTCTGCAAAAATGAGGACACCGTAAATGGTGCGTCTATCTGAAAGGCTCGCTCAAGCCGCCCTATGTCTATGCCAAGTTCAAGTGTGGCGGTCGTCACCGTCGTCTTGCAGCTGTCCTCGTCCTTCATCTCCGCTTCGGCTGTTTCACGGAAGGAAGCGGACAGATTTCCGTGATGTATAAGGAACCTGTCAGGCTCGTGATTCGCCTCGCAGTATTGCCGCAAGGTGGTCGTCACCGCTTCGCAGTCCTCACGGGAGTTAACGAAAACAAGGCACTTTTTTCCCCTTGTATGCTCAAAGATGTACCCCATTCCCGGGTCAGCCCTTTCGGGAGCCGTGTCCGTAGGATTTTCAAGCACAGGCAGCGCCCCCTCAGGCTCCTTATCCTCCGCCGATTGAGGACCGCTCACAAAGAAATGCTCCATGGAAAGCCGCCACTTCGCACCCTTTGCTTCAATACGGGGTATGACCGTTCCCCTGCCCGTTCCTGCGGCAAGGAACTGCCCCGTTGCTTCAAGGTCGCCTATGGTAGCGGAAAGCCCTATCCTCCGTGGGTTCACCCCAGCCATTTTGGAAAGTCTTTCAATAAGACAAAGTGTCTGTCCGCCCCTGTCCCCTCTCATAAGAGAATGTACCTCGTCAATAACAACGAACCGCAGGTCGCAGAAAAGCCGTGAAATGGCAGCGTGCTTGCGTATAAGCAGTGCTTCAAGGGATTCGGGAGTTATCTGCAAAATGCCCGAGGGATTTTTCATCATTTTCGCCTTGTGTGACTGTGAAACGTCCCCGTGCCAGTGCCAAACGGGAATATCCCCCTCTGCGCAAAGCTCGTTAAGGCGCATAAACTGGTCGTTTATAAGCGCTTTAAGCGGTCCTATATATATGGCACCTACCGAACGTGGCATATCCTCGGAAAAAAGCGTTAAAATGGGAAAGAAAGCCGCCTCGGTCTTGCCCGAAGCGGTGGAAGCCGACAGCAGCACGTTCTCGTCCGTGTTGAAAACAGCGTCCGCCGCCGCCACCTGTATGGCTCGTAACGATTCCCAGTTGTTGCGGTAAATAAAATCCTGCACAAAAGGCGCATATCTGTCAAATATATTCATACTATCTCCGTTTATAACTCAAATTCGGCAAAATCCCCGTCCGTCTTTTCTTCCTTTTCGGTCTCGGCATAACGGAACTCCTGTGAATTCAAAAGCTCCTTTACCTTTACCGAGGGATTCTGATAAATAATGTCAAGCAGTTCAATAAAATCCCTTATTACCTCTCTTGGAGTAATGTTGGTGTCAGCGCCTATCCTGCCGTATTCTATCTTTATAAAGTCAATAAGGTCGTCCTGAGTAAGGGTGCGTTCGTAATCAAAAAGACCTGCGTGAATATCCGCCAGCTTTTCAACAAGCACAAGCATTTCCTCATAGGTAAGGGGCGAGAGCCTTATAACGGGCGCAAGCATATCCTTAACGCCCTCTCTGCCGAACCTGCCTTCCGCAAGCCTTGACCGCAGCGCCTCATAGCTGTATATGCCCCTCCTTGTGTCCTCAACGCATTGGGGCGTACCGCCCATAATAATGCCCATATACCTTGCCTTGCCCTGCAAAGCGTCGTTGTACATAGCAAGTATCTTTTCATAGTTGTACTGCCTTGTAATGCCGTTTGGTATCTTGTAAATGTTAACAAGCTCGTCAATAAGCACAAGCATACCGCTGTACCCTGCCTGTTTAAGGAAGAACGCAAACAGCTTTATATATTCGTACCAGTCGTCGTCCGTAATAACGATATTAACGCCCAGCTCCGCCCTTGCCTCGGTCTTGTTGGTGTATTCCCCTCTGAACCACTTTACCACCATAGACTTCTTTTCATCATCGCCGTTTATATAAGAACGGTAATAAAGGGTAAGGAGCCGTGCAAAATCGAAGCCGTGCACCATTTCGTTAAGGGAATTTATAACGGCAAATATCTTCTTTTCAACAAGCGCCGAAAATCCTACATCATCGGGTGAAAGACCGCTTTCCGCCGCAGTTTCGTTCTGAACGCCGCTTATCCACCTGTCAAGGATAAGGGTAAGCGCACCGCCCTCGGGACGGGTCTTTGTGGACATATTGCGGATAAGCTCCTTATATGTGGCAAGCCCCTGCCCCTTTGTGCCCTGCAAGCGCCTTTCGGGAGAAAGATCTGCGTCAAGCACAACAAAGTTCCTGTCCATAACATAGTTTCTTATGGTCTGGAGCAAAAAACTCTTTCCGCTTCCGTATTTTCCCACAATAAAGCGGAACGCCGCTCCCCCGTCTGCAATAATGTCAACATCGTGGAGCAGGGCGTTTATCTCATTTTCTCTGCCCACCGCAATATACGGCAGACCTATCCTCGGCACAACTCCGCCTTTAAGTGAATTTATAACGGCGGAGGCTATTCTCTTGGGTATTTTCATCGCCCGATCATTCCTTTCAGTTCATCGGCGTAATCTTCTATAATAACGGGAACATCGCCCTCAAATATTATCACCGTATCTCCGAACATATCAAACAGCTTTTCATTTATGGAATCGGCTGCAACGGACAGCATCTTCCCGTGCTTTTTCGCAGCAGCGGCAAAGTCACCCCCGTAAAGCAAGCACCGCATAATTTCATATTCCCCGTCGTCAAGCACAGTTCCGTTTAAAACCTGCTCGGTCGCTTCTTCCGCAGGTTCTTCGTACTCTTCAAACTCCGTTTCATCAACAATGAGCCTGTCACGGGTAATATCCGCAGCGGCTCTTATTCCACCCAGCTTTGAAACGTCAATATTTATCACAACGGGAGGGTTTTTCTTCTTCTCGCCAAGCAGCTTGTCAATTTCCTTGTTGATAATTTTCAGCACAAGTTTTGTGTCGATCTCTTGGTTGATAGGACAGCCGAAATCATACCTCTGCCGCATAAGACAGTCTATAGTTTTGAGCATATCCCCAAGCTTGCGGTTCCTTCCTCTGCTGCCGTAATATTTTTCACAGCTCCATGCGCCGTTTATGCAGCGGTACTTCTGAATGTCGCTTACATCATACTCATACGCCGCATACTTCTTGTAATCATAAAACACCGCCGACATAAAAATGTGATAGGAAAAGTTCACCTTTTTGCCGAAAAGATGCTCAATGTAGCTGTTTTTCCTATGCTTTTCGTAATAATCCGACATTTCACGGTAAACTCCGCACGAAACAGCTTCAAAATCAGAGGGAAATTCCCTGTAAAACTTAGAATTTTCTATCTTGTAGGAAGAAAGCTCCTTAATTATCCCGAAAAGCTCACTGTCTGAGCAGCTTCCGCAGTTTTCAAGAACCATTACCGACCTATCGAAATAAAAATCGGGAAAATCCTCCAGCAGCTTTCTGTCAAGTCCGTAATAAACAACAAAATCTCTCAGCCATACTTCCATATATGACCCGATGCGCTCGTCAAAGCTGCTGTACGCCTTATAAAAGCTGCGCAGCGCCTCAAAGCCCTCCTCCGCCGAGCCTACCCCGATAAGGTGGAGCAGCTCATAAATGTATACAAACGCAAAGGACAGACAGGTCTTTTCAACATTTCCCTTCCGCACCTTAGTCCGCCAGGAAAAATACCCTCTCAGCTGCCCCGTGTTCATATCACGGTAGGAAGGATAGTAGCAGCTGAAATCCCCGTTGTACTCAAAATCGTCCTCGTAGTCCTCCATAAGCTGTGCAAGCCGGTAAAACTCCGATTCCTTTGAATTGTAGAAGGAACTGCTGCTGAACGCCTCTTTCTGCAAATGGCTTATCTCGAGGGGAACATAATTCGCCATTTTGGAAGCAGGCTTGATAATAGGCTCGTCATTGTAAATTTTCGTCTGAAAGTATTTGCTGTTCCTGAGCTTTTCATCCGAAAGAATAAGCTCTATCAGCTTTTCAGGATCCGCCACGCCGCCGCCCCCCTTTTTTGCAGAACATACATTCTTTTTTAAGTATAACACAATGACAACCTTATGTCAACAAAACAACATAGCAATTTAATGAATAGTGAATAATGAAAAATGAATAATGAATAATTTTGGTATCGCCTGCGGCGATGTATTTTAAAATATCCGCCGCAGGCGCACCTTAATTATTCATTATTCACTATTCATTTTTCATTATTCATTTAGCGAAGCGCATATAATTCCGAATTCCGAATTCCTAATTCCGAATTTATTAAATCTCCATAATGACCAGCTTTTCACCGTCCGAAGCGCAGAGCTTATCATTGCCCGAGAAGAAAAAGCTTGTCAGATCGCCTATTTCGGCAGGTATGGTGTATCTGTGGGATACCTCCGCCGTGTCGGGGTCGATAACATATATCTCCGAATCCATTGATCCATAGCAGGGCGGCTTCACAAGAGCAATGTAATCTCCGCTTTCCGGCATATAATATGTACCGTAGTCATAGCCTTCAAAATCAACGGGCATTTCCGTGAACAGCGTTGTTTCAAGAGTTTCCGTGTCGGTGACATACAGACCCTCGGGAACGCCGTCCCACCAGCTGTAGTAGGAATATATCTTTCCGCCGTGAATACCCAAAGGAAGCAGATTGTCCGAGTCGGGAACGTCCGCTGCCGTGTCCGTTTCAAAATCGTAAATTCCGAAGCCGGGTATACGCTCATAACCTATTTTGCGGTAAACAAAACGGTTTTCATCAAGAGGCAGGCTGAATGCTCTGTTCTCGGCATATAGATCTCCGTCGCTTCGTGCAGGAACGCCCTTTACTATCTTTGCAAGCTCCCTGTCTGCGTCAAGAATGTTATAACCAAATTCCGAAATTTTATGTCCGCAGTAGTCAAAGGCTGTGGTATATCCGTCAGCCTCGGCAATATCCGTGCTGTAATCCTCATAAACGGTAAGAACGGCGCTTTCAAGCTCATTCGTTTCACGGTTAAAGCGGTCAAGAAGCACCTTTACGGGAAAACCGCTGCCGTTTATGAACTCGTCAAAACCCCATTCGGAGGGTATTTCAGCGCTGCCAACGGTCCTGCCTGTTGAAATTTCCACAAATTTAAGCGTATGTACAGTAACGTCGCCGTCGCTGCTGCTGTACCGCATACACACTATGCCCTTATCCATATTTTTTACCACCCAGCCGAAGCGCTGACTTGAACCCTCCGCAGAAGCGTTCAGGTCGATAACGGTCATGCCCTCGGGGATAACGTAACTCTCCGCATTTTCTGTGGCGGATGTTGTTTCCGCTGTGGTTTCTTCGGTATCAGGCACGGTCGTTGTCACTTCGGTAAGCTGTTCTTCCGTCACAGCTTCGGATAACGCCGTCGTTTCCTCCGTAAGCTGTTCTGTAAGAGCCTCCGTGACCTTTATATCCTCGCTCTTTGTGCAGGCGGAAAGCATAAGAACCGCCGCAAGCCCTGTGCATACTGCAATTTTTCTCATTTGTGATACCTCCCGATGTTTTTGCTGCTTTTATTATAAGTCCTTATACGGGAGAATGTCAATAAATGTAACTGTATTTCAATAATGTTGTAATAATTGTAACCGAAGCGCTGCGCTAAATGAATAGTGAATAATGAATAATATCGGTATCACCTGCGGCGATGAATTTTAAAATATCCGCCGAAGGCGCACCTTAATTATTCATTATTCACTATTCATTTTTTCATTATTCATTTAGCGAAGCGCCTCGTAGTCATCAAGGAAATGGTGCAGATTTCCGTCATAATCTTTGTATGACATGATAGTTTTAAGATTAACACCCTCAACGCTGCGAAAGATGTTCATTTCTATCTGGGGATTTATCTTGCAAAGATATGCAATGAGCTTCTTTATCTCCTGCCGCTTTGAGGTCTGCTCCTCGGAAAAAGAGGCAGCATCGGTGAACCTGCAGGCACACTGGATAAAGTGCAGACCGTTGTAATCCCTCCACCGCTTAACGTCCTCTTCACGGATAAAGTACATAGGGCGGATAAGCTCCATTCCCTCGAAATTTGCACTGTGCAGCTTGGGCATCATAGTCTGTACCTGTCCGCCGTATATCATACCCATTAAAATAGTTTCTATAACATCATCAAAATGATGTCCGAGAGCGATCTTATTGCAGCCAAGCTCCTTTGCCTTGCTGTAAAGATTTCCCCTTCTCATTCTTGCGCAGAGATAACAGGGGTTGTTCTTGATGTTAAATACCGAGCTGAAAATGTCCGTTTCAAAAATAGTCAGGGGTATGTTCAGGGATTCGGCGTTTTTCTCGATTATACGGCGGTTTGCAGGACTGTAGCCGGGGTCCATAAGAAGAAAAATGACCTCAAACTCAAACTTGTTGTGCCGCTTTATTTCCTGAAACAGCTTCGCCATAAGCATGGAATCCTTGCCGCCGGAAATGCAGACCGCAATTTTGTCACCGGGGTTTATAAGCTGATATTCGTCAAGAGCACGGGTAAATTTGCTTAGGATACAAGCGTGGAACTTTTTCCGTATGCTTCTCTCAGCGTCCTCAGCCTTGGATTCGCCGCTGTCCAGCTTGTCACGGAGCCAGTCGATGTAGCCGCCGTCAAGGTTGCAGGCGTCATAACCCATACCCCTCAGCTTTTCTGCAAATTCGCCGCCGATAATGCCGCCACTGCCGCATACAACTATCCTTTTATCCTTGGGCAAAGCAGCAAGAGCCTCCTCCCCCTTTTCGGGAAGAATATTAACAGCGCCGTCTATATGCCCGAAGGAAAAGGAATATTCATCTCTTATATCCGCAATAAAACGGCTTTCCTCGGGCATTTCCCTTAATTCCTCGGCGGTAATATCATTTTTCATAAACATTGACCTCTTTACACAGAAATTTGCTTAAAGTATAGCATACTCAAATGAATTTGTCCAGAACTTTAGGAAGTTTGGAGTGTGGAGAGTGAAGAGTGAAGTTATTATTTAATTCAAAACGCCGCCTTTGCGCCGGTAATGTCCTTTATCACTTCTCCTGCAATAATAAGTCCTGCCGCAGAGGGAACAAAGGCGTTGCTTCCCGGCAAGGCACGGCGCTTGGAATCGGGATTTTCCTCACGGCTGTCCTCCGCTGCGCTTGCCGACGGCTGTACAGACAGCTCCTTGGAGTAAACCACCTTAAGCCGCTTTATCCCACGGCGCTTTAATTCGTGCCGCATTACCTTTGCAAGAGGACACACCGAGGTCTTGTATATGTCCGTTACTTCAAATGCCGTTGGGTCAAGCTTGTTGCCTGCACCCATTGAGCTTATTATAGGCGTTCCGCACCTTTGAGCGGCTTCGATAAGGCACAGCTTTCCCGTCACCGTGTCAATTGCGTCAACAATGTAGTCGTACAGGGTAAGATCAAACATATCTGCCGTTTCGGGAGTGTAGAAAACACAGTGCTTCGTTACCTTGCACCAGGGGTTTATGTCAAGTATGCGCTGTTCTGCTGCGTCCACCTTATACATTCCAACGGTGGAGTGAAGTGCGATTATCTGCCTGTTAAGATTGGTAAGGCACACCTTGTCATTGTCGATAATGTCAATTGCACCAACGCCGCTTCGCACAAGAGCCTCAACAACGTAACCTCCCACGCCGCCTACACCGAACACAGCCACTCGGGACTTCTCCAGCTTTTCCATTGCTTCTCTGCCGAAAATTATTTCCGAGCGTGAAAACTGATTGAGCATTTTAAAACTATTCCTTTCATTCTTCCTGTTCTTCCGCAGCCTTTTTATTCCGTTTTGAGCATATAGTCAGCACGATATTTGTCCCATATGCCGCTAAAAGGAATGGCAGCGCCGGCATATAGTCCCAGTCACCGTCCCGTATTCCTTTATAAACATAGGTAAGTATTATCAGCGTCAGACAGACAGGATATACCCATATAAGATAAGGCTTATTGAACTTTTCCGCAAGCAGCTCGTCCATAACGCCTTTTGAAGAGGTCTTTACAGCGTAATAAATGTACACTCCCATAAAAGCCGCAAGCGCCCCGTAGGAACATATAAGCACAAAAATATGCCCCGTTTCTATATATGCAAAAAACAATGCGAAGGACAGGATAAAGCAGAACCAGAACAGGAATTTGAAGCATCCGAAAGCTATCTTGTGGCTGTATGCCCTCTGCATTTCGTCAAGATTTCTGTCGCTGAAAAGGTCTGCCGAACCGCCGCCCCAGATAGGATTGCCGTTTTCATCGTGGGCAATGTTTAAGTCGGGAACATTATTTTTATTATTGTTCATTTTATTCATCCTCCTTGTTCTGCTCGTCAAGCACCTTGAAATTCCGCTTGCCGCACCGGCACCTTATAAATTGCAGTACCGCCGTAAGGACGCAGACAACAGCTAAAACAACGGTTCTGCCGTCAAAGCTGCCCTTTATTATGTGCGCAATAACATTCAGCACCATAGCGCCTATGAGCATAAACCCTGTTACAAGTCCGCCCGTGGTGTTGGAGAAGCTGTATATCTGATTAAGTACCCCGTGCTTTGAAGCGGTTATCTCAAAAGCCGCCATTCCTATGAGCATTACCGTGTAATATGCAAGCGCCGCATACTGGAACGGCACGTTTATTCCCATAAAGTAAAGCGCAAGCAGCACTATCGTTACCGCCGCTATTGCGTAACACATAAGCCTGAAGCCTTTAAAGCCGATGTTTGCCATAATGAGCTTCTGCCGTTCATCAAGACCGTAGTCGCTGAAAACGCCTGCGGAATTTCTTTCTCTCGTTTTATCTGCCATAATAACAAGTCCTTTCATTAATTTTCCCAGAAAATCTCGTCAAGAGTTTTGCCAAGCGCCTTGCATATGTCTATGCAAAGGTTAAGTGTGGGGTTGTAATCTCCCTTTTCTATCGCATTTATAGTCTGCCTTGAAACGCCCACCGCCTCCGCAAGCGCCTGCTGTGACATATCAAGCGCCGCACGGGCGGATTTGAGCTTTAAATTCTTTGCCAAATCATATCGACCTTCTTTTTTACATTTTACAGCTGTATGATACTAATTCCAAATCAACCTATAGACAAATCCTCGGATATAATAATCCAATTCTGCGTCAGGCTCCCTTGAAAGGCGACAAGCCTTCCTGCGGTCGCCTTCCTTGACTTGGATTATTCTATCTGTCGGCTTTGTCTATAGAACGATTTGAAATTAGTATGGGAACGCTGATCGGACGTTCCGTTGCTATCATAATAACACCCATTTTACAATTTGTCAAGTATATTTTACAAAAAGTCGTGAATTTTTTCTGACACATAAAATTTGGGGGTAATTCTGCTCAAAAAAACGGGGCGAAATTTTCTTTGACTTTTTGCTGTAATAATGTATAATAGAAGTATGGAAGTTCACATTAATATAAGGAGCTGATCTTATGAGCAAGCGTTATGAAAGACTTGAAAAATGTTATAAGTGCTTTAAGGAGAAAATCGATTTTACACCGGACGTTGCCCTTATTTTAGGCTCGGGTCTGGGGGATTACGCCGACGGTATCGAACAGGCGGCAGTTCTTGACTACAAGGACATCGAGGGCTTTCCCGTGTCAACGGTGGCAGGACACAAGGGACGTTTCGTTTTCGGTTATATCGGCGGCGTAAAGGTCGTTATCATGCAGGGCAGAGTGCATTATTATGAAGGCTACCCAATGGAGGACGTTGTTCTTCCCGTACGTCTTATGAAACTTATGGGCGCAAAGGTGCTTTTCCTGACCAATGCGGCAGGGGGCGTTAATTTTAACTACCACGCAGGTGATTTTATGCTTATTTCCGACCAGATCTGCATGGCTCCATCCCCTCTTATCGGTGAAAACATTGACGAGCTGGGAGTGCGTTTCCCCGATATGAGCAATATTTACGACAAGGAGCTGCGCAGCGTTGTCCGTGATACCGCAAAGGCGCTGAATATCCCCTTGCAGGAGGGCGTTTATATCCAGCTTACAGGTCCCAACTACGAATCCCCTGCGGAAATAAGAATGGTGCGCACTTTGGGTGCTGACGCCGTGGGAATGTCCACCGCCTGCGAAGCCATTGCCGCAAATCACTGCGGACTTAAGACCGTTGGCATTTCCTGCATATCAAATCTTGCCTGCGGAATAACGGACAAGCCCCTTACCCACGCAGAGGTGCAGGAAACAGCAGACCGTGCAGCGCCGCTGTTCAGGCAGCTTGTTACGGAATCGGTCATCAATCTTGCAAAGCATATAAAGTAGGAGGCTTTTTATGGAACAGAATATTTCCCAGACCCTCGGAGAGCTGAAAAGCACTCTTTTCCGCAGCGCCGCAGTAATGCTTGTTACCGCCGTTCTTGCCAAGCTGTTCCTGCCCAAGCCCACGACCATAGTAATTGACGAAGGTATACCTGCGGAGCTTTATACCGTAGGCAAGAAGGACAATCCTAAAGCCGTATATGTGACTACAAAAAAGCACAGGGTGAACGTTCTTCCTGCGGTGCTAATGGCTGCTGCAGCTGCCGTTGTTGCCGCTGTAAAGAAGCAATATGACAGCGATAACGGGATCATAAGTTCAAAATGACCCGTTAGTGACACTTTAACGCAAAATTTTAAAACGCTTACACTAAAACCGCATAAGGCTCAAATCCAGTCCTTATGCGGTTTTTGTCATATTTTGAAAGAATAATTTATCCGCAAGAAGCACACAATAAGTACGACTATTCGATTTTTGCGTAAAACCCCATACATAACCTCGGAATATGCGATAATAAAAGTACTATATATAAATCCGGTGTATAAACTTTGCCGGTCAATATAAAATCCGAGGGAAAATAAACGCTAAGAAAGGAATGATCATAAATATGAAACTCAGGATCAGAATGATGCGTGAAGACAATGATCTTTATCAGAGAAATCTTGCCGAATTTCTCGGCTGTACTCAGCAGACTTACTCCAGATATGAAACAGGCGAGCTTGAACCGTCTCTTATTATAATGGAAAAGCTGGCGAGATTCTACGATACAAGCATTGATTATCTTATGGGACTGACAGATGTACGCCAGGCAAACTGGAATTCCGAAAATCTCAATTCCGCCGCTGCTGCCGAATCTGCCGAAAGAAGACAGAAGGTCCTCAGCGCACCCAAGCTGAAAAGAGGAAGAAAACCTAAGGTAAAGCCTGACGGAGAAAACGTTTGATATTAAAGCTGCCGCACCGCTGTGGGGCGGCTTTTTCTTTTAAATCCGTAAGCGCAGCGAACACCAAAATTATTCACTATCCACTATCCACTATTCATTAAACAAAAAGACCGTTACACCGCCCCTAAAGCGTTATAACGGTCTTTTTTTATTTTGCTTTCAAATCCGACAGGCTTTTTCCTCCTCGGATGTATCTTATCCAGCGCAGATTTGGCGCACGGTTGATGTGCATTTTCCTAAAGCTGACGATAAAGTCCGATGTAAGCGCCACCGCCGCAATTGCCGAAACAGGCTTCACAAATTCAAGTGGCAGCTTCTCAAGGGCACAAAGTATCGGCATAAAGCACTTGCCCATAAAGAAGGTGATTATTATTGAAAAGCCCGTGCTTGTGGGAACGGAGGTGTACCTTGTTATGTGCATAGGCAGCCTTTCGTAATTCCAGTAATAGAACCCGAAAAAACCTTCCGTGAACTTGCCGATGATTATTTCCCCAACGCTTACAACAAGGAACGTTACCGCAAAGTATGTGATATACCGCATTGCCCTGCTGTGCAGCCTCGGCGAAGCAAAAAGCACAAAGCTCTCAGGCGTTCCTATTATAAGATAAAAGCAGGTAATGAACACTCCGTATCCCATAAGGAACGGCAGCGTCATATTTCTGTTGTCAATAAACCCCTTTGTAACGGCGAGCCACATATTTTCCAGCACAAAGCCGAGAAACGATATAAGCGCCGCCATAAGAATAAAATAATATATCCTGTTATCCATATCCGTGACCATCCTTTCACCTTTGGCAGAGAAATTCCGTCCCCCATGGAATATCAGACCTTATGTTTTTCCCTTGACATATGACAGCATTTGTGATACCATAGATTGCAAGCACCATAGGATGCTTTAGTATCACACGATACTTTAGTATCATATGATGTTTTGGTATCATTGTATCAAGTATTATATATCGTAACCCGTCCGTTGTCAAGAGCGGCGGCGGAAAATGATACTTTCCTGCAAAATAGTATCAGGAGATGATAAAAAATGCCTGAATTTATTACAAGAAGAGCTTCGGGAACGGAATTTTTAAAGGAATGTATAGCGGATGCACTTATAAAGCTTATGGAAAACGAGCCTTACGACAAAATAACCGTACAGGAGATAACCGACTGCGCCAACGTAGGCAGAGCCACCTATTTCCGCCAGTTTTCCTCAAAGGACGATGTTCTCATCTATAAAGTAAAGCTGCTTTGGCGGCGCTGGGCGGAGAACAGGCGGCTTGACAAAAAGAATATTTACTCTGCTGAAAATCTGATGACCTTTTTTGAGTTTATATACTCCATACGCAGTATAAATTCCGTGCTTATGAAAGCTGACAAAATGAATGTGCTGATAATTGCCCTCAGCGCAGAATTCGGACTTAACGACACCAAAGACCCTGCCGAGCTGTACCGTTTCAGATTTATCGCCTTCGGGCTTGCGGGAGTGCTTACCGAATGGATAAAGCGTGACTATCTTGAACCGCCGAAGGATATGATAAAATATCTGACGGAGAAAATGTTTGAGTAAATTTGGAATGTGGAGAGTGGAATGTGGAATTATGGTATCGCCTGCGGCGATGTATTTTTAGCTTAATTTTAAGCTTCGTGAGCACAGCGAACACCTTAATTATTCACTATTCATTATTCATTTTTCAGTATTCATTTTAACAGGGTTTCCCGTCCCGATTTTTCCGCACAAACTTGGCGTTTTTCACATTTTCTCCGTAGGGGCGCACATTGTGCGCCCGTTCCTCGAAACCGAAAACAATTGAATATTATATAAGGAACGGCTTGCCCGTTCTAAAAAGCCGTTAAAACTCACAATAGTTACAGCAATCAACAAACTTTCCAAAAGCCGCATAGCGGTGGCCGGGAGAGGGAGAGAGGTTTGGGGAAAGAGAGTGCAGAGGGAAAACCGCAAGGGGAGAGGGGGAGGGCGGCCCAGCGTCCTTAGGTTTCCAGAGCGCCTCCCCCTCTCCCCTGAAGGTTGTCCCTTTGCAGCAGTTGTGCTATGCCGCAGCGCTTAACATCAAGCTGATTCGTTAAATTGAACTGTGACGTAACACAAAAATTATTCACTATTCATTATTCATTAGATTTGGAGCAACCGTTCTTTTGTTGCACCGCTTTATCCGTTAAAAATGACTTTGCATTCATAATAACACCCTAACTTGATATGTCGGATAAAATGCACGTCGCTCCGCTCCGCACATTTTATCCGAGGGGGGCTTTGTTTATATGGGATAGAAATAGGCGCAATTCACATAGTCGGTTCCACAGGTTTTGTGATATACAAAACTTTGCTTGGTTCCGATTTTTTATGTGAATTGCGCCTTTGTTATCGTTACTATGCTTGTTTTTGCTGTTACAATGCGTATGCCCGACTTTTGGGAGTTTCGCTCCTGCGGGAGCGACAGGGGCTCCTCGCCCCTTGACCCTCGCCAAAGGGACTCGTCCCTTTGGAATCCCGTTATCGCTGCGCTGGATTAACAACAATTCTGATTTTACTTCTTCTTATTCTCCGCCATTGCTGCAACAAGGCTTCTCAGGCGTATTTTCGCTGCGCCCAGGTTGTTTATCTCGTCAATTTTAAGCTGTGTATAAAGCTTTCCTCCGCTTTCCAGTATGGAACGCACCTCGTCCGTGGTGATAGCGTCTATTCCGCAGCCGAAGGATACAAGCTGTACAAGCTGCATATCCGGCTGTTTTGTAACGTACTGCGCCGCTTTATAAAGACGGGAATGATATGTCCACTGGTTGAGAACGTCCAGCTTGGGAGTGTGACCGTACTTATGAACGCTGTCCTCGGTTATTACCGCAAGTCCGAGAGAGGAAATGAGTTTGTGTATGCCGTGGTTTATCTCGGGGTCAAGGTGGTATGGACGTCCTGCAATAACGATTATGGGCATTCCAAGTTCTCTTGCCCTTGCGGTGATGCGGTCGCCCTCTGTCTGAATGTCGTTCATATAGCTGTCAAGAGCGGCGTGTGCCTTTTCAAAGGCTTCCGCAGCCTGTTTTTTCGTTATTCCAAAGCGGCTTAACGACTGAGAAATGACCTCTGCGGAGTGCTTCGGCAGGTTTATATCAATGTAAGGTGAAATAAAGTTTTCATCGTTAAGTTCTGGGATATTCGCCCTTATAAGTTCGGGGTAATATGCAACAACGGGGCAGTTGTAGTGGTTGTCGCTTTCGCCGTCGTCAACGTTGTAGCTTTCACAAGGCCAGAAAATGAAGTCTGCGCCACGTTCAAGCAGGCTTATGATATGTCCGTGGGCAAGTTTTGCAGGATAGCACACCGTATCGGAGGGAATTGTGTTCTGACCCTTATAATAGGTCTGACGGGTGCTTTCTTCGGATATAACGACCTCAAAGCCAAGCTCGGTAAACAGCTTGCTCCAGAAGGGCAGCTGCTCATAAAGTCCCAATGCAAGGGGCAGACCCACCTTCGCCTTAGGCTGCATAGCAGGCTTTTCCTCCGCCGTAGACAGGAGCCGCTTGTACTTGTATTCGTAAAGGTTCAGATCTTCCGTTGTGCGCTTTATTCCTGCGCCCTTTTCGCAGCGGTTGCCGCTTATGAACTTATGGCCGTCGTTAAAGGTTATCATTGTAAGGCTGCAGTGCGCCGTACAGCCGCCGCAGTTAAGCTGCTTGGACTGATATGTAAACTCTTCAAGCTGCTCGGGAGAAATAAGGTTTGATTTCTCGCCACCGCAGTTTTCCTTTGCGTAAAGTGCCGCACCGAATGCGCCCATAAGACCTGCAATTGCAGGACGTACAACGTTTCGTCCCAGTTCCTTTTCAAAGGAGCGGAGAACTGCGTCATTAAGGAATGTTCCGCCCTGAACAACGATATTCTTGCCAAGCTCGTCAACGGATTTAGCTCTTATTACTTTATAAACGGCGTTCTTTATGATAGAGGAAGAAAGACCTGCGGAAATATCCTCAACGGAAGCGCCGTCCTTCTGCGCCTGCTTAACGGAGCTGTTCATAAATACCGTACAGCGTGAGCCAAGGTCAACGGGGCGCTCCGCAAAAAGTCCAAGCTGTGAAAATTCCGCAATATCATAACCCATAGCAAGTGCAAAGGTCTGTATAAAGGAGCCGCAGCCCGAAGAACAGGCTTCGTTCAGCATAATGCTGTCGATAGCGTGGTTCTTTATCTTAAAGCACTTAATGTCCTGTCCGCCGATGTCGATAATAAAGTCAACGTCAGGCTGGAAGAAGGAAGCCGCCTTGTAATGTGCAACGGTCTCAACAATGCCGAAATCAACGCCCAGACCTGCTTTTATAAGATCTTCGCCGTAACCCGTCACCGCAGAGGAAACAATGTTTATTCTGCCGCCCATAAGGCTGTAAATTTCCTTTAATTTGCCCGAGATAACGTCCAGCGGACGACCCTTGTTGGAGGTGTAATGCTGGAAAAGCAGCTTGCCGTCGGGGGTAATAAGTACCATTTTCGTGGTGGTGGAACCTGCGTCTATGCCAAGGTAAGCGTCACCCTCGTAAGTTGCGATATTTTCATATGCAAGGTCGCATTTTTTATGCCGTTCAACAAAGTCATAATACTCCTCTTTTGAAGCAAAAAGCGGCTCGCCCGTAACAATATCGTCATTCATCTTTGCATTTTCAAGGCGTTCAATTACCTCGTCAAGCCTGTACTCGTCCGACACCTCAGCAGCGTTGAGGGCGCAGCCGTAAGCCATAAAGCAAGGCGCATTTTCGGGGAACACGGCGTTCTCTTCCGACAGCTTCAGCGTATCAACAAACGCCTTCCGCAGACCCTTTTGGAACGACAAAGGACCGCCAAGGAAAAGCACCTTGCCCTTTATTGCACGACCCTGTGCAAGACCGGAAACCGTTTGGTCAACTACCGCCTGGAAGATAGAAGCGGCAATGTCCTCTCTCTTTGCGCCCTGATTAAGAAGGGGCTGAATATCCGACTTTGCAAAAACGCCGCAGCGTGAAGCAATGGGATAAATTTTTTCCGCATTAAGCGCCAGCTTATCCATTTCGTCCGTAGTAATGCCGAGAAGGGTCGCCATCTGGTCGATAAAAGCGCCCGTACCGCCTGCACAGGAGCCGTTCATTCGCTGCTCCACGCCGCCCGTCAGGAAGATTATCTTTGCGTCCTCGCCGCCAAGCTCGATAACAACGTCAGCATCGGGGTAGCTTTCCTTAACGGCAATAAAAGCGCCGAAAACCTCCTGAACAAAGGGCAGCTCGGAAGCCGTCGCAAGACCAAGACCTGCTGAACCCGTAATACTCAGCTTGAAGCTGTCATCGGGATAAGCCGCAGCGATCTCGGTAAGCTGTTCCTTGACCGTTTCCTTTACCTTTGAGAAGTGGCGCTGATATTTTGAATGTATGATCTGCTTATTTTCGTCAAGAATAACTGTTTTGACGGTAGTTGAACCAACGTCAATGCCAAGTGCGTAAACTTTACTCATTTTACATTTTCCTTTGATATAAATTATTTGAACAGAACGCCTTTGAAGCAGACATTCTGACGGTTTTCATCGAAATTCCAGGAGTGGAAAGCCCCTCCTGCGCAGAAGCGGAAATCTTTGCAGTTTTTACATTCGCCCTGCTTCTTGAAGTCATTGCGGAAGTCGGCAAAGCGGTTTTCCCACACTTCCTTGAAGTCGTCACGGCGGATATTTCCCTGAACAAGCTCGGGACGGCGTTCAATGTCAAGGCAAGCGCCAATATCCCCGTTCCACATTACGCTTGCTGTGTAAACGCCTGCGTTGCAGAGAAAATACCAGGGGCGCACCTCTCTTTCAAGCTCCGTGCCAAGATAATGGCTGCAGCCGTAGGTAACGGGCAGCACGGGGTCGCTGTGATTTTCCCTTATAAAAGAGAACATTTTTATGTAATCGTCCTTGTCAAGCAGCAGTTCCTTACAGCTGTTTGCCCTGCCGATAGGTTCGATGTTTATCACTCGCCAAGAGCGGATATGCTCCTTTTTCAGAAGTTCATACAGCTGCGGTAATTCATCTATATTTTTCTTATGAACAACGGTGGTGACCTGAACGTGCTTAAATTCCTTACGCTTAACAAGCTGTCTTACGCCGTTCAAAGCCGCTTCAAAGCCGCCCGGCTTCTGTCTGAACCAATCGTTTGTTTCCGGCAGACCGTCAAGGCTTACGGAAATAGTTTTCATTCCCGTTTCCGCAAGCATTTTCGCCATGCTTTCGTCAATAAGCGTACCGTTTGAGGTCATTCCCCAATTGTAGCCAAGGGAATTTGCATAACCCATTATGTCCGCAAAATCCTTCCTCAGCAGGGGTTCTCCCCCCGTTATGCAAAGCTGAAATTCCTTTACGTCAAACTGTGAAGCCGTCTTTTTCAGAAATGCCTTTATTTCCTCTCCCGTGAGCATACCCTCGGGGGAAGAATCGCCGCAGGAGCTTCCGCAGTGACGGCAATGCTCGTTGCAAAGGTTGGTCATTTCAATAAAAAGGTATCTCAGCCGAGGACTTTTTCGCAGGTCGTTGTCACGGAAATCCGCAAGCATCGTCATATGCCGTATTTTCGTTTTTTCATTAAGTGAAGAAGCCATTTTTTCTCCTTATTCAAACCAATCGGGAGGACCGTAGACTGCAGGCATAATATTTTCGTATGATTCAAAAGGCTCAAGGGGAATGTCCTGCTCCGTTTCGGTTTCCATCTCCGTTTCTTCGGGTTCGGCAGCCGTTTCCTCGGGGGGCTTTGTTTCCTTGGTTTCAGTTTCGGATTCCGTCTGCGAAACAGCCTCGGTCACATTGTCGTTAACGGGAGCGTTCGGCTCTGCTGCAGTGATTTCCGTTTCCGCAGGCTCTGTTTCGGCGTCCGTTTCCGTTTCAAACCAGGACGGCGGACCGTAAACGACCTCCTGCACCTCTGTTTCGGGGTCGTAGTCGTCCTCAAAATATTCCGGCGGGCCGTAAACGTCCTCATTAATATTATCCTCGGGGTCGTAATCGTCCTCATAGGGCGGCGGACCGTAAACGGATACCCACAGATTATCCGACGGGTCAAAGGACTGCGTTGCTCCTGCAAGCATCATAATAAGAACAATTGCTCCCACGCCAAATGCAAAAACAAGCCAGTACCACCGGCCGCTCCTGCCCGTGTCATGAAGCCGCCTTACGGTCAGCGAAATAAAAGGCACAGCCGAAGCCGCAAGATATACCGCAAGTATGATTATCGGCACCGCAAGCCACGATATGCCGCAAAACTTAATGTAACAAAGCACCGCCATAAGAACGGCAAGTCCTGCGTTAACGGCAAAGGGCACCCAGAATTCCTTTCTGCCGCTTGTTCCTTTGTAATCAAATATCCTTTTCCACAGAGAAATAATGTACTTCATAAGCTATCCTTTCTGCACATTATTTGACAATGTTTATAAGTGAAATTATCCTTTCGGCAATTTCCTCGGGCGAGCCGCTGCCGTCAACGGTGAGGGCGGAATTTTCCTTGTAAACGGGAACTCTTCCGTCATAAATAAGGTTAAGCTCCTCCTTGGTGTTGCTTGTGACGATAGGGCGGTTCCTGTCGCCGGAGATCCTGCCGTAGCAGCTTTCAAAATCAACATCAATGTAGACCACCGTACCCGAAGCGTTTGCAATATCCGCATTCACCTTTTTGAGCATAGCTCCGCCGCCGCAGGCAATAACTCCGCCGCCTTGTGAAAGCTCCCTTACAGCCTCCGTTTCGGCGGTGCGGAAGTAGTCCTCTCCCTTTTCCGAAAAAATCTGAGGGATAGACATACCCTGCTTATTTACAATATATTCATCCATATCCGTGAATTTTCTTCCCAGCTTCAAAGCAAGGAGCTTTCCCACGGTAGATTTTCCGCAGCCCATAAAGCCGCAGAGAAAAACAGGTCCATTCAGATCAGACATTGTATTTTTCCTCCGTTATTCTTTTTCTTCTTCGGGAACAGTACCCTCTCCGGCAGCGTATTCAAGCACCTTTTGGGAAAGTCCGTCCTCCGCACAGGAATAAAACATTGCAAACAGTACGTCCACAAAGCCGAGAAGAAACATATTCTTGTTCGTTATCTCCGAAAGCGCAGGAACGCTGCTGTAAATATAGGATTTGTACCAGTCCGCAGTAAATGGCGGCAGCTTTTTGCCCTTTCTGACAAGATATTTCGTTTCAAGGAAGGATTCGGTGATAATATCTCTGTAATTTTCCGCACCCTTGTCAATGACAGCCGTGTAAAGCCTGTAAAGCTGGTCGTCGGTCATGGAATCCTCGCCGTTTTTAACATTTTTCAGCACGGGTATCCTTACCGCAAGGCTGAACACCATAAGAGGCAGCACCCTGTTGTACTCCTCGCTCTGCATCTCACGGCAGGTATAATCGTCAATGCGCAGACCGAGAGTTTTTATAGGGTCGGTCTCGGGCATATTGTTCAGCATTATTTTAAGTACGTCCTTTATGTTGACGTTGTAAAAATCATTTTCCGCAAGGGAGTATATATATTTCACGGAATTGTAAAGACAAACTCCGCATTTGATTATATAATCCGCAAGTCCGTTGACAGCGGCAGCTTCGTTGATAAAATTCATTTATTCCCCGTCCTCCCGTCTGCCGTAGGCTTCTTCCCTTGTAAGTCTTGTCCATTGGGGAGTTTTTATTTCCACGGGCTTTTTCTTAGGCCTGTCCTCCGCAGCGGCAAAGGCACCTGCAATAAAAGCGTCAGCCGCACTGTCAAAGGTCTCGGGGCGGAAGGGCTTTACCTCCACCTCTGCGCCCGAAGCCGCCTTGATTATCTCCGGCAGCGGTACGCTATCGTCCTCAACGGGAACGTGTATATGCGCCATTTCGGGGTCCTCATCGGCAAAAACTATGCGCTCGGGCTGTTCCTGCTGTGTGGGCTGATCAGTATGCTCCGAAGGCTCCTCGGGGTATCTGAATTCCGGCTTCTTGGGAGACTTGCTCTTTACCGCCGACTTCACTTCCTCGCACAGCCTGTCGGAATAATCCAGGAACTCCGCAAGCTGGTCTGTGGTGGCTTCGCCCGTTTTGATGTTGCGCTTCATATCGGAAAGATAGCGGCTCCACTCACGGAACTCCTTTTCGTCCATTGCCTTGCCCACACGCTTGTACAGGGCGTTGTATATCTTCTGTCCCCTCTTTTCAAGCTCGGGGGGAACGGCGTCCTGCTTTTTGTCCCGGTCTTCTTCCGCAGCTGCTTCATGACTTTCACGCTCCGCCTCCGCAGCTTCGGCAATAGCCGCTTTCAGGGTCTCAAACTGCTGTCGGCAGGTCATGCCCGAGCTGTTCACCCTGTTGCAGAGAAAGCTGTCGTCATATGCAGCAAAATATCTTCCGCAGTCCTCGCACCTTCTCAGTACGATGCCGTTTTTCATAATAAGGTCAAATTCAAGGTCAATTACCGCCTTGAAGCTGTCGGGGAGATAAATTTCCTCCGCTTCACCCGAAAAAGCCTCCAGTGCAAAACGCATATCTATTTCCGCAGGACGCTTCATGCCCCTTACATAAGCGTAAGCGTCCATTGCAAGCCTGTCCTTGATAAGTCCGCAGTTCTTTGAAGCAGGAACGGACATATCCCCTCCAAGCCTCAGCGCTTCGGCAAAACGGCGGTAGATAGCCTTTGACACCTTAGCGTTCATAAACGTGGCGTTAGGCGCAAGAGAGGGGCTGCTGACCCTTACCGAGGGAAGCTTTTCCCCGTCAATTCCAAGCTCATTCGCCGCCATTGAATAGGCAAGGTCGAAGTATTCCTTCCTTGTACGCAGCACGGCTTCCTCCTGAGGGGAATTTTCCCCGTCGCAGTCGTAAATAAACGCCAGCTTGTTACGGGCATATTCCTGCAGCCTTACGATATTTTCCCATTGATTGACAGCCTTGCCCACCTTGTACTGGGAAATTCGGCTGAAAATAGCTTCTTCGTAAAGATTCTTGGGAGAAATGCAGCGCACCCAAAGCTCCTCAAAGCCTATTCTTTCGGAATGGCAGATATATTCTATTATACAATCGGTAACTATCTCGGAAAAGTCGCTGTTTATAAGGGCTTCAACGTAAGGATGAACGCCCGAAATGACATTTTTCGCATTAGCCACCGTATTCTGGGGCAGTCTGCCTGTTTTCTTGGCAGTTCTTCCTGCGTCGATACATCTTTCCCAGAAATAAGTAAAATCAAACTCCGTAAAATGCAGCAAGGTCCTGTAAAGCTCCAGCTTAAACAGGTTATTGTTATCCCTCACCGCAAACTGCACGATCTTAGCTTCCATCGCAGGCTCCTTTCGGCAGTATTTTTCTCAAAACGGCACAGTTTCCCGTCCGCAGTTATACTCTTTTACATTTTACCACAAAAACACAGGGATTTCAAGCACTTATTTTTATAAAGTTTGAAGTGTGAAGAGTGGAGAGTGGAGAGTGGAATTGTAATTAATTTGGAATTTGGAAAGTTGAAAGTGGAATGTGAAATTATGGTATCGCCTGCGACGATGTTATTTTCAAATTTCGTGAGCGAAGCGAACACCTTAATTATTCACTATTCATTATTCATTCTTCACTATTCATTTAGCGCAGAGCAACAAAATTCCACTTTCCACTTTCCACATTAAAAAAAGCAGCGCCGCCTTTTTACGGGCAGCGCTGCTTTTTATTTATTAAGGGAGTTCTATGAAGTATTTTAAGTTAAGGAAAAGCGGATTACTTTATTGCCTTGAATGCTTCTTCAAGGTCGAAGAGAATGTCGTCGATATGCTCCGTGCCGATAGAAAGACGGATAGTGTTGGGCTTGATACCCTGTTCAACAAGCTCTTCTTCGTTAAGCTGGGAATGTGTGGTGGAAGCAGGGTGTATAGCAAGGCTCTTTACGTCCGCAACGTTGGCAAGGAGAGAGAATACCTGCAGGTGGTCGATGAACTTCTTTGCGTCGTCCTCGGTACCCTTTATCTCAAAGGTGAAGATAGAGCCGCCGCCATTGGGGAAATACTTGTCGTAAAGACGCTTCTGCTCACCTGTTGCAAGTGAGGGGTGGTTAACGTTCTCTACCTGAGGGTGCTTGCTGAGGAAATCAACTACCTTAAGGGCATTTTCAACGTGTCTTTCAACTCTCAGTGACAGAGTTTCAAGTCCCTGGAGGAAGAGGAATGCGTGGAAAGGAGAAAGAGTTGCGCCCGTATCTCTTAAAAGGATAGCTCTTATCTTTGTAACGAATGCGGCTGCGCCAACTGCCTTTGTGAAGCTGATGCCGTGGTAGCTGGGGTTAGGCTCGGTGAGAGAGGGGAACTTTCCGCTTGCTTCCCAGTCGAACTTGCCGCTGTCAATGATAACGCCGCCGATAGCTGTTCCGTGTCCGCCGATGAACTTTGTTGCGGAATGAACAACGATGTCTGCACCGTATTCAATAGGACGGAGAAGGAAAGGCGTTGTAAAGGTGCTGTCAACCACAAGGGGTATCTTGTGCTTGTGAGCGATTGCGGCAACGGCTTCAATGTCGATAATATTGGAGTTGGGGTTGCCGAGAGTTTCTATATAGACAGCCTTTGTGTTGTCCTTGATAGCCTTTTCAAAAGCGCCCTCTTCCTCGGGGTCAACGAAGGTGGTGGTGATGCCGTACTCGGGAAGAGTATGTGCGAGCAGGTTATAGGTTCCGCCGTATATGGTCTTTGCGGCAACGATGTGATCGCCTGCCTGTGCAAGATTCTGGATAGTATATGTAACGGCAGCTGCGCCGGAAGCTACAGCAAGGGCTGCAACACCGCCTTCAAGAGCTGCTATTCTCTGCTCGAAAACGTCCTGTGTGGGGTTTGTAAGTCTGCCGTAGATATTGCCGGGGTCACGGAGACCGAAACGGTCTGCGGCGTGCTGTGAGTTATGGAAAACGTAGGAAGAGGTAGCGTAAATGGGAACTGCTCTTGCGTCGGTTGCGGGGTCGGCGCTTTCCTGTCCGACATGAAGCTGCTTGGTCTCAAACTTTAAATTTCTTTCTTTAAGTGTGCTCATTGTAATTATCTCCTTTTAAATTCAAGTATTTTGGATTTCAGCGTTTATTTTTACGGGCGACAGACAAATGAGCTGCACATTCGGAAAGGTTTGCGTAAATTTGGCTTTTTCAAGGGTAAGCCCTCCTTGATAACTAATTCTATCTATTTAGTAGGTTTGCTGTGCTTTTATAATACAACACAATCTTTACTTTGTCAATAGGTTTTATATAATTTGTATGAATTTACAATCGGCGGCAGATTTTTTGTGCATTTTAAGGTAAATTTGACAACAGCTGCCTTTATTGCTTATTTTGAGGGGTATGCAACCCAAAGTTACATTTGAACGTCCGAAATGTAATGCAAAGTTAATTGAAAAGTACGGAAATATGTTTTATAATGTTTACAAGGAGGTATGAAAAATATGATAAATATAAATCTTTCCTATCTGAGAAAACAAAACGGCTATACTCAGGAAGAGGTCGCCGAGAAAATAGGTGTTTCCCGTCAGGCTGTGGCGAAATGGGAAAAGGGAGAAAGCGTACCGGATATTTACAACTGCACCGCCCTTGCAGAGCTTTTCAACGTTACCGTTGACGACCTTATAAATTATACTCCCGAGGGAGCAGGTCCCGACATTCCTCCAAAGGGCAAGTATTTCTTCGGCTCCGTTACCGTTGGGGACAGAGGTCAGATAGTTATACCCAAAAAGGCAAGAACGGTTTTCGGAATAAATCCCGGCGATCAGCTTATTATGTTCGGCGACGAGGACAGAGGGCTTGGCATTATCCCCAAGCGCTCCATGACGGAGCTTCTGCGCATGATAGCGCTGGGCGACCTGCACTTTAAGCATAATAAAGAGGGCAAAAAAGACGAATGAACCCAGGCGCTGCTTTTCGGAGGAAAATAACAGAATAAAATGTAATTAAATAACAAAAAAGGCAAGGGTGTAAATGTGTGACCCTTGCCTTTTGGTTTGTCAAGTATTAATTATACCAAATATGTGGCATAATTATTAGACAAAACGATATATTGCATAACTATTCCAGATGTGTTATAATTCAATATGTAGTGTTAATATAATAAAAATCAATCAATATATTGTGCGGCTGACCTTACAGCCGATTAGGGAGGACAAAAGAGTTGAAGATCATCAAAAGAAACGGCTCGGAGGAGAGCTTCGACGTTACAAAGATAGTAAACGCCGTTGCAAAGGCGAACAACGCCTCGGAAACCGTTGAGCTGACTAAGGAACAGATAGAGGATATTGCCGATTACATTGAATATAAGTGTTCAAAGATAAGCCGTGCGGTATCCGTTGAAGAAATACAGGATATGGTTGAGAACCAGATAATGGCAAAGGGCGCTTTTGAGGTGGCAAGGCGTTATGTCAAGTACCGCTACACTCGTTCCCTTGTCCGCAAGGCAAACACCACCGATGACAGGATACTTACCCTTCTTGAATGTAACAACGAAGAGGTAATGCAGGAAAATTCCAACAAAAACCCCGTTGTCAACAGCGTTCAGCGTGACTATATGGCAGGCGAGGTGAGCCGTGATATAACGAACCGTCTGCTTCTGCCCCCCGATATTGTGGAAGCCGACAAGAACGGACTTATCCATTTCCACGATTCCGATTATTTCGCACAGCATATGCATAACTGCGATCTTGTGAACCTTGAGGATATGCTCCAGAACGGAACGGTCATAAGCGAAACTCTTATTGAAAAGCCCCACAGCTTCTCTACCGCCTGCAACATTGCCACACAGATAATCGCACAGGTGGCAAGCAACCAGTACGGCGGTCAGAGCATAAGCCTTGCGCACCTTGCTCCGTTCGTACAAATATCCCGTGAGAAGATACACAAGGACGTTGTGGAAGAGGTCAAGGCTCTCGGTGCAGCTCCGAGCGAAACGCAGATAGCTGAGATCGTTGAAAAGCGTCTGCACAAGGAGATCGAAAAGGGCGTTCAGACCATTCAGTATCAGGTCGTTACCCTTATGACTACAAACGGTCAGGCACCGTTCCTCACCGTATTTATGTATCTTAACGAAGCCAAGGATGAGAACGAAAAGCAGGATCTTGCCCTTATTATCGAAGAGATGCTCCGCCAGCGTTATCAGGGCGTTAAAAACGAAGCAGGCGTGTGGATAACACCTGCGTTCCCCAAGCTTATATATGTTCTTGAAGATGATAACGTTGAAGAGGACAGTCCGTATTTCTATCTCACCGAGCTTGCCGCAAAATGCACGGCAAAGCGTCTTGTTCCCGATTATATCAGTGAGAAGGTAATGCTTGACCTTAAAGTCGATAAAAACGGCGAGGGTCACTGCTACACCTGCATGGGCTGCCGCAGCTTCCTTACGCCTTACGTTGACGAAAACGGCAAGCCCAAGTATTACGGACGCTTCAATCAGGGTGTTGTTACAATCAACCTTGTGGACGTTGCCCTTTCCTCCGGCGGAGATATGGAGAAGTTCTGGAAGATATTTGATGAAAGGCTTGACCTTTGCTATCGTGCGCTTATGTGCCGCCACGAAAGATTAAAGGGTACCTTGTCCGATGCTGCGCCTATACTCTGGCAATACGGTGCGCTTGCAAGACTTAAAAAGGGCGAACCTATAGACAAGCTGCTTTACGGCGGCTATTCCACTATTTCTCTCGGCTATGCAGGACTTTGCGAGTGTACAAGATACATGACGGGCAAGTCCCACACCGACCCCGAGGCTACGCCCTTTGCCCTTGAGGTAATGCAGCATATGAACGATGCCTGCAAAGCGTGGAAGGAAAAAGAAAACATCGACTTCTCTCTTTACGGAACACCTCTTGAAAGCACCACCTACAAATTCTCCAAGTGCCTGCAGAAGCGCTTTGGCATCATAAAGGGCGTTACCGACAAAAACTACATCACAAACAGCTATCACGTTCACGTTACCGAAAAAATAGACGCCTTCACAAAGCTGAAGTTTGAATCCCAGTTCCAGGCACTTTCCCCCGGAGGAGCTATCAGCTATGTTGAAGTTCCCAATATGCAGAACAATATTCCTGCGGTAATAAAGATAATGAAGTTCATCTATGAGAACATTATGTACGCAGAGCTTAACACAAAGAGCGATTATTGTCAGGTATGCGGCTTTGACGGCGAGATAAAGATAGTCGAGGACGAGGACGGCAAGCTTATATGGGAATGTCCTCATTGCGGCAACCGTGACCAGAACAAGCTGAACGTTGCAAGAAGGACCTGCGGCTATATCGGCACTCAGTTCTGGAATCAGGGCAGGACCCAGGAAATAAGAGAAAGGGTGCTTCATCTGTAATATGTATTACGGTGAAATAAAGAACTTTGATATTGCCAACGGCGAGGGAATAAGAGTATCCCTGTTTGTTTCGGGCTGTACACACCGCTGCAAGGGCTGCTTCAACCCCGAAACGTGGAATTTCAGCTACGGCAGGCCTTATACCGCCGAAACGGAGCAAAGCATTATGGATATGCTTTCCTTTGAGTACGTCGACGGGTTATCACTTCTCGGCGGCGAACCCTTTGAACCGGATAACCAAAGGGAGCTTGTAAAGCTGCTGCGAAGGGTAAGAAAAGAGCTGCCCGAAAAGAACGTGTGGTGTTATACGGGATATACCCTTGAAAGCGACCTTCTCCGTGACAGCAGAGCAAGATGCGAGGTAACGGACGAAATGCTCGGAATGATAGACGTTCTTGTGGACGGTGAATTCAAGGAAGAACTCAAAAATATATCTCTTGCATTCAGAGGTTCGTCCAATCAGCGTATCATTGACCTTAAAAAGACATTGCAGAGCGGAAAAACAGTAACAATTGAAAAATAAACAGACCCGACAGCGAAGCGATAATGGGATTCCAAAGGGACGAGTCCCTTTGGCGAGGGTCTTAAGTCAATTTTATTGACTTTGGCGAGAGAGCCCCTTGTCGCTCTCCGCAGAGAGCGAAATCCCCAAAACTAAGGCACATAACAAAGTAACAGCAAAAGCAAACAAAGTAACGCACTCAAAAGGCGCAATTCACATCAAAAAGCGGAAACGGACAATGTTTTGTTTCAAAACAAAGTCGTAAAAACCGCCCAATGTGAATTGCGCCTATTCTTACATATCAAGATAAAGTACCCTCGGATAAAATGTACAGAGCGAAGCGACGTGCATTTTATCCGACATAACATATTTTGCGG
Source organism: Oscillospiraceae bacterium (assembly GCA_051881775.1). Taxonomy (GTDB): domain Bacteria; phylum Bacillota; class Clostridia; order Oscillospirales; family Ruminococcaceae; genus UMGS363. Next base: position 894 of record JBJEQN010000123.1, on the reverse strand, counting down.
TAGTTTTTCGCACAAAATCAGCATTTTTTCACATTTTCTCTGTTTCTCTGTAGGGGCGCACAGTGTGCGCCCGTGGGTCAACGATTTTGGTGAGGTTCAACAAGCTTTGTCGGGGCAACCATTACATAGTTTGCCGTGTCGCAACAAATACACTTCGCTACGCTCAGTATATTTGTTGCGAGGGCAGTTTTTCTTGATACGATAGAATAGGCGCAATTCACATAGTCGGTTCCACGAGTTTTGTGATATACAAAACTTTGCTTGGTTCCGCTTTTTAATGTGAATTGCGCCTTTGGTTTTTTACTTTGCCGCTTTTAACGCAGCTTTGCGTTATGCCTTGCTTTAGGGGATTTCGCTCTCTGCGGAGAGCGATTTAAGGGCTCCTCGCCCTTAAAAATCCTCGCCAAAGGGACTCGTCCCTTTGGAATCCCGTTATCGCTTCGCTGTCGGGGCAGAAAATTTGCGGTTATTCCTTATTTGCCGTGATCTTCGGCATATAGTAGCCTATACCCATACTTGTGTATATATACGTCATATCATGTCCCTCGGGTTCTATTTTCTTCCTCAGACCCGACATAAATACTCTAAGTATCTGCTTGTCCTTTTCGTGTCCGCCGGGCCACATGGCGTTTATAAGATACGAATAGGTAAGCACCTTATCCGTATTGCCTGCAAGTATACACAGCAGCTTATACTCGTTAGGCGTAAGGTGGACTTCTGCGCCGTTTGTATACACCGTTCTTGTTGCAAAATCAATCTTCAGTCCGCCGTTTTCAAAGACGGAATTTTCCGGAGCAGGAAGAGAAAGGGTTTCCGACCGCCTTATTGCCGCTCTTATTCGGGCAAGCATTTCCGTAACGTTAAAGGGCTTGCGCAGATAGTCGTCCGCTCCGC
>JBJEQN010000122.1:0-91302 GCA_051881775.1 Oscillospiraceae bacterium | reverse complement strand
TATTACAATTGAAAAGTAGTCAAATAGTAGTCGGTTAGGGGGGTGCAGACTACTCGTGATTTTTACCTTTTAACGATTGGTTTTTGGGGAGGGGGTGCAATCTTTTATTATTCTGAAGTTACTATGAAAAAATCCTCAATTAAAATTGTTTTTAGATCCTCAATACTCGGATTATCTATATTTACTACTCTTCTAGCATGATTCATTACTATATCATCAAACAAATTTCTTACAAGCCGCCCGTTAGCAAAATTGTCTTCTTTTGTATCGACTTTATTTGCAAAGTATTTTTCTATCTGTTCTTTAGCAGCATCACTTAATTCATAATCGTTGATTTTACACATACTGATAAAAATCTCTTCTAATTCTGTAGCAGAATAATCATCAAATTCTATAAATGTATTAAATCTAGATTTTAATCCTGGATTAGACTCAAAGAATTTCTGCATTGGTTCTTTATAACCGGCTACAATTACAACCAAGTCATCTCTATAATCTTCCAATGCCTTTGTAAGCTCAGTTAGACATTCTCTTCCGTAGGAATCAGAATGGTCATTTTCAGTTATACTGTAAGCTTCATCGATAAATAATACGCTACCTTTAGCTTTTTCAATTACTTTTTTTACTTTTAACGCTGTTTGACCTTGATAACCGGCAATCAAATCTGTTCTTGAGACCTCAAAAAAGTCACCTTTCGAAAGCAAACCTAATTGTTTATATATTCTTCCAACAATTCGAGCCACTGTAGTCTTGCCTGTCCCGGGATTACCTAAAAAAGCTAAATGCAAGGTGCTTTTTGTACTATGTAAATTGTTTTTCCGTCGCATCTTCTGAACTTTTTGATAAATAATTAAATCATTCACCTTACTTTTTACTGATGAAAGACCCACTAATGAATTTAGTTCATCTAATAATTCCGTTAACGTCTTTTCTTCTTTCGGCTTATCCGATGAATTATCACAAATTTCTACCAATCGAATATGCCCGTAATATCTTACCAAACTATCTTTCAGTATTACAGCCATCTTCTTTGTTTCATTTATCAAGTTATTATCTTCGGCTATTGCTGACAACTTTTTTAGTAATTGAATAGTACTTTCTGTGCTATTATCATTCACAATTGCACCGGCTAAACTTGTTATATGTCCATATCCTTCAACCATTGCATCCAATTTTGATGCACAGTCCAATAATTCCTTTGTATACTTGTCCATTATATCAATCCTATCAGTGCTAAAACAAATTCGACAATAACCAAGCCAATGGATCCACCAACCAAAGCGTATGCGATTGTAATCCTTTTAGCAAAGCTTTTCTCCAACTTCTCAATATGGTTGGATAAAGTAGTATTCTGCTCCACCAAAGAATTCTTGGTTTCATTAAGATTAGCAATAGTTTCTTTTAGTTCCTGTATTTCTTCATACATAGAATCAATATCAAACAAATGATTGATACTTTCTATTTTTTCAATTCTAGACAAAGCATCATCAATAGTTTTCCCCATTATCAAAGAATCATTACAAACTGTATCCATTCTCTGAACTATTTCATCTACATTTTCTTTTGTTTCATCTATTGCATATATAAATTTCTGACTTGTTATTTGGGTGAGGGTATTTTTATCTGAATTGAGCAAATTTTTATGTTCTTCTATTTTCGCAATAAGCTGTTCTACACTTTTTTCAAGAGAATCAATTGATTTACTCTCTGTTTGAACATCTTGCCAAAGTTTATCAACATCAGAAATATGCTCTATTGCGTCTACTATTTCCTTAACTGAAAACAATTCCGTTATACTTTCAGATTGTGATTCTAATAAAGAATTAATACTTTCAATGTCCTCTGTCCTTTTTTGTAAGTCACTCCACATTTTATCGACATCAGGTAAATGCTTACTCTTATCCATATTATTTTTAAACTGTTTAAGTGACGTTAAAGAATTCTGTATAGACGTAGTATTTTTTTGATATTCCTGCAATTCAATCCACATTTTATCAATATCTACAATGTGCTTAAATTTGTCCAATTTATCTTTGAATTGCTGAAGTACCTTTATAATCTTCTTCTGCTCTTCTATAGTTTTCTCAATATCGGCTTGTGCTATTTTGGCCTCACCGTTTGCTTTTTGTGCCGATTTAACAGCTATTAATATAGCTTGTATGTAATCTTTGTCCAATGATTCCAGAGCAGTATATACATGACCAAATTCTTTTATGAAACTTCTCTGCATATTATTGTTATCAATTAAATACTGTTGAATATCTGAAATCAATGAATTCAATTCATAACCTTTGACAATGTGATCAGTACCAATACCCCTTCCAAGAAAAAGGTCGCCAAAAAACTCACCTACACCTTTTTCTGAATCGACTCTTTTCAAATCTAAATCCGCTTTAGTTTCTTCCGAAAACTTTTTTAATTGATTTTTTGACTCTTCAAAATCATGAGCTTGTATTTCTAACTCGTCCATATAATTTACTCCTAATCAATCAACTTATCTAAACTACTGTCAATTTCATCATAATCGACCTTATGTACGCTCTCACTTACCTCAAAATTATCTTCATTATCTTCGTCTAAAGTTTCTCTAATAATTTGTGCTGCAACACTATGTCTATCCGAAATAGTTGATGCCACCATAGATTTCTGCTCATTCAAATTTGAATAAGAAGTCTTTTTAGCATCCGACTCTTTTTCTATTGGTTCTTGGTTATTTTGATTATTATTTTTCTTGTTATTTTCAATATACCAAACAGTTCCTGCCGCAACAGCAATTCCCAAAACAGCTACAATAATTAATGATTTTTTCATCAATAAAAACACCCCTTTCTAATCAAGCAAACCATCCAGTGCAGAATCGATCTCATCGAAATCAACTTTATGGTCTGTTGTTTCCGAATCAAATATTTCAGAAACAGATTCTTTTATGATTTCTCCAGCCTCAGTATGTCTTGCTTTTATAATTTGTGACACATTCTTTACAGTCTCTTCTGTTCTAGCAACTGCAACATCACGAAGTTCTCTCTGTATCTTTAATATTTCATTTCCTTTATCTACTTGACTCTCCGTAGATAATTCTCTTCGTTTTTTTGCAGTAGCATTATCTAAAAGATTAATTACAATTGCACCAATTATTCCCGCAACAACAGCTCCCATGAAAACACCAATAATATTTGCCAAGCTTCCTATTAATGGAATCTCAAATGCAAATGCCGGAATAGTCATTAATCCCTTCTCAATCACCTCTCCTAAAACAAGGGCTCCAACGCCGCTTAATCCAGCCATCACAATTTTACCTATCTCCAATACCTTAAGGCTCATTGGCATATTTTGATTCTCAGGATTCTTTAAAAAAGCAACAGCATCTTTTACAGATTTCCATCCTTGTTTCAACATCATCCACACTTTTTTTATCGTTCCAACTACTGGACCAATAATTGCTGTAGCAATAGTAGTGATCAAAGTATTTCCTGCGTTTAGTAAATGATCTTTAAGTTTACTTACAAACGATTTGATTGCAATTTTTATACTTTCAATGAATGAGTCTAAACTTTTATTTTTGTCCTTAAACCATTTTACAAGTTTGCCAATAATTTCTTTTACCAATTCCGCTAAAAGTTGCATTACAACTGCTCTAAGTGCTTTTCCACCAATACGGAATGCTTCTTCTTTTCGAGATTTTTTTCCAGCCTCAATAGAACGCTGTTCAGCATCTTTTTTTTGCTTTTCATACTCTTCACGCGCTTCCGCATCTTTTTGACGAAGTTTTTCGACATCTTCATCTGTCATATTATCAAATATTTCTTGGGGTTTCTGACCTTTTGAGTTTGTATTATCTAGCCATTCGTTTGTAGGAGTATCCCCTTTCGAACTATTCCACCTAGCATCAATTTCGTTTAGGTTTTTTTCGCTAAGGTCAAATTCTATTCTCTCCTCTTGAGTCATATGAGCATTTGCAGCCGGATCTCGAATAATTTCTGCAACAGAAACTGTTTCATCCATAGCCGTACCTTTTTCTCTATTACCTGTAAGACCGCGACTCTTCCGCACGTCATCGAATGGTTTCCTATATTCACTAACAAGCGTCTCAACTTGCTTCTTTACTGGTTTTCCATCACTGCCGAGAATTACATTTCCATTTGCATCGCGTTGAGGAATTCTCGTGTCATGCATTACAACCTTACCATCAGAGTCTTTAACGAAATTTGACTGCCAATCATCATAACGCTTTTGATACTCATCCTTAAAGTACACTTTTGTTCCATCATCATTTTCTTTATAAACTTGAAAATTGTGCGTAACAATTTTACCTTTAGCAAAATTTTCTGTAGTTTGTATATGCGCTTCTGACCTTAAATCTAGTGTTAAGCCGTGATTTTCCTTTATAAAATCTTCGCCAGCGGTAGTTGCAATCTGATTTATAAATTGTTCCCATACAACATTTTTTATAGTTTCTCCCAGAGCATCTGGGTTACCAATCTGTTCTCTATCTCGTTCAAGAAACTCTAACTCTGACATCTCTGCATCTAATTCATCCTCAAGTAATGATTCAAGACTATCTAAATCAAGGTTTTCATTTTCGGTATCTTCATTAATAATATCATTCATTTTCTTATTTTCGTCCATAATTTTTTCTCCTTAAACGCAGTTCTTTTAATCTATGTTAAAATAAAAATTATAAAAGATAATGTTCAACAAACTTACGGTACAGATTATATAAAACTATTTTATAGTATAATTCAAATGCCGTTTTTTGTCAAGATATGATAATAATCTACATAATAAAAACAGACACCACGACCATAAGGTCAAGATGTCTGTTCTGTTTTATATAGATTATCACTCACACCACCCTAAACATACCTTGCTCCATCGGAGCACCACCGCTTGTCTTCTCAACCTCCTCCCTTGCCCGATTCAGTTCCTCAAGGCGTACCATTTCGTCCTTTGCGTCCTCTAAGCCGAGATGGGTGTAAGTGTTCATCGTTACGCTTATGTCCGAGTGGCCCATAAGGTACTGTAAGGTCTTTGGATTCATCCTTGCTCTTGCCATATTGCTGCAGTATGTATGCCTGCAAACGTGAGGGGTTATACTCGGCATCTGCAGCTTGAATATCTCGTTATACCTATTGACCGCATTCTTGAACCGATGCTCCCAATGCATAGCTACTTCCGGCATACCGTTCTTATCTCTGAAAAGAAAACCGCAGTAGCCGTCAATCATCACTTCCGGAAGATCAGTCGGTCTGTTCTCCAGTATGGCTTTGAACATCATGTAAACATCTTCCGTCATCGGCAGCCGTCTTGTTCCTGCGTTGGTTTTCGTTGATTCGATAAGATACCGCATATCAGAAGTTCTCTGCAGCTGATGATTTATGTCTATGATATGCTCTTCCATATCAAGGTCATTTATTGTAAGTCCGCAGAACTCCGAGATTCTCATTCCCGTATGGAAAAGGATATAGAACACTTCGTAGTATTTGCAGTACACGTTATCGTCACGGACGAATTTCAGAAATCTGTTCATCTGCTCCTTGGTTATAGCCTGCCTTGTATGCTCGGTATTGACAATGACACCGAGCAGCTGAAAATCAAACGGATTTTTGAGAAGAATATCATCATCGACAGCCATCTGGAAAGCAGGTCTTAACACTCCTCGGATAGTCTTTATTGTGCTTGAACCCTTGCCCTCCTGCTGAAGTCGGATAAGGAACAGCTTTGCATCGGAGGTTTTGACTTCTATGATCTTGCGGCTGCCGAACTCGTCATTCTCCATTATATTCCGCACAAAATCGTAATTCTTGGTTGTGCTGTACTTTACTCCGGTTTTGGTTCGAAGATAACGTGCGATCAGTTCATTGACCGTCAGTTTCTTTCCCATAGGGTCTAAACGGGAATCCATATCCTTGCCGACCAGTTTTTCAAGTTCACGAAGTGAAAGGCAGGGCTGTTTTCCTATCGGCTGAGGGTCCGTCGGAACTAACCTCCAGCTGTAAAGAAACTTCGGCTTTCCGTCTTCTATGTACTTGAACTGGTACTTCCCGTTTGCACGGATCGATTCGCCCGTGCGAAGTATTCTGTGTTTAGAATCTCGTCTTTGTCCTGGCATTTTTCAAATTCTCCTTTATTTCCGAATTTTCAAGATAACGTATAAATTCATCTTTTATCACAAGTTTCCTGCCCTTGAACTTTGCTATAAAAGGCAGGTTTTCTTCTTTTGTCAGAAGGAGCATTTTTCTTCTGCTCAATCCGAAAAGTTCTATTGCTTCTAAAACTGTAAGAAGGTCTTTTTCTTCCAATATTGGTCTGGTCACGTTCATCACCCCTATCACATATTCCCATAAAAGCAGTCATATATCAACTACTTTTGGCAAATAAAAAGAAAATCTATCGTAGAATTATTGCTCCGTTATTTGTTGAAATTATGGCTCTTTATACGGCTGTTCGAGTAACATTCAAAACAACAATACTTTCTTTTTGCATTGCCATACGCTGTGAACGGCTTTTTGCAGAAAGCACAAACATATTCGTAGTTTGCTTTCCTTTTTACAAGGTCAAGATGACTGTTCCACCACTTGTTTCTGCAGCTGTCCGAGCAGAACCTCTTGCGTTTGCGTCCTTTTTGCTGGACAATCTCCCTGCCGCATTGCTCGCACACGGATTCCTTCTCGTTCAGAGCATTTCTTCGGAAATATGATTTGACGGTATTAACGGAGATACCGGTCAGTTTTGCTATCTGCTTATAGCCGTGACCTTTCTTTCGATAGTATTCCATTTGTGTTTTCTGATCATTGGTCATAAAAACACCTCCTACCAATAAGCCACGGCAGGAGGTGAAAAAGGACGCAAATCAATCTTTTTTATAGAAATCACATTCATAACCATCGGCACGGAGCAGCAAACCCTCTGCCCAAGGTGGAGTTCTGCTCATCTGCTCGCATACCGCCTTAAGCGACATATCTTTTCTGCACTCAATTATGATCTCATCGTGAACATGAGCCACTATCCTGCAATGCCGCAATGTCTGCATAGCGTACAAAAGAATATCCCTTGCAATAGCCTGCGTAATGTTTTCACAGAATTTAGGACCGTAGCTTTCAAGCCTTTCCCACTTCTTTGTGCTGCCTATTCCCTCATAGGTAACTGACTCACCGCCAAATTTGTTTGTGCCTATCCTCGGTTTTACATACGCCAGTTTCCTTCCGGACGGAAGAACTATAAACAAAAATCCGCTTTCATAGAAGAATTTGATGCCGTGAGTTTCGGCAGTAACTTTTTTCGTTACTGTTTCCTTGACACAGCTGTCAATATCCCACCAGAGCATTGTTATTGACGGATTGGCATTTCTCCAAGCAGAAACGAGCGGCTGTAATTCATCTTCTGTAAGTCCCATTTCAATTGCTCCCATAGCTTTCAATGCACCTACCGAGCCGCCATAGCCAAGTGCCAGTTCAGCAATTTTGCCTTTCTGCCTTAAATGTGCGTTTATGCCATGCTTTTCAACGGGAACACCGAACATCTGTGATGCGCTGCTGCAATAGATGTCCTTACCTTCTTCAAACACTTTTATTCTCCACTTCTCGCCTGCAAGCCACGCAAGAACTCTTGCTTCAATAGCTGAAAAGTCTGCAACGATGAACTTATTTCCACCCTGCGGAACAAAAGCTGTACGAATAAGCTGCGATAAAGTATCGGGAATATCATCATAAAGAAGTTCAAGTGCATCAAAGTTACCGTTCCGAACAAGTTCTCTTGCATTTGCAAGGTCACTCATATGGTTCTGAGGAAGGTTCTGCAGCTGAACCAGCTTTGAACTGAAACGTCCCGTGCGGTTTGCTCCCATAAAAGTAAACATTCCACGTATTCTGTTATCATTGCAGACAGCATTTTTCATAGCTGTGTATTTCTTTACGCTGCTTTTGGCAAGCTGCTGACGAAGATACAGCACATCGGCAAGGTTATCGGGAGCGTTTTTTATAAGTTCGGCAACGGCTTTCTTGCCGAGAGTATCTGTTTCAAGACCATTCTCCGAAAGCCAGTTCTTCATCTGGATCACAGAATTAGGATTTTCAAGGCTTGTAAGTTCCTGCATCTGTTTTGTAAGCAGAGTCTTGCTTTTATCATCAATTGCAATGGCATTTGAAACTAAAGTCATATCAACGCCTATTCCACGGTCATTAATCTCCTGATCCAAGTGATACTGCTCCCATATCTCATCACTCACGGGAAATCTTGAAAGCTTCTGCTGTATGCTTCTTTCAACTTCAACGTCACGCAGGTTATATTCTTTGAAAACTGCCCACTTCTTCATATCGTGACAGGGCATATTTCTTGTTCTCTCACCATTGGTCTTAGTAGGTAAGCAAGGCACACAGAAATATTTAATGAGGCTCTTGCCCTCTGTCATTTTCTGCTTTTCAAGTCCAAGCACAGCACCAACACCCTCAAGAGATAAGGGCAGTCCAAGCGTTGCCGACCATATCATTGTACATCTCCAGGCTGACGAATCAAGATACTCTCCGTCAAAATGCACTCCTAAATCAGAAAGATAACGTGACAGACAAACACGTTCAAACTGTGCATTAAATGCCCACTTTATGACCTTATCATCAACGAGGGCATCAATAATACTCTGCGGCAGTTTTTCTCCAAGACGTATATCCACTACATCTTTCTCCCCATCATCGGTCATATATCCGAACAGCATCAAGTCAAAATCGTCACTTTCCGCATATTTGTACACACCGGACTTTGCAAGATCAACGCTTGAAAAGGTTTCAATATCAATACTTAAAGACTTCAAATCATCACCTCAAAACAAAAAAAGACGGCAGAGAAACACCTCCGCCGCCCGTTTGAAAACTATTCTATTTATGCCAGAAAATCATCGTCACTGACCTTGCTGAAATCGTCCTTTGCTGTGCTGCGGCCGCCAAGCGGTGTACCGTCCTTTATCTTCTGAATATTGCCAAGTCCGACCGCTACCCCTTTATTCCCATTAGAATTAAACGCATAAAACGTAAGTGATACTCTTGCATAACAGCCACTGTATACCTCGTCACGGTCAAGGATAGGATTCAAGTTTCTGTCAACGATCTGCGGTGCTGTTCTGCTGTTTGCATTGATGAAGTAGTGACCTTTGTAAGCAGGATCGTCACGTTCTGTATCTCCGTCACGAAGAGGGAGCTTAAGAGCAGATTTATTGGGTTTCTTACCGCCAAACTTAGGTATGCCTTCCTCAATAGCCGCATCTATCGCAGCCTCGATAGCCTTTACCGTTTCCGTATCATCTTTCGGAATAAGTACCGACACGCTGTATCTTTCGGGACCACCATTGATTGAAACCGGTTCCCAGCCATGAAAGAATGAAAGTCTTGATAAAATACCTGTGATTACTTTTAACTTATTAATATTAGCCATGATATTAATCCTCCATTTTGAATTCGTTTTTAGCATTAGTAACGTTTATAGCCGTCCTTTTGTCTGTATTCGACACAAGAGTAGGCTTTCCGGGCGGTTTTATGATAAGGTCACCCAACACCTTTTCAAAATTATCCTTTCCCATCAGTTTCTGCATTTCTGTCAGGGTAATAAGGCTCTGATGATATATATCCTTATACCCTGCTGCAATTGCTGCTTCTGCAACTGCATTTTCATCTCTATATTTACGAACCGACCTGCCTTCAACAACCTTAAAGCCATTCCAGACTTTACCGTGTTCAACAGCAGCCTCAGTCGCATAAGCCAGTATCTCATTTGCCCACTTTGTAAGGTCGGGAATGACCGCTAAAACCTCTTCTATCTCCTTGTCTGTAAGAAGAGGAGGAAGTTTGAAATCTTCCTTTGCAAGTTTCAGCTTGTCCTCTGCCCTTGCTCTACATCTGACAGCGGCTTTGCAGAAAGCACACCATTCACCCGAACAGTATTCTCCCTCACCTCTTGCCGCAAGTTCAGCTTTTGGTTTCAGTTCTTTTTCTGCCCATGCCTTAAGTTCATCAACAGTAATCGTCCATGTGCTGACATTCTCTCTGCGAGGCTGAAAGATAGACATTGAAACCTCTGCTATGTCATAAATTCTGTCATAGATATTCAAAGCACCGAGAGCATAGCATTTCATCTGTGGATTGTCATACGCATCGACCAGAACTCCGATACCATATTTAAAATCAATGATATGAAGCTTGTTGTCCGAAACTATAACACAGTCTGCTGTTCCATATCCTGACGGAACATACTCGGAAAAGTCGACCTGCTGTTCGATAAGTATCAGCGGATCTTTACAATGCAGCTTTGCAGTCTCAAACTGTTCAATGACAAATTCAGCATAAGCATCGGTATGCTCCTGCATTTCATCGTTATCATAAGAAGACACCGGTACTTCGCTCTGTATGCCAAGTGCCTTTTTAAGCTTGTGTTCTGCAAAAGCGTGAGCAGCTGTTCCCTCCTCGGCGGCAGTACCTGCTCTATTCTCGAATTCTGTTTCAAGTACAGCACTTGGCGGACATTTGAGCCACCTATGTGATGATGAAGGAGAAAGTAATGCATGATTACCCATTATCGAATTCCTCCGCCAGTTTTATAAGCTCCCCATATTTATCGGGAGAAATATCAGACAGCTTATTCCCTCCGAATTTAACGATAAGTTCCTTCACTTCAGCTGTATGTCCTTTCTGGCTCTTTTCCGCAAGAACACCTCTGACATCCTCCAAAGTGTAGGATTTTTCAATCTTTTTGGGCAGTACATCAACAGCGTTTGCCTTAAGTTCCGTATCATTGAGATCTGCCAAAACATCTGCGGTTTTCTGCAAGCTATCTGCGAGTGATCTTACGTTTGCTATTACGTCAATGACCGCATCGAGCAATATTGCAACCTTACTCATAACCAATTATCCTCCTTTTTCGTAATTTCAAGTTCCTCGATGGAATCACCCGGCACAAGGATCATAAGTTTCTGCTTTTTGCCGAACAGCATTCGCAGGAACTTTTCTCTTAAGGTAATGTCCTTGCAGGAAACCAGACCGCTTTTCTGTGGTTTGTCTGAAACACTTATATGAAGATTGTGTTTCATTATCTCACCTCCGTTTCTGAAGGGTTTGTTTTTCACCCTCTGTATATTAGCCTTGGGAGGAGTGATAAAAGGACGTTTTGGGCAAAAAAATTCCGCCGAAGGAAAATCCTTGGCGGAATAATCATTTTTTTCTAATATCTTTTTGACTTGACCTACTGTAACTTTATCAACTACTTATGTATAAAACAAAGCCTTATCATCATCAAAGACATTAATTGTTACCATTTTTGTTTTCATTTTAAAAATATATTTTGCCCAAAATCTGTCAAATTTAAATTCAATATCATCAGAAGAATTTATATAAATCAATTTGCCATTATTATTTCATTTAGTCTTTTTATATCCATAGGAAAATCAACAAGTTGTTTTTCTTCATATGACTTACCATCTATATTTGTAACACCATATAAATCGCAGTATATCAGTATGCCAATAGCATACTCATAAATATAATCAATTGAAAGGCTCTTTATTTGAGCTTTAGTATCATCGAGGCTTTGTACATATTCTTGACGAGATGTTCCAACTAATATTGGTTCATTGTCACCCAAATCGGTTGATGTAAACATTGCATAAGAAATCGTTTTGCCACCCATTTTATTGCTTCCTGAAAACTCAATTATAAAATCATAGTTATTAGTATCGACACCTTTATAACACCATACTTCTCTTAATTCAAATGAACTAGGATCTATTAATTCTGTTCTCAAATTGTTAAGTCCTTTAAAAAGTTTTTTTTCATTTTTTATAGTTGATAATATGTCTTTAGTGTCTTTGTACGATGATATGGTTTCAAACTCCTTGATAGCGTCTTCAAATTCAGCTTTATATAGCAATTCAAATGCAGATTGATATATGATTTCATTATTAACATCATCTAATAGTTTTGCAGAATCCTTATACCCATCTAATGAAATTAATATCCTTTTTGCTTCATCATATTTTTCGGAATTAATTAATGTTGTAGCTTCTTTATAATCTATTTCATTATTAATATCCGAAATCAATTGATCAGAGTCTTCAAACCCATTTAAAGAGATAAGAATATCTTTGGCCTTTTCAAAATCTCCATTTTCTTTCAAATTCTTGGCATTCAAATAATCTATCTTTTTATTAATATAATCAATCTTTTCTAAAGAATCAGAATAATCTCCTAACGACTTAAACGATATTAGTGCATTCTGATAGTCTTCAGCTTCTAACAATTTTAAAGCATTATTGTATTTATTTAATGGTACCAAAATCACTAAACTTACAACTGCAATTATTACTACCAATAAGGAAATACCGACTATAATAAATGTTTTTTTGTCGAATTTTTTTATTGTGTAACCACAATTGGGACATTTTCTTACGGTATCACTGATTTCTTTTTTACATTCGGGACAATTTATTAGTGCCATGTCATATCACTCCTTTTAAAAAATTATACCATAAACGCAATTAAATGTCAATAATGTTAGAAAATACAAAAAATAATTCAGTTAGAAAATACAAAAAATAATTCACAAAGCACAAATTTCTGTAGTATGGAGCTTATAAAACGAAAAATCTCTTACCTATTTATCCTTGTTGTGATTCATTTATACCCATAAATCTCCCATATACCATCAACCTTTCTTCTTTTGCGAACAACTACAAATTCTCTGTATGCAGCATGGCATCTACTTCTATACTCATTAATAAGGTCATAAAAAACACGAAATTGATACCGAACAGCTTATACAGTAATTTCGAATACATTATACTATGTTTACTGCTGTTTGTCATAAATAAAACATTTAAATGGAATAGGTTGATAGAATTTGAAACGTATATAATTCTGTAAACCTTTAGCTTATTCTACTGCGTAGGCAGCCCATTCAAATCCTCCACAAGTCCCTCCACAACACCATTCCCACCCAAAGCCTTGTATTCAGCATAAAGATGTTCAAGGTTTTCACGCTCATAAATCGGAAACCTGCCAAGCTCGGAGTATTTGTTGTACATTCGAATGATCTCGGAACGCAGGAGTGCTTGTACACCTTTTTCAACTGCACTCTGCTTGATTTCCTGCTCTTTCTGCTTCTGCTGAACCTTTTCGATGCGTTTGTTTATATGTGACGAAACAATGCTGCCCACTCCAAATGCCGAAATGAGCCAGCCTATGACCAAAACAACTACATCCACCGCTATTCCTCCTCGTTATTCTTCTTTACTGCGGCTTTATCCGTTGCACCCTCGGCAAGCATATAAATTGCAAGAGTACCTGCCGCAGAAATAACTCCTGCCACACGTTCCTGAGTAACAGCATCAACATTGAATGTGACCATAACGCTGATGATAACACCTGCGACAGCCGCCCAGAACTTGCGGCTCGACAGTTTCTGTTTCCAGTTTATCTTCATACTCACTTCACCTTACCCTTTCTGTATATTTCAACGAGATCCAACCGTTACGCTTGCCCGCATAAGATTTCAGCAGACCCCACTTGTACCCGTTCACGTTCTTCTCATCAACAATTGTATAAACTTCGCCTTTCTTCAGAACAAATACCACCGGATTGTTAGTTCCTGCGTCTTTTCTGACATTAAGTTCTGTATCGGTTATTCTGACCTTGTACGGAAAAGACTCTGATTCGGTGCTTTTTCCGAGCATAGCCGCTACCTTTGACTTGAAAGCATTAAACCTTCTGTCAGCGGTTTCCTTTGATACATATTTTGTCGGTGACCAGTATAACGGACACTGCTTGCCAGTTACATCGTAGTGTCTGATTATATCTTCCTCGGTAAGTCCGAACTTTTTGCAAAGGAAAGCACATAATTCAGCCAGACTTTTTTCGGTTTCATCTGTAAATTTGCCCGTGCTGTCGGGGTGACAGCATTCAATGGATATGCTGTATCCGTTCGCCTGATTAGTGCAGTAAGACCACTCGTCCAAGGGAATACATTGAATGATCTCGCCTTCAAGTCCGATTATGTAATGCGAAGAAACATACCTTGCTCCCGTTTTGCCGCAGCTTTCAAAGTAGTTTCTGTTTGCAAGTGCCGATGTGTTCGGATTTCCAACATAATGGACTGCTATTTTTCGCACTTTTTCAAGCTTGAACTGTGGACGGACATATTTACTCGGTGTAAGGAACATCTCTGTTATCTTCATTTTCATATACCTCCAGCATCTTTTCAACTTCTTTTCTCCATTTAAGCGGAACATCATCAAGGGTTCTTTTTCCGCTTATGATAAGGTTAAAATAGATTTTTGCCATAATAATTTCCTCCGTTACATCAATGTTTCGGCAAGTTCAGCAATTGCCGTTTCGATTTCTTCCTTGTCAAGCTCCTGCTTTTCGGCAAGCTCTGCAATGGCTATTTCAAGATCGGATATGCTGTTCCCGACATTATCGGCTGTTTCTGCCGGACTTGGAATATATACAATAGATTCACATGAAAACTCACCCGTTGACGGGTCATATTTCATACCTGCCGATACTTCATCTCCACACTCAACACAATGATTTCTAAAGTCGATATCATAACCCATGTATTTTTCATCGGTCAGAATATACTGAACATAGCCATTATTTATATATGCAAACATAAAACGCCCTCCTTAAAAAGCATCACCGAGATACTCGATAACACAAATTCCACTCAATCCGTTCGTAATATTACCCTTGCAAGAAGCTATATATGCATCACTGATAGAATGGTTTTTATAGCTTGTAAATACACGGTCAAGCGCCGTATTAAGAGCATCAAAGTTTATGTCATTCTTAATTCCTCCTTCTCCTATTTCAATAGGAATGCTCTGACCGCTTTTCAGTTCAAACATTCCAACTCTGAGATCTCCGGCTTCACCGGACAGCGGATAAAAATACACCGAATTGGTTGTTGCAGCATTGCTTGAATTTAGACAATTAATTCTGCACAAAAGTCCCTCCGAACCGCCGCCTGCACCGTATCCGTAACCGGTAACACCTGCATTTCCGCCGTTCAATGCTGCACTTACAGCAAACGGATTACTGGTATTTTTGACCACAGCACCCGCACCGCCGTAACAATATGCTGTATATCCGCCCACACCGCCGGCCTTGGTATTCTGATTGTCAGTCGCACTATCTATATATACTCCTTTTCCGTTGATAGTTCCACCGTTAGCAGACAGCATATCACCAAATTTTGTAATTCCGCCCTCACCGAAAACCATACAGCCTGCAATCGTAAGAACTCCGGTACTTCCTCCGCCTACACAAGTGACCTTATATACACCCGTTCTTTCACAGATCCAAGTTCTGTCTGTGGTTATTTCTTCAAGATATTTCATAAAGACCTCCTATCATACTAAAAAGCCACGCTGATACGAATTCCGCAGGGAATTACGTCTTGCCATGCCTCTTGCAATATTATCCTCTGTTACAATTGCAACATTCTCACCGTCCTGGAAACTCAAAAGCAGATCTTCCCATTGTTTTCTGTACTGTGCAAACAGATTTTTTGCATCAATCTGCTCAATCATACCGGTTACAATGCCGCAGTAGTCTGTGTCCTGCCGCAGGTCGGTTATATCCGCCTGAGTTATCTCAATAACGTTAGGACGAACACACACCGCCGCAAGAGCAATATCGTAGACGGTATCATTTCTTTGCATTTCGGGATAAACCGGAGTTTTTGCCGCTGTACCCTCGATAACTTCGGGGTGAATATCTCTTTCGCCAAAGTCCAGACGGGCGGTTATAAGGTCAAAACGGCTGTACAAACCGTCACCGGTTGAAAGTGTAACGATATCATCACCGTTTGCCGATGCTGCTCGTCCATTTATGAAACAATCACCCTTGCTTATCCTTACATTCATACCGCCATCCGACATTGCCATCATCGAATCAGCAGGGTCGGCAAAAACCCCGTTTCCTGCAAACAAGCCGAAGAATTTTGCAAAATGTGATGAGTCATACATTCTATCGTGGTTAATGCTGTCAAAAAAGTAGGATTCCATTTTACTCCCCCTATCTTATCAAGTCATATATTGTTTTTAACGGTATTCCAAAGGTCGGTGTAACAGTAATTCCCGATGTATCAAAGGTTTCCTGCACCTCTTCAATGCGCTTTGTGTACCTTATCCCACGGAGATCGTTCTTAACGGTAACAATATCACCAACATTGAAATCGGTTCTATATTTATCAAAGGCAACAACATCTGCCGTGAAATTCTCCGTATAATCGGAAAGTGCCGCATTGCAGTTCTCTTTCAGCAATGCAAGCGTAGCACTACGGTCAACATATGTATATTTTACATACGAACCGCCGCCCTCACCGTCAGAAATAAACCTTGTTCCCGTTTTTATGACCGGATCAACAGCTATAACTTTTTCTGTGCGCATCAATCCAGTCACATCGGTATCTGTACAGTATTCGGGCAGATTAGCCGCATTCTCCGTTCCTGCAGGAGCTTCATTGCATATACCATAAATACAGTTAAAACACCCCTCTTCCGAAAACTCATATACGCTGTTTGTGAGATTGTCGAACTCTTCCGAAAATATCATCTTTGAAGAAAGGTCATTTCCGCTGTATATTCTTCCACGAATACAATTTTCTGATATGCTCAGCTTCATATCAAAGCCATATCCATACTGTGAAAGCACATATCTCATATATTCTTCCATTGTCATCGTTTCGGAAAAGCCGGTTCCCGATTCAAGACCGCAGTCTATGCCTTTGTCCAGTATTATACTGCACCCAAGGTCATTGCATTGAGATAAAGTTGATATGACGCTTGCAGTATCAACGTTCTTCGGCAATACTCTTTTACGGTACAATCCGTCAATGCTGTAACCGGATATGATAATAGTCTTACCCTCGTCAGCACCGTTCTTTTCCTGCACCGTGCTTATATACATAGCCTCGTCAACATCTTTTCTGTACAAATATCGGAACGGCTGAAGAAGTCTGACATTCATTTCAGTCGCAGGAACATACAGTTCAAACGCACCTGCCGAGCTGTAACGCCTTATCCATATAAGCGAGATAAAGGTATCGCATATCCCAAGCGGCTGAATCTGCTCGTTATATACATATAAGTCCATTACACACCTCCCGACAGCGTTTCATACTCACATTTTACATTTGCCGCCGCAAATCCGCCCTTGCCGATAATGACCTTAAATCGGTTCAGACCATACGAAAGCTGTAAAAACTCACTTACCGATTCAAGATGTATGAAATAGTCATACTCGACATTTTTTCGTATAAGCGTTACTGATTTCTGACGGTTCATAGTACATATTTTCAGCACATCTCCTGCCTCGAAATCAGCAATTACCGTTATCTTTTTGCCGCTGTCGATATCCATAATTCCAAGATAAGGGCAGTCAGCTTTTACATGAAAGGTGAAAATCATACCTGCATCAAAGTCACCGGTGTAGTTTATAGATGTTATCTGACTTGTTTTGGTGTTACCAAACTCCACAACGCTGAATTCGGTTTCCTTATGTACAAACTCAAACAGCGGTGAAACACCGTACAGATGGACGGAATCTCCGCCGTATCTTTTCCAGTATGGGTCGGCACATAAAAGTCTTATCTGTGCCGCCAGAGGGAACGCATTAGGCGGAATATCTATCGATTCGCAGCAGCCAACGATATATACATCTTTCATATTGGAAATATATCGGAGCATTATCGGCACTTTCGGCTGAAATATTCTGTACAAACGCTGTTTTGCTTTTTCCTGCGTTCCGTATTGTATAAACCGTGCTAAAATGGATATGTTCCTTGACGGAATACGGGCGCTGTTAAATGCCGCACCATCTCCGCTGTAATCGGTGAGATTTACTGTGCAGTTCATTCCCACACCGCCCGTTTCCACAAGCCTTATCGACCTATCGGTGCAAAAGTCTATCGATTCTCCGCCTTGAGATGCAATTAGATGATAGTTCAACTTCTGACCTCCTTATCGTATAGATGCAAGCTGAAGTGCCTGCATCGTATCTCGGTGTATTTCTGCTCTGCTGAGTGACTTTGGCGAGGTGTTATACTGGTTGAATGTGATGCTTTTACTGCCTGAGTTGTTCGAATTCAGATTTGCATCAATATCAAAATCCGTAGGAACAGCATCAATCATATCCGCAGTAACATCTTTCATACCTCTGCCAAAACCTACTCCAATACCCTCTGCAAGGTACAAGCCTATTTCATCACGAAACAGCTTTGACGGAGATGCAATTCCGAAGAAGTCCTTGAAACCCTCAACAAGACCACTGCCTACTTCTTTTATTGCTCCGCCGATAGATGTTACCGCTTGTATCATACCGTCTGCGATGCCGTTTAAGATCTGTGCGCCTATATCAAGCCAGTCAGTTTCAAAAAGGACTTCAATTATCTTTCCGATTATTAATGGAACTGCCTTTATAATTGCAGGTATTGCCTGCGGTATGCCCGTTGCCAAGGCTGTAAAAAGGTCAACTGCACACTCTATCAGCAATGGAATGTTATCAAGGAGCGTGTTTATTATAACGGGAAGAAGCTCTCCAACCTTTTGTATCAAGGTCGGTACTGTATTCCCAAGTCCTGTTACAAGACCTATAAAAAGCTGTACCGCACCGTTGATAAAGTCGGGAATTCCATCAATAAGCAGGTCACAAAGGTCTGTTATAAGGTCGGGGAGCATTGGCATCAGTTTTTCGGAAATGCTGTTCAATCCGTCAAGCAGACCTTGAAAAAGCGTTATTGCACCCTCTGCAACGGTCGGCACAAGCTCCGGTATCGCATCAACAACTCCGCTTACCAACGCTGTAAAACCTATCAGCAAAGCAGGAAGAATATCGGATACAGCTGTGGGTAAGGTTGCGGTTATTGCTTCAATAACGCTCAAAATCACAGCATTAAAACCCGAAATGAAGTCGGGAACTAACTCCGATACCTTTTCGGTCAGTTCACCTGCGACCTCTGTTATTTTCTCGGCAAAACCCTCTGCTCCGTCTTCGCTTTCAAATATGCCTGCAAAAGCCTGCGAAATGGACGGAAGTTCAGAACCGACAATATCTGTCAAGCCTTTAAAAGCAGGTGCAAAAACAGAACCGATGATATTTCCGCTTGCCGCCGCATTTGCTTTCAATGTATCAATGGAATCGTTGAAAGCATTAAGTCCATCAAGGGAATCCTGCGACATTATCAAGCCGAGTGATTCAGCCTGCTCGCCAAGTTCAGCAATTTTCTCTGCACCGCCCTCGATAAGGGGATTGAGTTCCTGCGCTGACTTGCCGAATATAGCCATTGCAATGGAATCACGCTCTGTTTCATCGGATATCTCACCTAGAGCCTTTATACATTCCCAATAGACCTCCTGCGAATCACGGAGAGAACCGTCTGCGTTCTGTGTTGCAACGCCCAGTTTTTCATAAGCCTCAACAGTTGCAGCCGAGGTCGATGTCATCTGCTTTATGTTTTTTGCCATTGATTTGGTGAGCGTATCAACGGACACATCGACAAGGTCAGCGGCATACTGATATTTCTGAAGATCCTGCGTTGAAATGCCGGTCTGCGTTGACAGCGTGTTCAGATCATCGGCGGCAAGGGCAGAATCGGCGGCAAGCTTAAAGGCGGCAGTCGCAGCACCCGTTATTGCAGTTGTATAGCCGGTGAAAGCCTTTGTTGCGGCAGAAAGCGTTTGTGCGCCAACCTTGCCGACCTCGACAGCCACTTTCCCTGCCGCACTTGCCGCAGACTTCATTTCCGTTCCGAGTTTCGCTATGCTGTTTTTCAGCTTATCGGTATTTTTGCTGTTCAGTTCATCAACCTTTTTATTGGTTTCGTCCTGCTGTTTTTCAAGTCCTTTGAGGTCCTGCTCCGTGGCAATAATCTCACGCTGTAAGGAATTATACTGGCTTTGAGATATTTCACCCTTTGCAAGGGCATCATTGGCTTGCTCTGCGGCTGTTTTTAAAGTTGAAAGTTTATCTCTTGTACTTCCGACAGCTTTTGAAAGAAGATCCTGCTTTTGCGACAAGAGTTCAACATTATTCGGGTCAAGCTTCAGCAGTCTGTCCACATCTTTAAGCTGTGCCTGCGTATCCTTTATATTGGAATTGACATCTTTGAGCGCTGTCTGCAGCTTTGTGGTATCACCGCCAATTTCAATAGTGATGCCTTTTATTCTATTTGCCGTTTTGCTCACCTCCTCGTTGGGAAATAAGAATCAAAAATTATCAAAATCATCCTGCACCGCAAGTTCGGAGTATTCGCACATATCATTTCGGCTTTCAGCATACATATCGTTGACCATACCTATGGTCAGCAGGTCAAGATCACGAATGGATATGCCAAGCTGTACGCATCGGAGCAGAAAAAGCGGTGTTGTCATTTCACGTTCAGTTTCTCTAAGTTTTTTTTAGACTGAATTTCCGTCTGAATATTAAATCCCCATAATTCAATGAGTGACGGAAGTATTCGGTATATGGAAAATGTGTTGAAACCGTCAAGCCACTCCTCAACCGTATCGGGCAAGGTAGGGTCTGCGTGTTTTGCCATAATATATGCGATATTCTCAAATATCTCAAGTGACAAAAGGTCAATATCCGAATTGTCCTCGTTTCCATTTTTGATTGCTTTTTCGAGGTTGCGAAGATCTCTGTAAATATCACGGTGAAACCGCACTCTGTACATTCTCGGAATTGCGGCAGATGCTCTGAACAAGACTTCTTTTCCGTCAATTTCTATATACTTGCTTACACTCATTTTGTAGTTCCCTCCGTTACCGCTGCGGTTGTTGACGGCATATATACCGCCTTATACCAGTTCTGATATGTGCTGTCTGTTGTATCATCACCCGTTTTTGCTTTTACATATCCGTTTTCAAGCGGTGCGGCCTTTATAGTCAGCGTTTCTGTCTTTACCGAGATCTCGCTCTCATTCGTCTGTGCCTCGATCTTGGGTCTTGCCGCTGAACAGTTATATAAAACGTGGCGTATCTTCTTCACATCACCGTCAAATTCAAACAGCAATGCGAAGTTTGCCGTTTCAGCATTGGCATTTTCGATAAGAACATTGTTTGCGTCCGTTTCTTCCTTAAGTACATCTGTGCGGAATGATTCGGGTATCATCGCAAGTTCAAGATCACCGTCATAACCCATATTGTTCGATATGGTGTAGTAGGCATAACCGTCTGCATAAAAGTTGCTCGGTTCGCCGTTAGGACTGAGAGAAACAGCAACAGCACCCGGCATAGGTTCGGGCGCTGAATATGTAATATCTCCGCTTGCACTTCTTGAAAGAACCGCATAATGCACGTTGCATATATTGTACTTCACCTTATTTTTCTTGGACATATTCAGACCTCCATTTCAAATCTGTACAGCACCTCGTACATTTTCTCGCTTTCTATCCACACCTCGGACTTGTTATAGAAAAGGCTGTTGGAATCAAGCTCTTTTTCTACCCTCTGTTCCGCTGACGGATCCTTAATTTCTGTGTAAAGTTCGATATTTACACGGGTTTTCTTGTAATACGCTTTCCCGTCTGCCGAGAAATTATCACTTTCAGGCAGAAGATAGCATATATACGGCAAAGGCGGTGCTTCACCCTCTGCAAAATGGTCATACGCAAAAGGCAGACCGATTTGTTTTATGATTCTGACCAGTTTATCCATCTTCGATGCTCTTCCTTATCTCTTTTTCAAGTTTCTCCACAGACTTTTCCTCCGCTGATGCGATATGCGGCTGTGCAGGAACTCTGCCGCCGTTTCTCTTTGCATGACCGAACTCCAAAAGGTGCGTGAGCCGATAATGATCTTTGGAATACACAGTTAAAACCAATGAATCCGATGTTTCCTTTGCAGTTTTGACCGACCAGCTTTTTGCATATTTGCCGGTATCGTGAGGAGCGTTGCTTTTTATTTCATTCACGGCGGTTTCTCCTGCAGATTTCACGGCGGATTTTACCTTATCCGATGTGATTTCGGCATACTCTTTCAGACCTTTCATAATCTCATCGGACAGGTTATGTATCTGTGTTCTTTCCGACATTGTTATCCCTCTCTTTTTTGCATTTCAGCTTAAGACACTTCTTTTTATAGTTCATATGGTCGACAGAAATAATGTTGTAAACCGAACCTTTAAAAACAACTCTGTGCTTGGTTGGTTCAAGTTCATCAAATGCCTTGCAGTATCTTAAGGTAAAGGAAATATCCGGATCATCAATAACAAGACCTGCCGCACTTTTTTCAGAACCGCCCTCACCGTTTACAGTTGCAAAACAGCTGAAAAAATCCTCCCATTCGTTTATATGGTTTCCGATCTCATCAACTGCTGCAGTATTTTTCTGTATCGATATTTTCACATTGAGAAGTGCAATATTCATCAGAAAACGCTCCTCCTAACACCTTCAAGGAGTGAGCGAAGTGACAGTAAAAGCTGGCGGTGATCTGCATCTTCTCTGTGTTCATAAAGATATGCGACCGCATACATTACAGCAATTCTTGAAGATGGAATTGCAGAAAGTTCATCAACCGACAGCCGTGCAATATCCGCACATAGTTTCTGACTGCTTTCGATAAGGCTTTCTATCAGAGAATTATCCTCATCAAAATCAACACGAAGATACCCTTTCATTTCATCAATACCAACGATCATATCTGCCACCACCTCGAATAAAGCAGTGACACCTTATGACCCGCATTTCCTATACTTTATATATATCTTTTATTTTTTTAGCTATATAGAAAAATATAGTAAACCGTTGTCATAAGGTGTCACCTTTAGAATTTAAGCCTTTGCTGTCGTTGCCGTTTCTTCCTTAAGCTTTAAGATCTGTACTGCCTCGGGAAGAATAAGCTTGCCGTCTACTCTTTCCTTTGCAAGATAACCTATCATGCCGTTGCCTGCAAAGAGTTCACGAAGTTCCGCAAAGGAACGAGAACCACGGTCACCAATGTTGTAGTAGCTGTAATCACCGAACGCAATTGCATTTGCAGGTGCAAAAGAAGATGTATGTACAGCGTAGCCAAGCACTCTGTCGGGTTCGCCCTCTCTGTATGAAGGCTGCCAGATGTATGCTCCATTGTTGTCCTTCAGCTTTCTGATAGATGCAAGAACAGCGTCATTGATGATGAACGATGCCTTCTTGCGATAAGGCCTTTTAAGTCCATACACAAGGTCGATAAGGTCATCGGACTTTATTGCCGCTGTAAGCGTTCCTGCTGTCTGTCCACCGCCGTTTGCCGCAAATAAGCCGGTAGGCTTGCCCTTTCCGTCACCGTTAAGGAATGCGTCCTCCTCGGCATTGGCAAGTGCCTTGCCGAACTGTGTAATGATATAGTTTTCAAGTCCGAATGCCGCATCATACAGCAATTCTTCGGTCACCTTAATTGCAACGTGGAGTTTATATGCATCAAGATAGATCTGATCGAACGTTGCATCACCGAAGGACAATGCTCCGCCTTCTTCTATCCAAGCGGCCGCAGGCTTTGTTGCCGCAATATTGATCTTGTGCTGACCTGCCGTTGTGATCGTTGTTGAAAGCGAACGCATAATGTTCTCGCTGTCAAGGACATCGATAAGCCTTTTGTCATATTCCTCGGGAACAAGATAGCCACCATCTGCGTCAACGCCCTCCTGAAGAACATTGCTCACGTTTCTGAAGTTGGTACGCATAGCAGTAAGCATTGCCTCTCTGTACTCATCAGATGCACGACCGGTTTTTGTCTTCTCCTCGCCAATAAGCGGTTTGCCCATAATAGGGGAGTTAATAGGCTTATTGAGTTCAGCCTCTCTGCGCTCTGCTCTCTGCTGACGGTCAATAGCAGAAGTGAGATCCTCGATCTCTTTCTCCATCTTGTTGTAGGTTGCTGTGTCCTCTTCGGAAAGCACACCGTTCTTGTCCTCGTGGGTATCAACAAAATTCTTTGCTGTTTCCCATACCTTTGCTCTCTTTGCGATAAGTTCATTAACATTCATACTGTTATCCTCCTTAGATAAACTTCTTCATAAAATCAAGACGTTCCTTTAACTCCTTTGCAGGAGTGCCGTTTGTTACCGGTGCAGGAATTTCTGCCTGCTTGGTTACTGTGGTTTCAGAGTGGATATAATGCTTTTCCAGTTTGTTGAAAAGAGCATTATTTACCGCTCTGCGTGAAAAAAGCATCGAATCTGAGGTCTTCTTTTCCTCTTCTTCGGTGCTTTCATCGGTTTCTTCCTCTTCCGTATCCGGTTTTGTTTCTGCCCTTGTTATAATGTCATCGGCAAAGCCAAGTTCAACCGCCTTATTAGCGTCCATCCAAGTTTCCGAGTCCATCAAGTGACTGAGTTTTGCTCTTGTAAGACCCGTTTTTATTGCATAGGCATTGATGATAGATTCCTTAACTTCCGCAAGCATATCAATGGCTTTCTGCATCTCTGCGTGATCACCGAAAGCAGCTGTTGCAGGGTTATGTATCATCATCATTGAAACCGGTGACATAAGCACTTTATTTCCTGCCATTGCAATAACAGATGCCGCTGATGCCGCAATGCCGTCTATCTTCACCGTGACATTACCCTTGTAATTTGTAAGCATATTGTATATCTGTGCGGCAGCAACACAATCACCGCCGGGAGAGTTTATCCATACGGTAATATCTCCGTTTCCTGCGTTCAGCTCGTCCTTGAAAAGCTGTGGTGTGACATCATCATCGAACCAGCTTTCTTCTGCGATCGTGCCGTGCAGTTCAAGTATTTGTTCTTCTGTTTCGGTATCTGTCTGATTTTGAGTCTTTCGATTCTTCCAGTTCCAGAACTTCTTGTTCTTCATCGTCATTCTCCTTTCCATTCTGTGTATCTATATTTGCGGCAAAAGCACCTGCATCTTCAAGCTTTGTCATATTGCCGTTGATAAGGTAAAGGTCACCGCCGAGTTCGGTGGGTATTCTGTCGAGGTTTTCCAGTTCCCGTATATCGTTTGCAGACATCCAGCCGTTCTGCCTTGCAGTAGCGTAGCCGTTCATTCGGCTCTGATAATCACCTCGAAGAAGTCCGTCAACATTGAATTTGATGAAATACTTCTTTTTCTCCTCTGCCGTTAACAGAGAACGTGTCATATTCTGCTCCCACCTTGTCACCCATGGGTCGAGAGTGTATTTCACAAATTCAAGCGACTGCTGTTCAATATTAGAAAAGCTCGACTTTTCAAGATCTCCGACCATATGCGGCGGAACTCTGAAAATTCGAGCTATCTCATTTATCTGAAATTTTCTTGTTTCAAGGAACTGTGCCTCATTTGGAGAGATAGAAATAGGTGTGTACTTCATTCCCTCTTCAAGAACAGCTACCTTATGTGAGTTTGCACTTCCTCCGAATGTCTGCGACCAGCTGTCACGAACCTTTGACGGGTCTTTAAGCGTTCCGGGATGTTCAAGAACACCGCTTGGTGCTGCGCCGTTCGCATAGAACTTACTTCCGTACTCCTCTGCGGCAATCGCAAGACCGATCGCATTCTTTGCCATTGCAATAGGTGAATAACCGACCAGTCCGTCAAAGCCAAGTCCGGGGATATGCAGAACCTCGCCTGGCGAAAGCTGTACGGTTGAACCTTTATTGATATGAGCATCATCAACGCTTATCTGATATTCATAGTACAGCCTGCCGTATTCATCACGGTCAACATGCATACGGTCGGGCATAAGCGGATAAAGTGCAATGACCTCACCCTTTCCGTTTCGTATTATCTGCGCATAGGCATTTCCCCAAAGCAGAAGATGCGTCATAAGGGTTTCACGGAACACAAAGCTTGTCATTTCGGGGTTTGGTTCATCGTGAAGCAAGCTATATAAAGGGTGATGGATTGCTTTTACCTTGCTCCCACCCTCTTGGTATTCGTAAAAATGCAAGGGCAGGCTTGCAACGGCCTCCGAAAGGATACGCACACAGCTGTAAACGGCAGTCATCTGCATAGCTGTACGCTCGTTGACCCTTTTTCCACTTGTGCTGTTACCCATAAAAAAGCTGAAAGCCGAACCGTTGGTTCTGTTTTGAGGCTTATCTCTTGAGTGAAAAAGTCCTGAAAATAGGTTCATATAGTACTTCCTCCTTGATTTTTGCGTATTAAATATACAAGAAACACGCAAGAATTGCATATTTGTTGGCTTTTGAACACGCAGTTTTTTGTTTTTGGACATAAGAAAAGCACCTGCCATTACTGACAGATGCTTAACGTATTTGTTGGATTGATTATTATAAAATGAGTGAATATCCCGGATATTTAGCGATGATGCGATGTTTTCCTGAAAGAACTAAATCATTGATCATTCCAGCAACATGATATTTATTTAATTCAGGAATGCATTTTTTTAGTGTATCGAACGTGATTTTGACAAGAACTCTTGTGTCCATTGGTTGCCTCGCTGTTGTAACCAACATGTCTTCAAAATTAAAAAGTGCAAGTTTTTGATTGAAAGATAACTTCATTAATCTTTCCCCCTTAAAAAGTATTTATATATCTATATACCCTTTAGAAGGAGAATTTTAAAGTAAAAAAGTAATATAGCAAATTATTTTGTATAAATAAACATTTCCCAAGTTAGAACATTCAAAAAAATTATGCAAAACAGCAAAGCCATTCCTATTTTATTAAATAAAAAGCAAACCTCTATCATCATAAACACTCACAGTATTGTTATTTCCACATCGAATAGCTCTGTCAAGACCCATTATAGTTGCAATAGCACCGTCTATCTTTTCGGTTGATTTCTCCTTATCCGCCTTTATGTTTCCCGCAGGGTCGGTGCGAATGAAGATGTTGTCCATCATCCACCGCAGAACAGGGTGGCCGCCGTGGGCAATTTTCTGTTCAAGCGTCAGTTTCATCAGTTCTTTTGTTGGCGGTGACATATCCTTAAAGCCTTGCCCGAACGGAACAACGGTAAATCCCATACCCTCAAGGTTCTGAACCATTTGCACAGCGCCCCATCGGTCAAAAGCTATCTCTCGAATATTGAAACGTTCACCAAGCCGCTCGATGAATTTCTCGATGTACCCGTAATGAACAACATTTCCCTCTGTGATCTGCAGGAATCCTTGACGCTCCCATATATCATAAGGAACGTGATCTCGCTTCACTCGCAGGTCAAGCGTATCCTCGGGTATCCAGAAGTACGGCAGAATAACATATCTGTCATTTTCATCTTCCGGCGGAAACACAAGCACAAATGCCGTTATATCCGTTGTACTCGAAAGGTCAAGTCCTCCATAGCAGACCCTGCCTTCAAGTTCATCTTCGTTTACAGCAAAATTACAAGCATCCCACTTCTCCATTGGCATCCAGCGCACCGACTGTTTTACCCATTGATTAAGCCTTAACTGTCGGAACGAGTTCTCCTCACCCGGATTCTGCTTTGCAGAGTCGCAGGCGGCTTTTACCTTGTCTATGGAAACAGTAATGCCAAGTGACGGATTTGCTTTTTTCCATACCTTGGGGTCAGTCCAATCCTCCGATTCATCTGCGCCATAGATAACAGAATAGAAGGTTGGGTCAACCTTCCTTCCTGCCTCAATGTCGAGCGCTTTCTGATGTATTTCATAACAAATCGAGTTCGTGTCATTTCCTGCCGTTGTTATAAGAAAATACAACGGCTGCATTCGTGCATCACCCGAACCCTGCGTCATAACGTCATAAAGCTTTCTGTTAGGCTGTGTATGAAGTTCATCAAAGATTACTCCGTGAGTGTTGAAACCGTGCTTGTTTGCAACGTCAGCCGACAGCACTTGATATGAACTGTTTGTCGGTTTGTATATCAGCTTTTTCTGCGATTCGAGTATCTTTACTCTTTTTGAAAGTGCAGGACAAAATCGCACCATATCAACAGCAACATCAAATACGATTTTTGCTTGGTTTCTGTCAGCCGCACAGCCGTAAACCTCTGCACGTTCTTCACCGTCACCGCATAAAAGCAGAAGTGCAACTGCCGCCGCAAGTTCGGATTTACCTTGCTTTTTCGGTATTTCGATATACGCAGTATTGAACTGTCTGTAGCCATTCGGTTTCAGAATTCCGAAAAGGTCACGGATTATCTGCTCCTGCCAATCTATCAGTTCAAATTTCTTTCCTGCCCACGTTCCTTTTGTGTGGCACAACTCCTCGATAAAGCTGACGGCATAGTCAGCAGCTTGTTCATCATAATGAGAAGTTTTTGCCATAAGCTTTGTAGGCTTATACTTTTTCATCTGCCGCATATACCGTCACCTCCCCACAAAAAAAGAACCCCTTTCGGAGTTCTAAAAAGTAATAAGTTTTTATCTTGCACAGTTATGTATCGTATCAAGTATCTTATCCTGCTCTTCGGCATTTACACCGATGCTTTCAAGAGCCTCTCTTGTGCCGCAGTCGGGGCATATATATACTCCGCTGTCATATCTTGAAAGTGCAGGGTAGCCGTGATATTGCTTTTTGCACTTTGGACATACGGCTATTCTTATTTCATTAGTTTTCATAAATGTTCCTCCTGCTGATCTCAATCGCATCAAATATATATTTTTCATCAAAGCCGAATGACCTATATCCGTTGATGCAGGTTTTTACATAATAGAAACTCGGTATTCCAACTTCTCTTTCTTCGTGCATGATATAAACAAACGCTGTTCTTCTCCGAACCTTGCCGGTCTTTATACCTCTGATATCCAGGATCATATCCTTTTTGTAATAAAAAGCAGGATAGCCCTCATATCGGTCAAGTGATGCCTCACAAGCCTTGGTGACCTCCCACACAGCAACGGGTACGCTTGCTCCTGCCTTTGGCTCAATGGTAAGGTAAGAACCGGTCTTGCTGCCCTTGAACAACAGCTGATAGTCCTTTATTGCCGCAGTTCCTATCACCCTTGCATTTGGGCATCTTACTTTCATCTGTTCAATGTTCAGGTTACTGCCGTATGCGATGTAATAACGTTTTTCCATTTTGATTTTCTTCCTTTCCGAAGGAAATACCCTTCTACCACCTTAAGACCGCCCTATGCGGTCAAAAGGTGGCGGAAGGCTATCTCCCGCGGTTCCTTCAAGCTGCTCTGCCGTTTCGGAAGGCTGTATCTCCTCTGAGCCTTTTGGTAAGAACCTCTCTTGCTGTCTTGAACTCATCTCCGATAAATCCAAGGCGGAGGAGCCAAGTTCTCATTGCGTATTTGGGGTTCTCGTCCTGCTGTGGCTTGCTGCTTGCTGTTTTCACCGTTTTTGCCATCTGGGAAAGTGCCAGGCAAAGCTGAATGTATGCTTTAAGCTGTCCTGCGTGAAGTCCGTTCTGTCTTCCGAGGGAAGGTTCATCAAACTGGAAAAGTCTGAACTCGATCGTCCCCTTTGTAAAGGTTGCGTGGTAGTTGAGCATGTGGTATCTGCTGTCATTGTAGTGGTTGTTTCTGCCGTAGCCTGCGTTCTGGCTTGTGTACCAAATGTCTGCAAAATCTGCCATTGTCTTGGGTTTCTTCTTATTAAGCTGATTGAGGAAGTTGGGGTTTACCGTTCTGCAGAATCGGTTCATTCTTCCTCGGTCAAGGTCAAGGGCGTTTGCAAGGAGGTCTTCGTGGCTTGCCATTATGTTTGCAAGGTTTCTCATGGTCTGTGGTGTGTGACCCTTTGCTCCGATGTGAATGTGAACTCCGCATCCTCTCGATGCATCGCTCTTTGCTCCTGCCTTTCTGAGCCTTCTTATAAGTTCCTGCAGGGTTTCAATGTCGCTGTATGTAAGTATCGGGGTCACAAGTTCGCACTTTTCGCTGTCCGGTCCTGAAATGCTGACGTCTCTCTGGAATTTCCATTCTCTACCCTGATCGTCCCAGGCTGACCAAGTGTAGTATCCGTTTGTCGAGGCTGTGTTTGATGCTCTTCCTGTTCCTAAGAATTCCGCGGCAAGTCTTGCGGCCTTTTCTCTTGAAATGCTGTTCATTTCAACCTCAACCCCAATGGTCTGTTTCTTCATTTCCTCGATCTGATTTGCTGTTCTTGCGTTCATGGTGTTTTCCTCCGTTTATTCAATGTGTGTATTTCCCTTTCGGTATACACATATTAACTCTTTAGGGGAAACATATCAATACGATTACTACACAATCATTTCAGAGGAAATTGTGTACTTTACGGTTCGATTTTTCGGCATTTATCAGCACCATAAACCACGCTTAATCCACAGCCGTTATCCCATTTAACCATTATTGAACCCATATCATCAACACCATATACAGTTCCGAGAGTTCCTATTGGCGGTGCTTGTTCATCGTTCATTTTGAGAAGTTCAACTCTCGTTCCTGCCGGAAACTCCTGCCGCAGCTGTTCAACAATTTCTTTTTCCGTAAACTTCATCACTCTTCACTTCCTTTCACTTTACCTTTATACGATGCCGAACCGACAAGATTTTTCAGAAGTATCTTTCTGTCCTTTTTGAACTTCTCACCGATAAAGCCAAGCCTTAAAAGGAAACATCTGAATGTGTATTTCTCGTTGTCCAGCTCTCTTTCCTTAGCTTGCACTCTGCTTTGCTTCATGCTCATTTCGCAAAGTGCTGATAAAAAGCGTGTATATGTATCGACCGTTTCAGAATCAAGCCTGCTTGAAAACCAAGGGAAAGAAACCTCTTTCTCATCAATTTCAAAAGCAAGATCATCAATTTCAAGTGCCTTTTTTATAAGGCAGGACTTTGAATCGAGAATGGCTTTTAGTTTTTCGGTGTTTGCTTTCTGAATGGGAAGTGAGATCGTAAGACCCACATCTTCAACAACGGGAATCTCTTCCGGTTTATCTGTTTCATCCGTGGTTGTGAGTTCTGACGGAGAACTTCCCGTGATCTTCACGCAGGCATTTATGACCTTTGACATTTCATCAACGCTTTCGTTATCACTCATCGAAAGCTCTCCGTTCTTTCCAACGTTATATCCTTTGATCTGGTATGAACAGCTTGGTACTCTGAGATACTTGGCTTTTACACCGAGGACTTTCTCGATCTCTTCGACCATCTGCTTTCGTTTTTCTCCGACAACATTAAAATGCAATACCATATATTGTGCCTCCTTAGCATTAGTGTACTACATATATTACTCTGTACAACACATTTTTCAAGTGTTTATATGTAGAAATAATCCTGCTTTTGCTGTGAGTAGTACACAATACCCGAAAGCACAAAGACTACATTCGGAAGAGCAACACCGTTTCCCCACATTTTATATTCCGCCGAATCGGAATGAGGAGATTTGAGCCACTTTCTTATCTGATTATCCGTTTTTGGCTTAACATTCTTGCCGAGAGCCTTTGCGTGAGTATCAAAAACATCTCTCCAAAATGATATGTCTTCCTCTGTCGGTTCTTCGGTACCGAGATCATCACACCACCAGTCGGGAAAACCCTGCAGTCTTGCACATTCGGTTGGAGTGAGCCTTCTTACGATATAATCTTCTTGTGTTTCATCACCTATGATGGGCGGGTCTTTATAGTCCGTTGCAACAAGCGTATTTGCAAGTTCCTCTTCAGCAGTTGTAAAGAATGATGCCTTTGAAGAACTGTAAACCGGATGAGCCACACCGCTTGCACCTGCCGCAACGATCGTAGGCTCAACCTCCTCTTCGATCTGAAAGCTGAACTGTG
Organism: Oscillospiraceae bacterium; assembly: GCA_051881775.1. Classification (GTDB taxonomy): domain Bacteria; phylum Bacillota; class Clostridia; order Oscillospirales; family Ruminococcaceae; genus UMGS363. Next base: position 59,679 of record JBJEQN010000122.1, on the reverse strand, counting down.
CGTTTATTCCTTGATTCATTGCAGGTCTGCCGATACCATAGGCGACACCGTGCTGTTCGGTCGCATTCAGCGTGTACATAACTTCGGACTCCTTAAAGCCATCACCGTTATGTGAAGGGCGTGTTCCGTTGCCCTCTATTACAGCCATTCCCCCCTGATTGCAGGACGGGTCACCTCCATTTGCATCAAGGCATCTGCTTGTTTCTGCCTCATAAAAACCGCTGTTGGGATTGGATGATCTCATTGAATTGCTGTTCTTTGAACAGATGCCATACACCTTCGGCACAAATACAGTCTGATCATTATTGCACCCAAGGGTTGCAGACTTATTGTTCTGTATCAAAGCACCCTTGCCGCCGCCATCACATCCGCTGCGTATTTTCAATGTTTTAGGTGTATGCACTACAAAAGGCTGATTGTTTCCACCCGTTCCATAAGTTGAAGAAACGGTCTGTGCAACATCAAGAGGACCTACAAATCTTGTGTCCTGCCCGTGGTTTTCAAACATCAAACTATCGCAGCTTGTTTCTCCAATGCTTTCTGCAGTACGGTTGGCAGTTTCTTTCCACGAACGGAAGCTCTGTGCAGAATACCCAGACAAGCCTTCTGACTCAAATAATATTTTTCCGGCACTCCAGCCTGCAAGATCTGCGACAAGGTAGATACGTTTTCTTCTCTGGGGTACTCCCCAAAACTGAGCATCAAACTGCCTCCATGCGACTGAGTAATCATCTCCCAGTATCTTTCCTGCGGTCTGCCACTTTGCAGGTTTAGGTACATGCACACATTCGTCTTTGATTTTGCAGATCTCTTCGAGGACGACTCGGAAGTCTTCTCCTTTGTTGCTGCTGAATGCTCCTGGGACGTTTTCCCAGACGATAAATCTTGGATACTTGCCATTTGTCCTGCACCTCATTTCTTTTATAACTCTTACTGCCTCATAAAACAGACTTGAACGAGAGCCGCCAAGTCCGTTTCTTTTTCCGGCAACGGACATATCCTGACACGGACTGCCAAAGGTTATGATATCTACGGGTTCGATCTCTCCGCCGTTTATTTTGGTTATGTCACCATAATGTTTCATCTGCGGTATTCGCTTTGTTGTTACACGAATAGGAAAAGGCTCAATCTCCGATGACCACAATGGAGTGATACCGGAGATCAAGCCGCCTAAAGGAAATCCTCCCGAGCCGTCAAACAAACTGCCAAGGGTCAGACTATTCTGCTTTTCCATCTGTGTCCTCCAATTCTACCACAAGCTCCGAATAGGGTATCTTCTCACCATCTCTTATGACATACACACCCTCTGCATCACCGGTATCCTCAACATATCTGCGGAGAATGACCGATGCGTACTTTTCATCAAGTTCCATAGTGTAACACACACGGTTTGTCTGCTCGCAGGTCATAAGCGTTGAACCGCTGCCGCCAAAAGTATCGATCACTATCGCATTCTCCTGACTTGAATTGCCGATAGGATATGCAAGCAAGTCAAGCGGCTTTGATGTTGGGTGGTTCTTGTTCTTTTTAGGCTTATCGAAGTTCCATATCGTTGTCTGACTTCTGCCTGCGTTCTTGCTCCAGTAGTGTTTCCCGTTCTGCAGAAATCCGTAAAGTACGGGTTCGTGCTGCCACTGATAATCGGAGCGTCCAAGAACAAGCGAATTCTTCACCCATATACAACAGCCGGATAAATGAAAGCCTGCATCGACAAATGCTTTTCTGAAATTCAAGCCTTCCGTATCCGCATGAAAAACATAAGCCGAGCCGCCTTTTTCAAGATGCTCGGCCATATTTTTAAATGCCGCCAAAAGGAATTCATAGAACTTTTCATCAGCCATTTTATCATTCTTTATTGATAATCCGTCGGAACTCTCGAACGCTACGTTGTAGGGTGGGTCGGTCACTATGAGATTTGCTTTCTTCCCGTCCATAAGTGCCGCAACATCTTCTGCCGATGTTGCATCACCGCACATCATTCTGTGTCTGCCGACTGTCCAAATATCTCCACGCTTTACAAATGCCGCCTTGTCAAGTGCCGCAGACAAATCATAATCATCGTCTTCAACATCTGATTTTTTGCCGCTGTTAAAGAGTTCCTCGATCTCGCTTTCATCAAAACCCGTAAGTCCGATGTCAAAATCCTCGCCTTTGAGCGACTCTATTTCAATGCGGAGCAGTTCTTCATCCCAGCCTGCGTCCATTGCCATTCGGTTATCCGCAAGGATATATGCTTTCTTTTGAGCTTCGGTCAGATAGTCCACAAACACACAAGGAACTTCCGCAATGCCCTCTTCCTTTGCCGCAAGTATTCTTCCGTGGCCTGCGATAACGTTATACTCTCTGTCGATTATAACGGGATTGATGAAACCAAACTCACGCAGAGAAGAACGGAGTTTCATTATCTGCTCCGCAGAGTGCGTTCTTGCGTTGTTTACATAAGGAATAAGCTTTGAAACGGGTACAAGGTTCATTTCTGTTGTTGTCTTTGGCATTAGCCTCTCCTCCTATTTAAAAGCCTGCAAAGTCCTTTTTCCGCACCCTTTATATTTCCTTGCAAAGCCTGTCCTTTTATGGTTTTGTACTGCTGCCAAGTAATGTTCTTTTTATTTGCCCTTAACTTTTTTACAAACGCTGTAAGTTCTGTGTCCATTATCTTCCCTCTCTTGCTCTCAAAAGTCTTTCCATAAGGTCATTCTGTGGTGCAGCATCATCATAATCGGTACTGCAGTTCTCTTTAACTATCTGAAATATTTCGTTCCACAGCCTTACAGCTTGGTTCATATAGTTGATGCCGATGTTGATAAACGGTGACGGTATTGGCTTTTGAGTTGTAGGATGCTTTGACAAAAAACCAAGCTTGTTAGTCATCTCCTCACATTGTATCCATCTTGCGGAACACATCGCATATCGCTCTAACAGCTGAGGTGATACTTTTGATGCACAGCCTATCTTCTTCAGCCAGTTCCAAGTTTCCGTGTATATTTCAGATGCCTGAAGTTCACTTCCATCTCTCTGTTCTGCAGACAGAAAATCGTGCGGCTTGGGCATTTCCACTCCCTCAATATCGGGAATGTCCAGAACTTCAACTTTTCTGCCGCCGTTTCCGTTCTTGACTTTTTCGGATAAAGCCGTTTTCTTGCGTCCTGCACCGATTCTTGCACCGCCACGACCGCCAATGTTGTTAGATTTTGTAGGCAAATTTCATCACCGCCTTGTTTTTCCCTTTATTACCCTTTTGATTTTGCTTTTTTCGCACATAAGACCCCACGCCGTTCCCCGTGAGGTCGATTTTTTTAAGATTTTGACCGCCCCTGCCCCTATTTATCGTAGCCGTAAACACGATATTTCTTACTTCCTTGATAATCTCCTCGCTCGGCATGTATCTTTGCGTGACACGATTTGCATAAAGCAATGAGATTATCTCTTTCATGAGTTCCGCCCTCTGACAATGGCCGCTTGTGATGAACTTCACGAGTAGGAACAAGCATGCCTTTCTCAAAACACAGTTCACAGAAAGGGTGTTCCGATACATATTTATCACGGATGCGTTTCCAGGCACGGCCGTATCTGCGGTGTACGTTGGGATCTCTGCCGTACTTCTCATACTCACGGCTTGCAAGTTTTTCATGATCCGTGCAGAATCTGCCGTCAGTAAGATTTGGACAGTTCGGATAGCCGCATGGTTTTTTCGGAAGTTTTGGCATCTTCTCTGCCTCCTTGTGGGTATAAAAAAACCTTGCAGTATTTATACCACAAGGCTTTATCTAATCTATTTTGCTATTATAAATATACCACACCAAAAGCATGATTTACAGATGAACTGGGGTGAACTCAGGGTGAACCGGTATGAACTATTTCAAAATTCTCTAACGCTCTGTTGTGCATATGCTGTGTCCATCGCAACGTGTAATGCACTTTCTTGGCTATCTGGCTCATAGGCATAAACATCAAATATCTGTACCGAAGAATAAGCTGTTCGTATGGGTCTTCAAGCTTATCTATTTCCGTATCAATATCTGCCTTTATTTCTTCAAGCATTTTAACATCGGCGTTTATCTCACTTTCAAGACTGCTTATCTTTTCAACATATCTTGCAAAAGGAGCGTCTGTGTTGCTTGTACCCGAGAATTTCTCCTCAAAACCCGGAGAAGATACACTTTCGGACAGTTCCTTATAGCAGTCCAGCTTTATCAGCTTGTCATTAATCCGATTATTGAGGATATATGCTCTGTTCAGATATTCTTTAGCCGTCATAAGCATGACCTCCGATCCTTGCCTTTACTGCATTGATAAGGTCTGCCTGTGTTTTCTCCTTGATCTGCAATGCCTTCATTACATCTTCATCTATCGTGTCCTTTGCAATAATGTGATGTATGACAACTGTGTCATTCTGCCCCTGCCGCCAAAGACGGGCATTGGTCTGCTGATAAAGTTCAAGACTCCAAGTCAGACCGAACCATACAAGAGTTGAACCTCCGATTTGCAGATTCAAACCGTGTCCTGCACTTGCAGGGTGAATAACAGCAACCGGTATTTTGCCGTTATTCCAATCGGATATATCTTTGCTTGACTTTATTTCACGGACATCAAACCGTTTCTTGATGCGTTCGAGGTCATGATTATACCAGTATGCCACAAGCACGGGTTTGCCGTTTGCCCCCTCTATCAAGTCCTCAAGTGCATCAAGCTTACGGTCATGTATATGGAATACCTCTTTGTTTTCGTTGTATATCGCACCATTTGCCATCTGCAGAAGTTTCCCCGAAAGAGCCGCCGCATTTGCCGCATCGATCTCCTCTTCGCCCAAGGACACAACCATTTCCTGCCGCAGTTCATCATAAACAGACCACTCTTTTTCGGAAAGCTTGACTTCCACCTCGTTTATAACGCATTTGGGCATTTCAAGGAAATCTGCCGACTTCATTGAAATGGTAATATCAGAAATGCGCTTGTAAATTGCCTCTTCCGCACCTGCTTTCGGCTTATATGAAAAAATCATCTGCTGATTACGCTTATCCGGCACAAAATAGTTCATACGATAAGCGGAAATATATCTTCCAAGCCTTTCTCCCATGTCAAGTATCCTGAACTCTGCCCAAAGGTCCATAAGTCCATTACTGCTTGGAGTTCCCGTAAGACCAACTATTCTTTTTATCTTAGACCTTACTTTCAGCAGGCTCTTAAACCGTTTTGCCGATGCAGACTTGAACGATGAAAGCTCATCGATAACAACCATATCAAAATCAAACGGAACTCCGCTTTTATTGATAAGCCAGTCCACATTTTCACGGTTGATAAGATAGATATCAGCTTTTTTACTTAATGCCGCTGTTCTCTCTTTCTCTGTACCTATAACTACCAAATATGTAAGATCATTTAAGTGATCCCACTTTTCGATTTCAGCAGGCCAAGTATCTCTTGCTACCCTCAAAGGTGCAATAATAAGCACTTTGCTGACATCAAAGCTATTGTACAGCAATTCCCTGATTGACGTTAAGGTAATAACACTCTTGCCCAGACCCATTTCAAGCAGAACAGCTGAAACTGGATGCTCAATAATAAATTCAGTTGCAAAAGTCTGATAATCATGTGGAACATATATCATCAATAAACACTCCAATCGCATCAATATTATCTATAACATAACAGGCAAAACCAAGCTGTGATAACTGTTTCATTCGTCTTTTCTGCAAGGCTCTCGGCTTTTTGTTTGGTGCTTTCAATTCGATAAAAGCAATCCTGCCTTTTGGAAGAAGTACAATCCGATCAGGCATTCCGTCCAATCCGATAGGAGAAAACTTAATGCACCAACCGCCTGCCAGCTTTACAGCTTTAACAAGTTTCTGTTCTATTTCTTTTTCACGCATTTACCTTGCCTCCATACGCATTTTACAGCGGTGTCACCTTAAGACTGTCATTTACTATACTTTTTATATATACTTAATTTTTTTAGTTATATAGAAAAGGATAGTAAATAGATGTCATAAGGTGTCACCAAGACTGTCTTTACTCTTCCATAAAGTCTGACTTAAGCCTTAAGCCTTTGACGTATCTGCCTTTTTTGTCACGATATCTTTCAAAGCCGACACTTTCCAAGGCTGTATAGAAATCTGTTGTACTGCGGGTAAACTCACCCACCTGCGAACAGAAAAGTCTGTATTCGTTATAAACCTCACCTGATTTTGCAACGTAGGCAGGATCAACCTCACAGCGTTCGCTTAAGAAGTAGGAAAGCCAGTCATTGCTTTCCTTATAATGCTCAATGGCATCACGCACTTTCTGCGGAGGGTCAATCTTATAGTTGTCAGCAATAACCTTTCTTGCTCCCTCAATGACCCATGAAAGAACTGCACCGCCTGCCTTTTCAAAAAGGTAATCTGCATAGTTCTTGATGTCGGCACTTCCCTCGATTCTTGCATCAAAAGGAATAACAATAAGCCTGCGCCACGTTCCCTTGTCGATAGCACCGACTTTCGGCAAATGATTGGTATAAAGTACAAGCGTATGTGTCGGAGTATATGAAAACGGATCTTTATACTTCTTTTCTGCATAGATCTCATCTGTGGAACAAAGCTGTTTTACATTGGCTGTATTTAACCTCATACCCTCTTCAAGTTCTGCCGCAATAAGCATTCTCTTGCCCTTTGCCTCGGCAAGCTCCGGCTTGACATTTCGTCTGCACCCAACAGTAAGCATATCGGCAGAGATGTTTCCGCTGTATGTACCCAGCACCCTTGCAATAACATTCCAGAAAGTCGATTTACCGTTACGGCCTTCTCCGTATGCAATAATAAGTGCCTCCACATACACCTTGCCGATAGCCGACAGTCCAACCATTCTCTGTACATAGTCTATAAGATCAGCATCATTTACGAAAAATGTATCAAGTGCCGCCTCCCATATATCTATACCAACATCGGACGGGTCAACCGCTGTCTGTTTGGTGATAAAATGCTCCGGTCTATGCTCTGACGGAGAATTCAAACCCTGCCTTAAATCATAAGTAAGAGTTGGTGTGTTCAGCAGAAACTCATCGGCATCAAGGTTTCTCTGCTCTACTTCAAGCATCGGACGAGCCTCTTTTAATGCCGCCGTTATATTCTTGGTATCTCTCCGCTTAATGGCATACTTCTTGTACTCTTCAGCATCTTCAAGTTTCTTGAATGAGTGTGCCTGCTGTTTGTTGAACATCTGCACAGCTTTTTTCGCACCCACTGATACAAGGATCTCCATACCGCCGTTCTTTACAAGCTCGTCCATTGCTTTTTTCATTTCAGTTTCAGCCTCTGCAAGCTGTCTTTCCGTCAGTTCCTGCGAAATGCCCTGCGACTTTGGCTTGGACTCCTCCCAGAAACCTCCGTTGTAAACCATATAATCGGTAGAGGGAGAATAGCGCAGAATATCTGCATATTCCCTTGCCAAAACTGCGGCTTGTCCAACGTCAGAAAAGTCTTCCGGTTTCAACTTGCAATCTGAGTTATACTGTTCGGGCGGAATGTACCCTTTCTGCCTTGAAACCTTACAGCCGAATTTGGACGCACTATGCCATATTGACTTCAGTTCGATTTCAGGCAAGGGCGGATTGCAAAGTTCTGCTTTCTTAAGAAAAATATTGAATGCCTCTTCGGTATTTCCGTACCTTTTGATAATCTTGCCTGCAATATGACTCATTGTACTGTTGCGATGCCCCTCGGAAACCTGCTCAAAACTCGCATCAAAATCAGCAAAGTCATCTTCATCAAGAAAATCGATGATATTCTTATTTCCATCATAGATTTCCACATCTTCAGAATCGTTGCCATAAAGAAATCTTGCGCTGTCAAGAGCATTGGTATCGAAATACGGAAAAGCGGCTGCAATTCTTTTCTTTAACGCTGTGTATTCTTCCGCATCTGTTACTTCAGGAATAGGGAAAAACACATGAAACCTCGGTCTTTCCGATTTGTCACCTTTAACCTGCATATTATGCCTGCTGTATGATGCTGCAAAAGCTACATCGGGAATTTCAAGTGCAATATCAAACGGAGTTACCCAATCCTTTGGATCATCCGAATGGTCATTGTCGCAGTCTAACGGAATACAGTCAGCAAACTCGAAATTGTCTTTACTGCGATAATCCCCTTTGTACTTTGCTGTAACGTGATCCATTTTCGTTGCTGCAATAAATGAATCCTTATCATAAATGACCACCTTGTTCGGATACAGACAATTGCTGCTGTCACCGGCGCAATTGGCTGTGTATATCGTGAAATCAAGCATAGTCTTCAACCTCCTCCATATTCCAGTTGAACCACCTAATCATCTTTTTTTGTTTCCTCGCTACTTTTATCTCTTGAGCCATTCCTCGGCTGATCACTCCACCAAACACCCATAATTCCGAACACTTCCCAAGCAGCACATAATTAAAGCGCATAGCTGCCGCACGTTCAGCCTCGTTATTATCGTCCATAAACTGCGGATACAGTAAATGTGGAGTTAGGGGAATAACATTCTTCTCGACAGCAAATCTGCTGTATTTTTTTGCGTTTTCAACATTATTATCAATGTCACCCGAATATGGACTGCAAATATACACCAAAGGGAGATAAGCAGCCTTTTTATCAGCTGCTATCTCCTCACGGCGGATATTGGTAAGAGCCTCATATGTAGTAGGGTCATAATAACCTTCAGAGTTATACTTATCAATACCCATATATCTTAGTTCTCCTGTTCAATAAGCGGATAGATACCTTCACCCTTCAAAAGGTCATAAAGGAAAAGCCTGCCTTTCTGTGTCCAGTATGTATGCATAACACTTTTACTTTCATCGATAGCGTATGTACGGGACTGTGTGTATCCGCATTCTGCATATTCCTGATACAAAAGCCATGTCTTTCTGAATTTGTACTGAACACCAAGTTTATGAAGTAACTCATTGAATTTGCGACCGCTCATCCCATAATCCTTTGCAATCTGTGTAATAGGAACTGTGTTCTTGTTCTGCAGGATCAGATCATAGTAACTTGCCTTAGGCTGGAGTTCTGCAATCTGCTGTTTCTGAACCAAGGTGATAGTTTCTATCTGCTTTCTTCTCTCACGTTCTTCTTTAAGCTGCGTAAGCGCCGCAATAGCAAGATCGGGATCTTTCAGAATATCGTCAATTGCATACATACCATGCCTACGAATAGCCGGAAGAACTTCTGAGGTTACCCAATGCTTGAACTTCTTTGCAGTAGGCATTTTACTTGAAAGAATAAGGCTGTAAAGACCTGACTCATTGATGAAGACAACCTCTCTATTCTGACCTGACAGAACGATTCGTTCGGTCAGCTTATCTTCATCATCGACATGATCTCTTATTGCCTTTGGTGTATTTGTGTACCCAAGAATATCTGCCACATCCTTGCCAACAAACATAATCTCACCGTTTATTATGGTTGTCCTTACAGAGCCTAACTCCGTACTGTTAAATACTTGTAATTCCATACGAATTACCTCCTTATATATTCATGAAGGTGTCACCCTCCTACCTAGTAGCCTTGAAGGAATAGTTAAAAGGACGTTTTATTAAAAACTTTATTTAATTTTTTAAGTGCGCGTCTGTGACGATGACTGACATTGTTGGCATCATCACCGATCAAATCAGCATACTCATCTGTGGAATAGCCATAAATGTCAATAGCAATAACCATATCTGCTGTCGCAGGTTTAAGAACACTATGTATACGTTCACAGTATTCCTCAAGCGAGATCTGCGTTTCTACATCTGTAATTGATTTAAAGAAAAGCGATTTATCTTCAGCTTTTTCCACGAGTGCTTCTTCTGTATTTACTTCAACTTCGCCATTCTTGTTTCTCGTCTTGACATTACCGATGTGGCGGTTGTGCTTGTGCCAATTGTTGTAGTCTGGTCTGTTGAACTGAGTTTCAATTTCCGCCTGTATTCTTTTTTCGTAATCCTCTTGACTCTCATCTTCCGACATTGTGATGTTAAGCCATCTTCCCAACTCCGTTGTTTCAACCTCAAGGGTCTGGTACTCGTTCTCGTAACGAATCTTGATTTTCATAATGTCCTGCCTTTCTGCCTGATTCTTGCAGAAGGGGCATCGGAAAACAAATAAAGGCCGGTGCTTGTAGAAGTACCGACCCATGAAACACCTGAAAAATGGCATAAGGAAATAAGGGTACCTCTATCGCACCTTTCACAGGGTTGTCCTGTGATTAGTACCGATATTTGTATCCCAATGCCCTTATAGCTAATCAGGCCTTGTGATATTATTTTTTAAGTGCCTCTGGCACTTAGTTGAATCCACTGAATGAACTCAACTAAAAGTCAGAGAGGTAAAATAACTGCATTTGTAAATTTTCTCTGCGAATGTATATTAACAAACTGTGAAGGTGTAGATTTTTGTGTTCTTTTCTGATAAAATATTTAGTAGAACAATTTCCCAATACTGCCTTACAAGTAGCAAGCACTCGCTGTTTGCTTTCTACATTTCCCATTATAGATAAGTGGGTAGGTAGAACTCGGTAGTCACGGGTAGGTTTGGGTATTAATAGATGAGCAGGGTAGTGGAACTGTGGAGTTTAAAGTATTTGCAAAGAAACTAAAAAATGTAATTGGTGGAAAAAGTAATACCAAAATATTTACAAAGACCATTTTTGAAACCATGATGAATGAAAGCGGACCAGAGTTATTAGCAGGCACTAGCCCAGATACTTTCAAGGCATACTTCAATGGCAACACAAATATTTCAAAAGTTGCTGCTCTTATATTGGCAAACTTAAGTGATGACGATGAGTTCCCTTCATACCTTGAAGGCTTCGGGGAAACAACTGCGCAACTACTTGCTGACGAATTCAAGGACGATATCCCAGATATTAATTCTGTAAATGCTTCGCTTAAGATTACAGACTTGTTTTTGGAAATCTTAAGAGAGGCTTCAGGCAAAGAAAAAAGCACTCCGAAGAGTGCTGATGAAACCTCGCATAACATTATTGAAGAAAAGATACTAACATCTGGACAGACAGTAGCCGATGCGTGGGGCAACGCAGTAAGCACCCTGACAAACGGATTAAACGGAAACAGTGCTACTGGAACAACGAGTATTCAGCTTCCTGAAGAACTGGCAGATGAATCACCATATTCTTCTGAAGATAATTTACTACTTCAAGAGTTCACCGCAGATTATGACGAAATCATGCTTGTTCTCACCGGAGAAAACTATGCTGAATCATTAATCGACAGGACTCTGCCTTGTAAAATAAAAGACTTGTACGAAACTAAGTGGATGTCAAAAGCAGATGTGTTTGCTGATCCAACCTTAAAGTCATATGTTTTTGGTTTGCTTGGGGAATTAAACAATATAAGCAATAGCTTGTTAGTTAATAGCTCGTCCACTCCTTTTTTCGGAAGTGCCAGAGCCAAAATACGTAATTTGTATGTAAAGCTTCATCCAGACCAATTTGCCGGAGCGTTTCCGTATGATGCTTTTATAGATGATTGGAATGATGGAGAGTATTAATAACCGGAAGGAGGAATGTTAATGCCAACAATCGATGAGTCTATCAAAAGGATAGACAGTGTAATATGTAGGCATTTAGATGAAATAGAGAATAATTCTCGTGGTGCTATTTCTCAAGATATTTTAGAGCAGCTGATAAAGTTTGTAAATCACATCATGCTCAAGTTTTATGCCAACGGCAAAGAAATACCTATAACTGCTGAAAATATAGCAAAAGCTACCGAGTTTGCACAGATAAACAGTGATTTGTACACTTTATATAAATTCCATAATTACCTGGAAGTTGTCACCACGCAATATACTCTAGATGAAGATGGCTCTGAACGATTAATGCTTAAGTATTACCAATACCTGCTAGAAGCAAAAAATCTTATCTGGCACCACTTTGGTATAGAAATATTACATAACATAAATAAGTTTCCTCTTCATTTAGATGATACCTTACAGGAATACTATAAAAAGATTTCTGAAAAAATAGAACAACATCCCGTGGCATTACACAGTGACAGTAAAGATAAATACTATATTCAGAAAATCAAACCACTGTTTGTAAACAGGCACATATATTACGAAATCACATTTATGCCTATAGACGATAGGAAGAACAAATCCAAATCTAACAGAGTAATTGCTTTTACCAAACTTCCAATCAAAAGCAATTATGCATCAAAGTTTCATCTTGTACATGAAACTATCGAGATATTAGGAAAAACGATGCCTATCATCATTATCGATGGCTGGGAAGTGTCCATTCGTGACTGTGAATTTCAAAATTTTATTAAACTGATAAAAGGAGAGAAAAAAAGAGTACCTTATCCAGAACAACGATTAATCTGTGAGTTTCTTACCAAAACGAAATACACTCTGACGGCTTTAATAGACTTCCCAGATAAAGCTTATGAAAAGATTACTCTCGACTGGAAAAGTAACCTTAAATCTACGGTGTTTATTCCAATTTTAGATTACTGCAGAGATCTTATACGAAAAGGCCGTAAAGGGCAAAATGTGCTGCGATATCTTCTTTATAACATGAACAACGTTATAATTAAAAGCCAATATTCAGATGGATACTATAGCAAATACTATGATGAATGGGTACACGCCGGAAACAGTCACCTTTCTAATTTGTATTTATCAAATGGTTGCAGGCAGTTTGATTCTTTACCATTTAATAGATCTCCTGTTGGTCATAATCCAAAATTAGGAGCTGTTTTCGATTGTATTCCTTGTAAGGACAAACGCCCGGAATTATTCGCAAGGTTTATAAGAAATAACACAGAAGGTAAAGGTCAGCTCTTCACTGATATTGATGAACTGAGTAATTTTCCTGATTATAAAATCCTTATAGACAAATATAACGCTAGCCTTTGGCCTGGGCATAGACCAGAAAGTGATTTAATGCTTGAACATAACCAAGTATTTATAAACGATTACAAACTTGATACTTGCAAGGTGATTGAAAAATTACAGGAGTTGGCGAAGTCAGGTATTGAGAATTACAGTACAGATGTTGAATTTTGGCTATTATTTGATGATTACGAAATTGATTGTGATGAAAAGAAAGCTATCATCACTCGTATATTTTCAGAATCAAAAGTTGGTGTAATATATGGCTCTGCAGGTGTAGGAAAATCCACGCTAATAAACCATGTTTCTCACTACTTAAACGATGAAGCTAAATTATATCTAACACAAACAAATCCTGCGAAAGAGAACTTGATGAGAAAGATTGATGCTGAAAATACAACTTTTTCAACAATTGAAAGTTTTAAACACCAAGGTTCTTCTTTTACAAAGTATAAATTATTGGTTATCGATGAATGTAGTACCGTTAGCAATAAAGATATGGTAGAGGTACTGCAAAAGGCAAACTTTGAAATACTTTTATTGGTTGGAGATACTTATCAAATTGATGCAATTCAATTCGGAAATTGGTTCTCGGTACTAAAATCATTTTTGCCTGAAAGTGCTGTATTTGAGCTTACCCAGCCTCATCGAACCAAAGACGAGCGATTGCTTGAACTGTGGGATAAGGTGAGACAGATGGATGATACAGCGAAAGAAGTCATCGAGAGAGAAAGCTACTCCCTAAAAGTAGATGAAACCCTACTCTCTTCACTTGAACCGGGCGAGGCTATCCTCTGTCTAAATTATGATGGCTTATATGGAATCAATAACATCAATAGGTTTCTACAGGAAAGCAATCCTAACCCCGCCGTTCAATGGGATGTTCAACAGTATAAAGTTGGAGATCCGATTCTCTTCCTGGATTCGGACAGATTCCATCCCGTCATACACAACAATATGAAGGGACTTATCAAGGGAATAGAAATTCTAGACCTAGGAACTCATGATGAACGCATTCAGTTTGATGTTGAGATACCAAAGGCAATAGATGAAAGTGATATTAGATGCATTGATCTCCAGCTACTTGAATGTTCGGAAGATGAAGATAAATCAGTAGTCAGATTTTATGTACACAAATTAAAGAGTGCTGATGAGGATGGAGATGATAGAAGTTCATACACCGTTGTTCCATTCCAAATTGCTTACGCAGTATCCATTCATAAAGCACAAGGACTGGAATACGACTCTGTAAAAATAGTTATTACCGATGAAGTTGAGGAACTTGTAACACACAATATCTTCTACACTGCTATCACAAGAGCCAGAGAAAAATTGAAAATCTACTGGACTCCAGAGGTTGAAGAAAAGGTTATTAACCGAATTAGACCACGAGATATCAGTAAAGATGTAGAACTCTTGAAAGAATATTTAACTGACAAATCCAATGAATAAATAAGGAGGCTGGGAAATGCGTATCAGTTATAACAAATTATGGAAGATGTTAATCGACAAAGAAATGAACAAAAATGATTTAAAAGATGCTGCCGGAATCAGTGCAGCATCGATTGCCAAGCTTGGTAAAGGTGCAAATATCACCACTGATGTTCTTCTAAAAATCTGTGAGGCCATGGATTGTAAATTAGAAGACATCATGGAAACGATAAAGGATTGATGTGCAACCCATAAATATAAAATTTTAGTCCTACTAATGAAAGGAGTTTCTATATGTTTAGTTTACAACATGAAATTGAAATAGCAATCGATGATTTGCCTGTACAATGGATTCCCAAAATAGAACTATACTATCCAGATTTACCACAGTTTCCAATAATGTATATTCATTTCTGGTTTCAAGGAAAGAGAATTATTGCCTGCCCTGTATCAGTAAGCTACGAAATCAAGAATGATAAATGCACCGCTAGTTTCTTCGTCATTACAAACGAAATACCATCAGAGCCATTAGTAAGTGCACTCACTAATGAAATATCAAACAGAATCGGATTTAGTAACCGCATCACAAAGCAAACTGTAATCGATTGTTGCAATGGCAATGTAGCTTACGAAGGTATCCTCTGTGATCTTTGGCAATATATTGAAAAGTCCTATGGTTCAAGTATACCTTACGGAAGATTTTATGAAGAAATTTACTCTATACCTAGATTTGTAGCTGCGTGGCAACCAAAAACAGGTCGTCAAAGTGAAATGAGAATGCTTTACAACTTTATGAGTGCATTTGGTGAAGAAGTAAGTTTTCCAAATAATTGGAGTCATTTAGAGTACTACGTAATACCTACATACCATGACGTAAGGACAAAGGATTACTCATTATTTCCAACTTTTAAGAAGCTATATTCGGCAATGGTCAAATTATTCAATTTAGATTTTACGAACAGTGTTACTATTGACGGTGTGCCTTTTAAAGTTATGCCAAAGGCATGGAAACAAAATAAAGACGATTTTATTAAAAATGTGTCTGCCAGATATTATACATCTGGCAAACTAACTGAAGAAGACAAATACTACGCAGAAATGCTCGTCGATGCATTCAACCGTCATCCTTGGAGAGCAGCATACTTCATAAGTGCGTTTTTAACAATTGAGTACTCAGATTATAAAACTTGGAACAAGCAATTTTTTAAAGACTTTTATGAATCAGGCTCCAAACTAAAGGGATATTCTGAAAAGGTGATTGCTTGTTTCCTTCAGCAAGGATTTGGCAATGAGGAAGTTATCCCTATAGATACATGGATTGAAACATTCTACCAATTTCCTCTTGGCATAACAAGTCGTTCACAATTCTATGATGATTTCCTTATGCTTGGTAAGTTGGAACGTGTGATTTGGCTTGCTAGTCAATCAAATAAAACAAACATGAAAAATTTTTTTGATATTCTTTGGTGTCAACGCTATGGGACTATTGGTAATGGTGAACTTAGAGGAGTTAATCCTTTGGCTTGCAGTTTGTGCAAACTAAAATCTACTTGTGTGGGACTTTCAAAATCCTCTTGTAAAAAGGTATATATGGGTAATAATGTCACAGCTGATGATATAACATCAGGTTCAGTTACAATTCCAAGTAATGTACTGTTTGTATGTTTGTTAGAAAACAATATTCCTAAAAAAGTACTCAAAAAATACGGAACTGAATGGATTCTCGTTGATGAATTTAGCGGTTATTTAATGACTAGTCAAAACAAGATTCCAAGGGAAATAGTAGTTAAGCAAGTTATATCTGTGCAAGAATTCACAGATTTATTTTAAGAAAGAAGGTATTTATATGACAGCAAAAGAACAAATAATTGAATTATTCAGAAGAAATGTTTTGGGAAAACGTCCTAACGTTGATGGTAAAAACTCAGGTCATGATGGCAAATATGGTCATTGGCTTGAAGAACAGTTCGGAATAATCCACAACGGAGATAATGAACCAGATATTATGGGATATGAATTAAAAAATGAAACAACATCAAAAACTACTTTTGGTGATTGGTCTGCAAATGTGTATATCTATGACCTACCTGAATTTGCACACATTTTCAGAGGTGCCTCAAGAGTAGCCAAAAGAGACGTGTTTCTTTCAATTTTTGGTAAAAACAGTGAACGAGTTGCCGGAAGATTTTCTTGGTCTGGAGAAGCTTGCCCCAAAATAAGTGATTATAATGAATTTGGTCAAAAATTATTTATTGAGAATGGCAATCGAGATATTGTTGCTGTTTATTCTTACACTATGGACCGTAGACCAAATAAAGCTTTAATAATTCCAAAAGAACTTCAAAAAGATAATTTGGTTATTGCTAGATGGTACGGAGATACATATACTGGGATACGTAGAAGAAAAACTGATAAATGTATGAGAGAACGAGTTGAAGACAAATTTAACGATAACGGCTGGTTCACTTGTAAAACTGACGCACAAGGAAGATATGTTAAAATTTGCTTTGGAAATCCGGTAAGTTATGATGATTTTCTTTTTCTTGTTGAACAGGGACTAGCTTTTTTTGATAGTGGGATGCACACGGGAAATAATAGACCTTACCAAGAATGGAGAATGAACAACAGTATTTGGGATAGCCTTATTATTGAAGAATACCAATAATATCAGTAAAGATAGCTTAGAAAAATGGACGGAAGCAATTTGCACTCCGTCCATTTTTATTAATGAACACAAATCTGTTCAGATGTAACATAAGAAAAATCATGTTTAATATTTTTCCCTTTAATTTCGATTTTACTTTCAATGTATTGTAAAAGTTCTGGTTTATTATCCAAGTAAATATAACTTTGCGGCACAACAAACTTTGGGAAATCGCTCTTAATATCGTCTAACCTTATTTCTGTTGTTTCCTTAAATTCAGATATTTCCATAGCATAACGGTATGACTTTTCGTATTCTTTAATTCTATTGATAGCATCAGGATCAAATGAAAAATCTTTTTCCCAATCAGTTATAATGTGCCGATTATTGAGGTAAACAATACCCTTAATTGCTCTTACTGGTTTACTGACATACATATATGCCTTTACTGGCTCATCAGGAAAATTCCTTCTGTGTTCAAATATTTTTATTCCGGTATATATTTTCTCATATATCTCAGGTTTAAAACTTAACAACATTATTCTCATGTGTGGCAGCTCCTTACAAAATATTATATTTTCCTAAGTATTCAAGCATAGCCTTTGCGACTGCCTCAATTACAGGGATGCACACAGAGTTCCCAAATTGCTTGTATGAACGGGCATTTGATACTGGAATGATAAATTCATCTGGGAAACCTTGCAATCTTGCACATTCTCTTGGCGTAAGCATTCTCGGATTTTTACCTTCTTGTTCAATCAATGCTTCGCTACCATCCTTATAGTATCTTGCACTGATAGTGCTTGTGTACTTGCTATCCTTATTAAACAAACAAAATCCAAACCCGTTGCCTTTGGATTTGTGCATTTTCTTACGTGCTATGTGTCCCTCATATAACTTATCAGAAATTGTATATTTGTCGCTTACATTTTCTTCTAAAATATTACCTACACATACCTCATCATCAATTCGACCTTCGGGATACTTAAATTCTTCATAGTTTTCTGGCAAATAATCTTTATTAAAACCGACAATAATGATTCGCTCACGATTTTGCGGTGTCCCAAAATGATAAGCATTAAGTATCTGTGGATCTGGAACATAGTAATTCAACTCATTTAAAACAGATAATATAACCTCAAGTGTTTTACCTTTATCGTGACCTCGCAACTGCTTTACATTTTCCAACAAAAAAGCTTTAGGTCTTTTAGCTTTAATTATTCTTGCAACATCAAAAAATAAGGTACCACGAGCATCATCAAAACCTTTGTGTAGCCCCGCCTGTGAAAAAGGCTGACATGGAAAGCCACCTAATAGAATATCATGGTCCGGTATTTCATTTTCATCCACTAATGTAATATCTCCATCGGGCGTTTCGCCATAGTTTATTCTGTAGGTTTTTTGTGCAAATTTATCCCACTCTGACGAATATACAGTATAGCCACCATGTCTTTGAAACGCTTGACGAATACCACCAATACCTGCAAACAAATCTATTTGCTTAAATCTGCACTCGTCTAATGGTCTATTTTTAAATGGTGGTTCTGTTGGAAAAGACATAATTCTATTGTATATTTCTTCTGGTACCTCTAGCACTCCAGTTTCCCAATCTTTTAAATATTTCTCTTGGTCTTTCTCCAAACTTAAAGCATCAGAGAACTCTTTTCTCGTGATACCAAGTTTATTTCTTACAGCGGTTATTTCTTCAGCTCTACTCATACTGTCTCCACCTTTCCATCTGTTGAATCGACAAACCATTTTTTAAAGACAGCTTCTAAAACGGAAACAACAATACTATTACCAGACTGTTTATATAAACTGGTTTGGCTTATCAATTGACTTGCTTTTTCAATATCCGTTTCGGAAACTCCCATAAGCCTCCAAGTCTCTTTAGGAGTCAATCTTCTAGGGACATACTTCCCATTTTCATCGATTTTATCAGTTACCAACTGTCTTCTGTGCTTTTCTAGGAATGACTTCAGAGTAACTCCTTTCCAATAATTCGAATCCAAGCAATAGCTATAATCCTGTTCAATAGGCTTATCCAATAACTGTCCGTTTTTCAAATAATATCTCTCATCAACATTTGTTTCAAGTATATCATATAATTTGAATTTAAGTTCAGTAGGTTCAGGAAACTCAAACTCCCTTGTACCATTCATCTCACTTATACAGAAAACACGCTCCCTATTTTGAGGTGTCCCATAATCCCTAGCATTCAAAATCGCCCAACTATTCTTATATCCCAGTGACTCTAAATAATCTAAGAATTTCAAAAAATTAGCTTTGTGATTACATCCCACAAGATTTTTTACATTTTCCATCATTAAGTACTTTGGCTTCTTTGCTTCAATAATCTTACAACATTCCCAAAGCAATGATGATCTAGTTCCAGAGTCTTCATTTAATCCATGTTGGTATCCAGCTACCGAAATATCTTGACACGGAAAAGAATACGTAAACAAATCGAAATCTGGTAATTTGTCAGGATTTATTAACTGTATATCCCCATAATTCTTTATCAGTTTATTTGCAAGATACATATCCTGCAACTTAGGAAGTTTTAGTTTTCTAGCTTTGTTTTCAAATGTCTTGTAATCCAAAGGAACGTTTATTTCTTCAAGATAAGAAATCATTTCTTCTTTATCTTCAGGAACATATTTTTCTATTTCCTTTCGCAGTTCCAAAAATTCACTATGAATTGCAGCATAAGATAGAAGTACGTCTCCTTCAATTTCTGATATTCCCACCACTTCAAAGTCTATACCAATATTTCTTAAAGCCATTCTCTGGCTTCCGTAACCTGCAAATGCCTCAAACACTTTTAACATAAACTCTCTATATTCTCCTATTTCATCTTATGGCACTTTTGCCACTTTTTACCCAATCGTCTAATTCTGATTTTTTGAACTTCCACAGTTTCCCTATTTTATGTGCAGGAATCCCTGTATCTTTTCTAATCCAATTTCGTATAGTGTCTTTATTTACACTTAAGTAATCAGCAGCTTCCTCAAGGTTTATCCATTTATCATTATTTTCTATAGTCATATCAAAATCTCCTCGTACACTCTTCGAGTCTGTACTCTTATGCATTTTACCATGCTTCTATGTCTTTTTCAACGATTTAATATGAATTGATATGAATTGGTATGAATATCAATTCATTTTTACAACAATCCTATCTCCACAACCTACACATTTTCAATTCTGTCAACTCACCCTTGTGGCAAGCCAATTGTGGATATGTTTGGTTCTGCATAAAACGAAAAAATCCGAGAGTCGAAACTCTAACCTCAACTCTCGGAAATCCCTATATTCCAAGCCCTTTTCACGCCCTATTTATCAACCCTTGACATCAACACGACACTCTCCACATGATAAGTTGCAGCAAACATGTCCTGCTAAAATCACAGCAATAATTCTTTTTTGTATTTTAATTCTTGAACATAGTAATACCCATGTATAACTCAATTAACGATAGCTTCAAGGATGCATTCCCGATATCAACCATTTAACGATACTCCCCACACAAACTACTTTAACTCACCTCAGAAGTAGTCTAACAGTAGTAGTGTAAAAAACACTTATCCGAACACAGCCTAATACTACCCCGTTAGTTCAAGCACACTTTCACAGCCATAACTCCTGCCGTGGCATACGAATAATACTTTTATCATAGCTTCTCCATTCCATGCTAAAACCAATAAAAAATGTACAAAAAATCAAGCAAAATCTTGCATATATGGATTTTGTACAGATTTTTTGCTTTCATTTTTATTGGTTTTTGCATTTAAATCCATGATTTCCCCTATTCTGCGTGGGTTGTGGGCGGTACAAATAATGTACAGAAAATTCAGCCGACAGAAAAATAGTGTGGAAATGACGTATCTACGTTGGGTTTATTACAATTGAAAAGTAGTCAATCAGTAGTCAGTCAGAAAAAAACTCACTTATATTATGCAAATTTATTGTTCTTTAGTAACTCTTTCTACTTGATAAATTGACATCAATTTTTTCGTTGGACAGTAAGAATAATTGATTTATTTGCTTTTTCGCAGCTCATCTCTGACCATCATCAGAGAATATCCAAGTAAATTTTCTCCTGCCCATTCTTCAACATTATATCTGCAAGGATCAGTCATAGATTTACCGATACCCCAGATAATATCTTGAACTGCACATTCAGCCAAAATATTATTATCTGTTGATAATAATTTGGCGGATAACTCTTCGTTTTGCCTGAATTTTTCCAATAATCCCTTATAAACAATAATCTGTCGCATCCCATTCCACCGGGATTCGTTATAATTTCTAACGCTTCGTCCTAACGATTTGATTTTTCCGACATTTGATGTCTCCATAATCTGCGATGCAATTTCAGTATCATTAAATAAAATAGCTTTCTGATACATCATATATTGTTCCATGGATGTAAACCTAATTCCGTCTATTATAAAATCTGACAAATACCAATTACTTAAATAGCCGTCTATTTCATCCGGATTATGAAAGCAAACAATGTTTCTCATAAACAACCTCCTTGTTGTTTTTACCCATTCACGATTATCAATTACCCGATGAGATAATTATACCATAAAAAGGTGATTCTGTAAAGCCAAACATCCACCCCGTCAATAAAGCCAAGGTGTCTGTTCTGTTTTAAGAGAATTTCCGTTTCCCTGCTTTGTGCAGCCTTGCACTTTCCGTAATTTGACTTTTCATCATATTTAATGTATAATAGTAGTCAAATTAATACAGAAAGGTGTATGATATGTTCATATGGCAGTATCAAATGCAAAGCCCCCAAACTGCCAATGCCATAGCTTGAATAACGTTCATGAAAAAGAAAACAAAGAAATACGCTGAACCTCGGTATGCAAAGATACCGCTGCTTATATTATCGTTTTATTTTGCTCTGTCAGTGATACTTGTGTTTCCTGCAGAAGTTCCCGTTAAAGGCGCTGCCGAATATTTCATTTCCGGCAACGGAATATATGTGGATTGCTGCATTTTTTCCCGTGAGATAATTATGCTTGTGCTAAGCGCAGGTCTGATTTTATATTTTATCGGCGAAAGGATCTTCCCCGGCACTCCGCTTAAAGCGCCGCTTTTTGCCAACAGGTCAATAAGGCTCCCTCTGATCTTTCTCGGAGTATATGTACTTTGGGCTGTTGTGTCCTCGATATTTTCGGAATATGGTTACATAAGCTGGTGGGGATTCCCAACAGAGCTGGAGGGTATCGCTGCGGTGATCTCCTATGCGGTCATATTTATGGCGGCATACAACCGGTTTTTCAGAGAAAAAGCCGGAGCGGCATTAAAGCTGATCGTATTCGGAGCTTGTTCTCTGATCGCAGTTATGACGCTTGTTGAGATCTTTTATATGCCTGTGACTGCCGCTTTATTCGGTTATGCAGATGAAAGAGCCGGTTCAGCGCTTTTATTCGGCAATTCTTCAAACTGCGGAATAGTCTGCACCGTGCTGCTTCCCATTGCTTTTTCTCTTTGCCTTGAAGAAAAAAAGACGGCAAAGCGCATTGCTTTATTTGTTCTCACCGGAATGCTGCTCTTATGCATTGTAAGAACAAATTCCAGCGCTGCGCTTTATGCTTCAATACTTGCGCTGCTGACGGTCATTATTTTTACTCTTGTCAGAAAAATAACATCCCCGAAGCAGCTCCTTGCCGCAATTGCGCTGACAATATCTCCGCTGCTGATCTACAGCTTGCTGTGCTTCGATCAGTTTTCCGATTATTTCAAATCAGAGCTTACAAATGCAGGTGTATACGATCCCTCGGGCAGCTTCGGACTTACCGATATTGAAATAAAGAAAAACGAGCTTGAGCTTACAGGCAAAACGGGCAAAATTTCACTGGTCCTTGATAACGGAAATATTGAATTTTGCGAAAACGGTACCCCCGTTGAAGCTATAGAAACAGAAGACGGTCTTACCCTGTTAGACGAACGCTATTCAATGATAACAGCCAAAAACGAAAACGGTCTGCTGATACTGGATATGGGCTACGCCGAGCCGATATATTTTGAAATAACAAACGACCGTTATCAGTATATTGGTTTAAACGGTTATTTCGGGTACATAACCAAACCGGCATTTCCGCAGCTGTCGGAATATTATAGGCTCGGTACAGGACGAGTATATATCTGGCTCAGCACAGTTCCGCTGCTGAAGGATTGTTTATTCAAAGGCTTCGGAGCAGGACAGTACCCGTTCTACTATCCTCATAATGATGTGGTCGGTTTGCTGAATACTCACGGAACAGCAATGATACTCACATCCAAGCCTCATTGTATGTATCTTCAGATATTTACTTCATACGGACTTCCGGCGCTTATCGTGTTTATCTGCTTTGTTTTTCTTGTTCTGAAAACCGGCTTGAAGAATGTGCTTCGAGAAAAAAGCTGTATATCTGTGGGGCTCCTTGTTGGAGTGGCTGCCTTCCTGCTGCTTGGAACGGTAAATGACAGCAGTCCGGCAATAAGCGGCTGGTTCTGGCTGTTTTCGGGTATAATGCTTGCCTTCTCCGAAAAAGGACTTGCTCAAACGCAAGGCTGAACAGAATAAAATCAAACTCATATCAATAAAAAACGGAGCTGTTGCACGTTATTAAAATTATAACAAAAACGGGCGGCATGATAGCCGCCCCTACAAGATAAATGCGCAAAAACACGCAGTTTTATGTAGGGGCGGATATTATCCGCCCACAATTCTATGATTTTTTATTAACGTTCAACATCCCCACAATTTTTTATTATACTAAATTCATATTCTGAATTTTGATACCTGAGAATGAAGAATATCTGCCTGAGCTTTAAGTTCAAGGCTTGACGCTGCGCTCTCCTGTGCAGAGGCGGAGTTGGACTGGATAGTGGTCGTAATGCTTTCAAGTCCTGCGTTTATCTCCTTGATAGCCTTTGTCTGTTCTTCCGATTCGGCGGAAATGATCTCCATCAGCTTTGCAAACTCTTCTGCGGAGCCGCTGATAGCTTCAAAGGAATCCTTCGTCCTCTTAGCTACTTCTGCTCCCTTGTTTACGGCAACGCTGCTGCGCTCCACAAGAGCCAGGGTATCCTTTGCCGCCTCGGAGGATCTTGCTGCAAGCGTTCTTACCTCGTCCGCAACTACCGCAAAGCCCTTGCCTGCCTCGCCTGCTCTTGCTGCTTCCACCGCTGCATTGAGCGCAAGTATATTTGTCTGGAATGCAATATCCTCAATGATCGAAATGACGCTCTGTATCTCGTCCGATGTGGCTTTTATCTCATCCATGGACTCGTTCATATCGCTTACGGTCCTGCCGCCTGTCTCAATATCGTCCATAACGTTTACAAGGAGCTGTGACGCTCTGCCTGTTATCTCAGTATTTTTCACAGCGCCCGACTCAATGCCTTCGGTCATGGAGGTTATCTCTTCAATAGCGGCAGCCTCGTTTGCCGTGTTTCCTGCAAGAAGCTGTGAACCCGATGAAAGAGTTTCCGAATCCGCAAGAACCTTTCCTCCAACGGAATTTATGGCGGTCATAGTCTCTTTAAGATGTGAAGCTATGCCATCAAGAGAGGTCTTTATTCCCACAAAATCCCCCTCATACTCAACGGAGCTTCTTGCGTTAAGATTTCCTCCGCTTATTTCGGAAAGCACATTGTCAATATCCTTTATGTAAGCGGAAAGCACGGAAACCGTCTTCTGCAAAGCCTCGGCAAGCACCTGCGTTTCGTCTCCGCGGTTATTGGAAACGCACGGGGTAGAAAGGTCGCCCTCCGAAAGTCTGACAAGCCTGTCCGTAGTATTTGAAACAGGCGCAAGCACCGCCTTCGACACCATTAATGATACTATCACCGATGCCGTAACAAAAAACAGCAGCAGCACCACCAGCACAGCCAGCAGCTTGTAATATGACGCAAACAAACTATTATAATCTGCGGCATATATCACAAAATAGTCCGTTTCGCCGATAACCGAATAGCTTATAAACGCTTTATCTCCGTTAAAAAGAGGAGATTTTTCATCGGAATGTCCCGTTTCTCCGTTCTGAAGGCATTGAAGAACATTGTCAAGTCCCAGATCGGCAGCGTTTACTCCTGCTTTTCGGTATTCCTCTTCCGAGCTGATGATAACATTGCCGTTCCTATCGGTAACAAATGCAAATTCATCTTCATCTATACCGTCAAGATAAGCGCCGAGATAATCGTATGCAAGCTCGCCCACAAGCACGTTCCCGTCAGCCTTATACGCCGTAAGATTTATCGGTTCTCCGTCCTGTTCTGCGGTGGGCAGTATGGCAAAATCCCCGTCATTCATTTCAGAAAGCGTGTTTTCACCGTTTACGATGTCATAAACATTATCCGTCAGAAGGCTTACCCTGTCAAAGGTGGAGTCGCCGTCCTCCGACACCTCAGCCGAACCCAGACATTCCGCAAGAAAATCCACCTCATCCGAAACAGACGCCGCACAATTATTTGTGATACGTTCCCCAAGTCTGACATTGTTGCTGTATGATACATTGAAAGAACCAATAGCTGCGGCAACGGTAAGTATAACGCCCGTACCCGTTACTCCGATAGTGCAAAGCCTCATAAGCCTTGCTCTTAATGTGGTCTTCAAATTTTTTCATCCTTTCACATAATTAGTTGACTTTATTATACTATATATGCAAAAAATAGTCAACAATTTTTAACATTTTTTGCAATTTCTTAAACTGCCTAAAACAAAACGGCTGCACACGCAAAAACGTGTACAGCCGCAATAGCTCATTAATTCTGCCGTTTATCAGTTATAAGCAGCGATTTCCTCGTCAACGATGCTGGAGTATGTGTCACGGGTCTGTACCCAGTTTTCGGAGATCTCGTTGGCAATACCCTCATAAAGAACGCTCATTACTTCATCGCCCATATATGTGCTGAGACCGTAGCCGTAGTCGTAAGCCTGAGTGAACTTGTCGGAATCATAGAAATCCATTGTAATATCATACATTTCGGAAGTCCAGCCCTTGTTGTTTTCAAGGAACTTCTGCTTGGTGATGTCGGTGTACTTCTCATCGTAGTTAACAAGTCTGTTGCAGTCGAACCAAGCCTTTACAACGTCGCCGTTTTCGGAACCCTTGACCCACATATATGCGTTTACCTTGTTGGAAACGTAGTATGTGTCGGAATCGGGATTCTTGGGGAAAGGAACGATCTGGATAGTCTGCTCGGGAACGGACTCTGCAGCGCCGTTATATGCCCAAGTACCCATTGAATAGAAGAGAAGGTCGCCGGTAGTGAATGCAGCTTCGGGTCCTATCCAGCCTCTCTTGATAAGGTTGTTCTTGAAGATGTCCTCAAGTACGCCCTCTGCACGTTCGATAGCAGCGCTGTTCATATTGTTATAGAACTTATCGCCGTCATATGTTACCATAGTTTCGCCTGCGGTGTAAACGAAAGCGTTTGCCCACCAGCCGCCGATGCCGTAGTTGTCGGGATTGTTCTCAACATAGGTCTTCATAGTGTCGAGGAAAGCGTTCCAATCCCACTCGCCTGCTTCATAAAGCTCCCAGGGATCGTCAAGACCCTGTTCTTCCATCATTTCCCTGCTGTACATAAGCACCTGAGTGTCGCTGAAAGCGTAGCCGAGAGGAGCGATATAGTGCTCGCCCTTCCATGTAAACTGGTCTGCAACGTCCTTAACGTCTGCCCACATAGGGTCTTCCCAATCGATAAGGGAATCTATAGGCTGATACTGTCCCTTGGAAATATCATAAGGGAAGGAACGCCACTCGTAAACGAAAATATCGGGTGACTGACCGCCGAGAATAGCTGTAGCAAGGTCGTCGAAGCGCTTATCGGAGGTCGTGGGGATATATTCGATAGAAGCGCCGTATGTATCTTCAAAAAGGGCAAGTTCCGCAGAACGTTCGGGAGAATCGTTTGTGGGGTTAAGGTCGTAGATACCCATCCATTTCAGAGTTTTTCCGCTGATGTCAACATCGGTGGAAAGCTCTCCCTCATCGGCTGTGACCTCAATATTATCGCCTGTCCATTCGGTCTTTTCTGTAGTGGTAATGTCCTCTGTAACGGAAGCGGAACCTTCATCGCCGCTGTTTTCTCCGCAGGCGGTAAGAGCCGCAGTCATAGTCAGCGCCATAAGAGCGGCTGCCAATTTCTTGTAATTCTTCAAAATTATACTCCTCCTTGCAAGTAATATACAAATTTTACTCATTTACTTTTTCCGTTGCTGTCGCAGGATGTAAACGTTTGCATTTTTTAAACCGCTTACATCACTGCTCCTGTAACTTGTTGTAATTGTATCACAATGCCTTAAAAATGTCAATAGCGCCAAAAATTAATTGTATATTATAAACAATTTTCTTTACTGCTATTTGTACAAAAGAAAAGCCGAAAAAAATTCGGAAATTATGCTTAAAACTCTGTTCAAAAAGAATTTATTATGGTATAATATTGTAATAGGTAAATTTAACGGAGGTTTATAATGACAGTTGAAATTTTTACCGACGGAGCCTGCTCGGGAAATCCCGGTCCCGGCGGTTACGGCGTTATCCTCAGAGCCGCAGGGAAAACAAAAGAGCTTTCCGGCGGCGAAAAACAGACTACAAACAACCGCATGGAGCTTTCCGGAGCCATAGCCGGACTTTCTGCGCTGAAATATCCCTGTGATGTTATCCTTACCACCGACAGCAAGTACGTTGTTGACGGGATAACCAAAGGCTGGGCGGCTTCCTGGCGGAAAAACGGCTGGGTCAAATCGGACAAAAAGCCTGCCCTCAATTCCGACCTGTGGGCAAGGCTCCTTGAACTTACCGAGATACACAATGTTAAGTTCGTCTGGGTAAAGGGTCACGCAGGACACCCCGAAAACGAGCGCTGCGACCAGCTTGCGGTCATGGAGCGTGACAAAGCGGCGCAATAAAAGTGGAATTTGGAAAGTTGAAAGTGAAATTGAGCTGTGATCTTTGTCTTAAAACTTTCCTCATTGATTTCTGAACCTTGACACGAGCCTGACACAATAATGTTATAGAATTAAAATATCAACTTAAAGGAGTTTTTTAATGGAACAGTCTTATTCAACAGCAGATGTTTCCCCTGCAGCGGTTTCCGTAAAGCCCGACAAGGAAGAAAAAAAGAGCATACGCATAAGATACCTTAAAGTGGGTCTTGTCATAATTTTCAATATGGTAATGTTCAACTTTATCCTTACGGGAGCGGCATACCTTATTCTTGGACTTGCAGGCGGCGGAGAATTCACTT
This sequence comes from Oscillospiraceae bacterium, assembly GCA_051881775.1. Lineage (GTDB taxonomy): Bacteria > Bacillota > Clostridia > Oscillospirales > Ruminococcaceae > UMGS363. Next base: position 31,494 of record JBJEQN010000122.1, on the reverse strand, counting down.
TTTCTTCAATAAAAGAAACCGCACGGCGTATGCTTACGGAAAACCCCGATATTTCCGTTATCGTGTCCTGCGCAATTCCTATAGTAAGCGAAATTTTGTCAATATTGCTTGGCTGCAGGCTTTTAAAGCTTGACCTGCGCTCACTTTTCACACGCAGCGGCTACACAGGCGGAACGGTGGTAAAGACCTGCTCCATCGGACTTGGCATACAGACAGGCGCTCAGCTTGTGGCATTGTTCGTAGCCGGCATACTTGCAAAATTCAATCTTCAATCGGCAACCGCCGACCTTACAATACACGAAAACTCCGCTTGGTCGGTGATAATAATGTATTTCTACGCCTGCCTGCTCGGGCCTCTCCTTGAAGAGCTTCTGTACAGAGGCGTTATCCTCCAGGGTCTTCGCAAGTACAACGAGCGGTTTGCAATAGTTATCTCGGCGCTTATTTTCGGACTTATGCACCAGAATTACCAGCAGTTTATCCTTGCTTTCGCCCTTGGTCTGGTGCTTGCCGCAGTTACGCTCAAATACGAATCGATCGTTCCCTCTGTAATTACCCACGTTATCATCAACACCACGGGAGTTTTAACCACCCTTGTTCTTCAGTGTGCCGATTATGGAGCCTATCAGAATGTTGCGGCAGGAAACATGAACATTTCCACGGATAACCCGGCTTTTATGGCGGCAGTTGCTTTCAACGCCCTGTTCCGCTACGGCTTCCTGATTGCAGGTACCATACTTCTTATTCTTGCTCTTGTCCAGAAAAACAACGTTAGAAAGCCTACTCCTGCAGGAAAAAGCCGAGGCTGGCCCGTACTTGCGCAGTCAATAATATGGTACGTTATCTTTATCGGATATGCTTATCTTACATTCGTTGCACCTATGCAGAAGATAAATTAAAACAAAAATTCCGCACAGCCTATGACCGTGCGGAATTTTTGTTTATAAGAGAAAAATTATATCTTATCCACCTTAAGCATATTCGTATTGCCTGCAATGCCGAGAGGGATACCTGCCGTAATAACAACGATGTCGTCCTTTTCAACAAGACTGTGCTCCTTGGCAACTTCGATAGCGGCGCTGAACAGCTCGTCTGTGCTTTCCTTTTCGTCCATATGAACGGGAACAACGCCCCAGCTGAGACTCATCTGACGAAGCACCGTTTCATCGGGCGTACAGCCTATTATCATGCAGGAGGGACGGAACTTTGAAAGATTCCTTGCGGTGGAGCCTGACTTTGTTACCGTAATAACAGCCTTTGCGCCAAGGTCGTGAGCCGTTGTGACCGCAGCGTGGGAAATAGCGTTTGTAAGGTTTCTTTCGCTTGGAACGGGACGCTTGGAAAGACGGGAAATATAGTTGATGTCCTTTTCCGTAGTTTCTGCAATAAGCGCCATAGTTTTTACCGCCTCAACGGGGTGCTTGCCTGCAGCGGTCTCGCCGGAAAGCATTATAGCGGAGGTGCCGTCGTAAATAGCGTTTGCAACGTCTGTTATCTCGGCACGGGTAGGACGGGGGTTTGTTATCATGGATTCAAGCATCTGTGTTGCGGTAATGACCTGCTTGCCTGCCATATATCCCTTGGCGATGATGTCCTTCTGGATAGCAGGTATCTGCTCGAAGGGTATCTCAACGCCCATATCGCCTCTTGCGACCATGATTCCGTCGGAAACGTCGATTATCTCGTCAATGTTGTTTACGCCGTCCATATTTTCGATCTTGGCAATGATACGGGGAGTTGTCCAGCCAAGGCTCTTGGTGAACTTCTTGAGATAGTTTATATCTGCCGAGGTACGCACAAAGGAAGCGGCAATGAAGTCGAAGCCAATTTTTGCACCGAATTCAAGGTCGCTCATATCACGGTCGGAAAGGTATGGCATGGAAAGCTCCACTCCGGGAACGTTCACGCCCTTGTTGTTTGAAAGAACGCCGCCGTTGACAACACGGCAGATAATATCCGTGTCGGTTATTTTTTCCGTGCGCAGCTCAATAACGCCGTCGTTAATGAGAATGGTGGTTCCAACGGTAACATCGTGGGGCAGACCCCTGAAGGAGATACACGCCTTTTCCGCTGTGCAGACGCACTGTTCGGTGGTAAGGGTGAACACATCCCCGTCCTTTATTTCAACGGGCTTGTCGCCTTCAAACTTGCCGATGCGTATCTCGGGACCCTTTGTATCAAGCATTGTGGCAATGGGTATTCCCAGTTCTTCACGCAGACGGACTACCTGTTCAAAACGCCTTTTGTGCATATCAAAATCGCCGTGGGAAAAATTGAATCTTGCAACGTTCATTCCGGCGAGTATCATTTCACGCAGAATTTTGTCGTCGTCTGTAGCAGGACCGACAGTACATACAATTTTTGTTTTTCTCATAATCAAACCGTTCCTTTCAAATTTTGCGGTTTCGGATATACCTATTTATACGCTATTATTTTAACCCATTTTATTATAAAATGCAATAGGCGTGCATAAAAATTATGCAGTTTTTACCATTTTATTTTAACAGCATAGAAACGATATAGTTAAAATATAGAATGAATCCCGGAGACAGCAAAGGATAAACTAATACAGATACAAAAACCTTTGATATAATACTAAGGAACGTTCAGATAAAATGCAAATATCCGGCAAAAAAACGATTTTATATATATTATGGCTGTACTGCCTTCTTTCGCTGTATCTTGCCTCTTATTTTTACACGGAAACAATTGCCCATATACCGCCTTATGCCGAAAAATCGGATCTTTCTCCCCTTATTTCCGCAGAACGTGAAACACTTACGGAGGAGGATTACCGCTTTATTTTTGAGCAGACGGGACTTGGAAAAGCCGCAGTGGACGAACTTCAAAGCCTCGGGGAGCTTGAAGAATATCAGCGCATCTATTTTGCCCCTGTGGAATATCGTTGTATACGGAACTCCCCTGTTTCTTCCGAGGAATATGTAATTTCGCCGCAGCTTAAGCTTGCTTCTATTGAAGAAGGCGACATTCTGATAACCCGTTCATCCCACGTTTTCAGCTGGCGCAACGGTCACGCCGCCATTGTTATAGACGCCGAGGAAGGCAGGACGCTTGAAGCGGTGGTAATAGGAAAAAACTCTTCAATACAGAACATTTCAAAGTGGGAGCGCTACCCGAATATAACCGTTCTGCGGCTGAAAAACGCTTCTGCTGAGGAACGTACAAAAATTGCAAATACAGCGGAAAAATACCTTAACGACAAGCCCTACAACCTTATAGTGGGGTTGTTTCCGCCGAAATACAGCAATATAGAAACTGCCGGAGCGACCCAATGCGCACATTTAGTCTGGCTTGCATACGCCTCCGCAGGCTATGACATAGATTCGGACAAGGGCTTGATAGTAACGCCCAAGGATATTCTTGAAAGCGACCTTTTTGAAACCGTGCAGACCTATGGAATGGGATAATACTAAGTTCATATCGTTCTATAGACAAAGACGGGAGATAGAATTACGTCAATCAAGGAAAGCGACCGCCGCAATGCTTGGTGCCTTGCAAGGGAGCTTGACGACGAGTGACGTAATTATAGCTTTCGGATTTGTCTATAGGTTGATATGAACTTAGTATGTTACAAAAGACCCGACAGCAAAACCGTATTAACATTGCTCTGCTGACGGGTCTGTATTTATTTACTTGTTACCAACAAGCTCTCTGTAAAGTCCGAGATAAAGCTCTGCGGAATTATCCCAGCCGAAGTCGGTAGTCATTGCTGTTTTCATAATGTACTTCCAGCGTTCCTTGTCGCCGTATGCTTCTCTTGCTCGTCTTGTTGCGTCAAGCATATCGTGCGCATTGTAGGTCTTGAAGGTGAAGCCGTTGCCCTCTGCGTCACCTGCGTCCTTTACGCTGTCACGGAGACCGCCTGTTTCACGAACTATGGGGATAGTACCGTAACGCATGGAGATCATCTGTGCAAGACCGCAAGGCTCGCTCTGTGAAGGCATAAGGAACATATCAACACCGGAGTAAATGCGTCTTGCAAGGGCAGGGATAAAGCCTATTGTTGCGCTTACTCTGTCGGGATGTCTCCAAGCCATTTCCTTGAAGAAGTCCTCATATATCTTCTCGCCGGAGCCTACGATAGCGAACTTATAGCCAAGGCTCAGCATATCCTCAAACACATACTTGATAAGGTCGATGCCCTTATGGGATACGAATCTTGTTACGATACCGATAACAGGCTCATCGCCCTCCTGAAGATGCAGTTCAGAAAGCAGCGCCTTTTTGCACTCTGCCTTGCCCTTCATATTCTTTGCGGAGAAGTGCTTTGTAATGAGGGGGTCTGTTTCGGGATTGTAAAGGTTGGTGTCTATGCCGTTAAGGAAGCCGCAGAGCTTGTACTGCTTGTTGGCAAGGGCTCTGTCAAGACCGTGTGAATACCAGGGGTCAAGTATCTCCCACGCATAGCTTGGTGATACGGTGGTGATCTTATCGGCAGTTTCAAAAGCAGCCTTCATAAGGTTTACGCAGCCATCGTATTCGATCAGCTTGGTGTGATACATCGGTATGCCAAGGACTTCGTTAAGCACCTCCATACCGTACTTGCCCTGATACTGGATGTTGTGGATAGTGAATACGGTCTTGATGTCGTCATAACCGTACTGGTACTTGTAGAAAACGTTGTAATAAACGGGAACAAGAGCCGTCTGCCAGTCGTTGCAGTTGATAACGTCGGGCTTCCAGCCGATGTATTTGAGCATTTCCATTATTGCTCTTGAAAGGAAAACGAAACGCTCGCAGTCATCGTAAAAGCCGTAAAGTCCGTCTCTTCCGAAATAATACTCGTTATCGAGAAGATAGTAAACAACGCCGTTTACCTCGCCCTTGAAAACGCCGCAGTACTGCTTTCTCCAGCCAACGTCAACGGTAAAGTTGGTCATGAATTCAAGCTTGCTTCTCAGCTCGGGCTTAACGTTCTTGTAAAGAGGGAGAACAACTCTTGCATCGTGTCCGGCTCTTGCAAAGGCAGGGGGAAGGGAGCCTGCAACGTCTGCAAGTCCGCCCGAGGCAGCGTAAGGGAGCGCTTCGGAGGCAGCATATAAAATTTTCATTGTATAGATCAATCCTTTCATTATTTTACGCACAAAAATCTGTCGGAATTTCTTCCGACAGATCCGTTTTTGACTTAGATGACAGCGCCCTTGCCCAGGTACAGAGGATAATTCTGCGAGCCTGTGAGCATACGCATATCGCTGACCTTAACGTTCTTATCGGAAACAACGCAGCTTACTTCACACTTGCTGCCAATAACTGTATCCTGCATAAGAATGGAATTCTTTACAACAGCGCCCTTGCCGACCTTTACACCTCTGAAGAGAACAGAGTTTTCAACTGTACCCTCGATAATGCAGCCGTCGCCGATAAGAGAGTTCTTTACCTTTGCGCCGATAGCGAACTTAGCAGGCGGATTATCTCTTACCTTAGTATAGATAGGACGGGTCTGGAGGAACAGCTTTTCTCTGTTTGAAGTGCTGAGAAGGTTCATATTTGCCTTATAGAAGGTATCCATAGAGCAAATTCTGCTGAAATAGCCGTCAAAGCGGTAAGCCATTATCTTGTAATCGTGAGTTCTTGCCTGGAGAATATCCTTTTCAAAGCTTACAAGACCTCTTGAATTTGCTTCAAGAACAAGATTCTTGAGGAATTCCTTTGAAAGAACGAACATATTGAGAGATACGTTGCAGGCGCCGCTCATATAAGGATTTGTGAGAACGTCAACGATCCTGCCGTCGTCGTTGATGCCGAAAACGGTTGCCTTCTGAGCCTGTTCAACGGTAATAACGTCCTTTGCGTAAACAGCTGTAATATCTGCGCCGGAAGCGATATGAGAATCAACGATAGGCGCAAAATCAACGTTTGCAACAACGTCGCAGTCGGAAAGAACAACATAATCTGCGTCGGAGGTCTTTATGAAATCCCAAACGCCGTAAAGAGCTTCAAGTCTGCCTCTGTACATACCGCTGGAAACGTGGCTGAAAGGAGGAAGCAGGTGAAGTCCGCCGTTCTTGCTTGCAAGATCCCATTCACGGCCTGAGCCAAGGTGGTCGAGAAGTGACTGGTAATTGGATTTTGTGATAACGCCGACTTCGTCAATTCCGCTGTTTACCATATTGGAAAGAGGGAAGTCAATGAGTCTGTAACGTCCGCCGAAAAGAACGCTGCCCATTGTTCTTTCCTTTGTAAGATCGGCGATAGTATTATCGTGCATATTTGAGAAAATAAGTCCCAAAACCTTTTTATTTCTGCTCATTGTAAAAGCTCCTCCTCATTTTAAACATTTTCCGAAATAATCTGCTTCGGAAGAACCTTTGCATTTTCGGAGACAGTAATGTTATGACCTACTACCGCAATGCCCCAATCGTCCCTGTTGTCGAAGGTCTCGGGTCTTGCGCCGATCTGTGCGCCCTCGCCTACAACGCAGTTCTCGCCTACGATAGCGTATTCAACGCTTGCGCCGGATTTAATGACAGAGCCGGGCATAATAATGGAGTCGGTAACGGTTGCGCCGGGTTCGATCTTAACGCCCTCAAAAATTACCGAGAAGTCCACAGTTCCCTCAACAACGCAGCCGTCGGTAACCATTGAGTTCTCAATAACAGCGTCGGCGCCGATGTACTGGGGAGGAAGAACGGGGTTTCTTGAATACATCTTCCAATCGGGATCGTAAAGGTCGATAGGAATGTTGGGGTTAAGAAGATCCATATTAGCTTCCCAAAGGGAATCAAGGGTTCCAACGTCCTTCCAGTAGCCGTCAAATGCGTAAGCTACCAGCTTTTCGCCTGCCTTCATCATGTTGGGGATGATAGCCTTGCCGAAATCCTTGTCTTCATCGGGATTATTTTCGTTTTCGATAAGATACTTCTTAAGCTTGCTCCATGTGAATATGTAGATACCCATTGAAGCAAGTGTGGAACGAGGCTGCTTGGGCTTTTCCTCAAAGTCGATGATGTCGCCCTCATCGTTTGTTATCATAATGCCGAAGCGTGAAGCCTCTTCCATAGGAACGTCAAGAACGGCGATAGTTGCGTCAGCGTTCTTTGCTTTATGGTGTTCAAGCATATCGTTGTAGTCCATCTTGTAGATATGGTCGCCGGACAGGATAACAACATATTCGGGGTCATATCTGTCAACGAAAGAGATATTCTGATAGATAGCGTTTGCTGTGCCCTTATACCACTCTGCGCCGAGAGCCGTCTGATACGGAGGCAGGCAGTGAGCTCCGCCGTACTGCTTGTCAAGATCCCAGGGCTGACCGTTTCCGATGTAATCATGGAGAACGAGGGGCTGATACTGGGTCAGTACGCCAACTGTGTCAATACCCGAGTTTACGCAGTTGGAAAGCGGAAAGTCAATGATCCTGTACTTGCCGCCGTAAGGAACAGCAGGCTTTGCCATATCGTGAGTCAGAGCGTACAGACGGCTGCCCTGACCGCCTGCAAGCAGCATTGCGACGCATTCTTTTTTTGTATACATTCTTTTTTCCTCCCAATGGATTTACTTTTTGTTTTTAACGGGGGTCTTATTTTCAGCCTTTCCGGCGGTTTTCCTTTTAGCCGCAGGTTTAGCTTCGGAAGCAGTTTTTGTCTTTGCGCTTGTCTTTGCGGGAGCTTTTTTCTTTCCGGCTGCCGTTTTTGCTGCGCTGTCTGCCGTTTTGCGCTTTCTCGGCGGAATGTGCTTGAAGAACATTGCCGAAAGCGGCGGAATGTCAAGAGATATGGACTGCTCATAGCCGTGCATTGAGAAGTCCTCTGTCTTGCACTTTTTGTTGTTGACCGTTCCCGTGCCGCCGTACTTTGCATCATCGGTTGAGAGTATCTGCTCCCAATAGCCCTCGTAAGGTACGCCTATGCGGTAATTTTCACGCTTAACGGGAACAAAGTTGCAGACAATGATGATCTCGTTGCCCGAATCGTCTATACGGCGGAAAGCGATAACGCTCTGCATATAGTCGTCATGGCATATCCAGGAAAATCCGTTCCAATCATCGTCATGCTGCCATAGAGGTGGATTATCCAGATAAAATTTGTTGAGATCTCTGCTGAAATCCTGTATCTGCTTGTGAATAGGCATATCAAGGAGCTGCCAGTCAAGACCCTGCTTGTAGTTCCACTCGATGCGCTGTGCAAATTCGTTGCCCATGAAGTTGAGCTTCTTGCCAGGGTGAGCTATCATATAGGCAAAGAAGGTCTTAAGGGTGGAGAATTTGTCTATTTCAAAGGCGCCGCTCATCTTATTCCAAAGAGAAGCCTTGCCATGAACTACCTCGTCATGTGAGATAGGAAGTATATAGTTCTCGCTGAAGCAGTAGAAGAAGGAGAAGGTCAGCTTGTTATGGTTGTTTGCCCTGTAAATAGGGTCAAGGCGCATATAGTCAAGACAGTCGTTCATCCAGCCCATGTTCCACTTGAAGTTGAAGCCAAGACCGCCTATGTCCGCAGGCTTTGTAACAAGAGGCCATGCCGTGGATTCCTCGGCTATCATAAGAACATCGGGATTCCTGCTGAAAACAATGGTATTGAGCTTTCTCAGGAACTCGACAGCCTCATAATTTTCCCTGCCGCCGTCCTTGTTGGGGCGCCACTCGCCGTCACGCCTGTCGTAGTCAAGATAAAGCATTGAAGCAACAGCGTCCACTCTCAGACCGTCAACGTGGAACTTTTCTATCCAGTAAACAGCGTTTGAGATAAGGAAGGACTGTACCTCAGGCTTGCCGAAATCGAACACTCTCGTTCCCCAGGAAGCGTGTTCCTTTTTAAGTGGGTCGGTGTATTCGTAGCAGCAGTCGCCGTCAAATTCAAACAGACCTGCACCGTCCTTGGGGAAGTGCGCCGGTACCCAGTCAAGGATAACGCCTATACCGTTTTTATGGAAAATATCTATCATTTTCATAAAGTCAAAGGGCGTTCCGTAACGGGAAGTAGGTGCATAATAGCCTATTATCTGATAACCCCAGGAGCCGTCATAGGGATACTCCGCAAGGGGCATAAGCTCGATATGGGTATAGTTCATATCCTTGAGGTAAGGCACCATTTCCTCGGCAAATTTCACATAGCTGAAGGGTTCGCCGTTTTCATATGTACGCCATGAACCCAAGTGTACCTCATAGATGTTCATAGGACTTTTGTAGACGTTGGTCTTTGCCTTTTTGTCGTACCAAGCCTTATCCTCCCACTTGTAGCCGTCAATATCGAAATACTTTGTGGCGGTTCCGGGTCTTGTTTCCATATGTGTGCCGAAGGGGTCGGCTTTCAGCACGATGCTGCAGTGAGCGGTCTCGATGCTGTACTTGTACAGGAAGAACGTATCAACGTTTTCAAGGAATATCTCCCACACCGTGCCGTCGGGGAGCAGCTTCAAGGGATTCTTGTTTCTGTCCCACTTGTTGAAATCGCCAACTATGGACACAGACTTGGCATGGGGAGCCCATACTCTGAAGAAAACTCCTTTCTTGCCTTTTTTGGTACCCTTATGAGCGCCTAAAAAATCATATGCGTTTGCACTGGTTCCCTCATGGAAAATATGGAGGGGAAATTCGTAGCCGTCGGGGAATTCTGTTTTATTGGAAGACATACATCATACTCCTTCTATTTTTATATTTATATTTTAACAGATTATGTATCACATTTCAAGTGTTTTTGTTATTATTTTATACATCTGACGTAAAGTTATAGTTAAACTTATGCAAAATATACAAAATTTTCATTTAAAATCTACCATAAAAAGGAATATGACCCGTTCTACACAATTATTTGTACACAAATGTCCGCTTTTTTGTGAAAAACTGCTACCGTAAAAACTTTTGCCGATTTAAATTTTATGCAGTTTGACAACGAGGACGGTACGGTCGTCGGATGGGGTATTTTCGCCGTTTTTATCATAGTCGATGATGGCATCGGCACAGCGCTGGGGGGAATAACCGTCGCTGAGGATAAGCTCACGGAGCTTTGGGAAGCTGCTCTCGCCTATGCCGTCGCTGAACATAACGGCGCAGTCACCGTCAGAAAGCCTGAGAGTGCGCTGTTCGGGGCGTATTCTTGGCATTATGCCGAGAGGAAAGGAAGCGCTTTCCGCAGTTTTCACCGTTCCCCCCGTTCTGATAAAGCTTTTTGCTGCGCCTGCCTTGAAAATATCCGCTCTGCCGCTGAAAAGGTTTATCCGCAGCAGGTCGGCGGTGGTGAATATCTCGTCCTCCGATTTGGAAAGAAGGATAAGGTTCACCGTTTTAAGCGCCGCTTCAACGCCTGTTCCCGAGCGTATCAGCTTTGACAGGAGAGAGGTCGCCATTCCGCTTTCGAGAGCCGCTCTGCTGCCGCTGCCCATTCCGTCCGCAATAAGATAGTAGATGCAGCCCGAGCCGTCGCTGAACTCTGCGGAGCTGTCGCCGCTGACCTCTTCCCTGCCGCAAAGCACAGCCTTTCCCGTTTCGGTGCGGAAACAGGGAAATTCGTGCCAGCAGATGCGCATAAAGCCGTCCTCGGAGAAGACCTCCGGCTTGTCAAGCTCCCTGTCGGTCATGGAAGAAAGCCTGTCCGTCATTTCCTCCACGGGGCTTTCCAGCCTGCCTTCCATACAGCACGAAATAAAAATATGCCCGTAAGTATCAAAATATACCGCCGCCGAAGGATTTTTTCCGCCGAAGCGCTCCGCAGTGAATTTCACCCTTTCCGACAGGTTTTCATCGTATATCCTGCCGTCCGAAAACTCTCCGCTTATGAAGCACAGCATATCCTCTGCGGCGGAAAGCTGCTCGTCTATACATTCCCTGAGAACGGCGGAAAGATCCCTGCCGCTTTTAGACATTCTGTTCATTCGTGCGCAGTCGTTGAAAAACTCCGCTATCTCAGCCTTTTTTGTACAGCCTTCAAGTACCTTCGGCAGCTCCTTTTCTGTAATATGACCTTTATAACCGAGTATGCGTACAGCATCTGCGAAAACAACGCCTGCTCTGCGGCCGCTTCCGCTGCAGCAAATCTCACTATTGCGGCATTCTCCGCATATTTTCCGGCAAGCCTCCTGAGCAATATCAATTTTATTTTCCTCCCCGTTTATTTCAGCAAGAAGCTCCGCCGCCTTTGAAACGCTGCTTCTTACTCCTCCTATGGTTTTCGCAGTAAGCCTTACCGCACTTCCGCAGCAGTCAAGAACGGCTGAATCACGCTTCACCGTTCCGTTGACCGCACCCATATACAACCTGTCGGGAACAAGGCAGTAAAAAGCAGCCGCCGCAAGGGTATCCGTCATAAGCTCCGCCGCCCACTGTATCTTTCCCATAAAAAGGGTAAGCAGCATTGCGGAAACGGAAAATGCCGCCGAGGACGCTGTTCTCCCACGACCGGAAACGCAGCCTGCAATAAGTCCTGCACAGTTGACTATAGCCGTACTCCGCACCATATCGGGAAGCTCCGCCCCTCCTGACTCCGCAAGTATCATTCCGAGGGCAGTAAGCACCCCTGCCGCAGCCGCACCCGTTCCGCCGAACCTGCCCCCTGCCGCAAGAATGATAAAAATTCCGAAGGTACGTCCTGCACAGAAGCTGCCGAAGCCTACTCCGCTGAGAGCCGCTATTCCGAGTATGTACATCACCGCCGCAGGAACGCCCCGTTCACCCGTAACGCTTATCCGTCCGCTCTGAGAAATTTCTTCGGCGCAGGATGAAGCAAAGTACGCCACCGTTCCGCATATAATGCTTCGGAAGAACACAGCCGCTATGACCACGGGAGTTATTTTCCCGAAAAAAGCCTCGGCGATGCCCGAAAGGAAATAGACCGCCCCTGCCGTTACCGCCGCAGTTCTTGCCGCAGTCTTGCAGGAGCCCGAGAAAAGCTGCACCGCAAAGCGTATGCACACAAGGATAGCCGCAGCCGTTATTTCCGCCGCAAAGCCCCCCACCTTCCCTGCCGCCATACAGGAAGCCGCTAGTCCGATAAAAATGCACAAGCCGTAAGCAGGAGAAGCTGCGGCTGTCAGAGCGGTACATACAGGGATAGCCGTTCCTCCCGAAAAAGCGCCCCCGAACATCACTCCGCACAGGCAGGCTGTTATCGCCGCAGGCACGGTGCCAAGACCGTGCTTTTTCTCCTTTCCCCTTGTTCCCCCGTGACGGGGTGCCGCACCCTCCGGCGCAGCTTCAAGCTGTTTTTCCTTTAATACCATATTTTTACCATCCTTTTCTGTATTTTTTCCTTAAAAATATTATACGCCCGTTAACTGGAATAAATTGTCAAAAATACATAAAACAGGCAAGGTGAAAAAACTCGGAAAATTTGTTTCATTGGTACTTGATAATGGGAAAAATATGTGTTATAATAAAAAACAGAACATTTGTTGTGCTGACTTTTAACATTTTACATAGAGAAAAGGAGCTTTATTATGCATCTTCAGGAAAAAACAGTAGGCACACAGCCTATTTATGACGGTAAGATAATCAAAGTGCAGAAGGACAAGGCGGAGCTTGAAAACGGCGCTGTTGTTGACAGAGAGCTTGTTATACACCCCGGCGGAGTTTGTATCGTTCCCGTGGACAAAGACGGCAATGTTTATCTTGTGCGCCAGTTCAGATACCCATTTCAGGAGGTGCTTACCGAGATACCTGCAGGAAAGCTGGAATTCGGCGAGGATCACCGTGACGCAGGGCTGCGTGAATTAAAGGAAGAAACGGGCGCAGAGTGCGAAAACTTTGAATATCTGGGCGTAATGTACCCTTCCGTTGCTTATCTTACGGAAAAGATACATATGTATCTTGCAACGGGGCTTAAATTCGATAAGCAGTCACTTGACGAGGACGAATTTCTTGACGTTGAGAAGGTACCCCTTGCCGAAGCTGTTAAAATGGTTGTAAACGGCGAAATAAAAGACGGCAAGACACAGACAGCGCTGCTCCTTGCCGCAAAAAAAATTTGGAATGAGGAATAATAATAATTCGGAATGCGGAATTATAAGCGCTGCGCTAAATGAAATAATTAATGTAGGGGACGGGTTTCCCGTCCCGTTTGTCGCAAAACAGAAAATTCGGTTAAATCGGGACGGGAGACCCGTCCCCTACATATTTTGATGAATATTGAATAATTTTGGTATTGCGTGTTCATTCATTTAGTGAAGCGTATATAATTCCGAATTACGCATTCCGAATTCCGAATTAATACAATTCAACTTTCAACTTTCCACTTTCCAAAATAAAAAAAAGCCGCCGTCCCGGGAAAAGGACGGCGGATATAAACCGAATTTAAACGTCGGATCAAAGTCCTGCTTCTTCGGCTTCAGCTTCTGCCTGCATAAGTTCAATATGACGGGTGTATGCTTCGAGGATCTGACCCTCAACAAGGGATCTTGCTTCGGGGGAGATAGGATGTACCACATCTCTGAATACGCCGTTTTCATCCTTTCTGCTGGGCATTGCAACAAAAAGTCTTTCATCGCCCTGCACTACCTTGATGTCGTGGATAGCGAGCATATCGTCGATAGTGATGGAGATGATGGCACGGAGACGACCGTCGGGGATAATTTTTCTGATTTTGATGTCGGTGATGTTCATTTTAACGTTCTCCTTTTCATGAGTTTCTTTCCGAAATTCGGTGGGATACACTGTTTTGTTATATTTTGCTCAAATAACAGGTTTTTTATTCAGGCATAGCAAACATTTATTTTATTTTTGTATATCACCGAGTATAATATAACATATTATATTTAAGTATTTCTGTTGTAGATATGAATTTGAATTGACTTTTTGTAAATATTTTATGTGAGAGTTTCAGCCAAATAAGCCAAAAAACACAGGAGATGGTAAAGCTATGAAGCTGATAATAAAACAGCGTATTTTCAGCTGGACGGACAGCTATGACATTTATGATGAAAATATGAACAGAAAATACACCGCCAAAGCCGACTTTTTTGCCCTTGGTCACAGGATACGCTTTTTCGACCGAAATGACCTTGAAATAGGCCATATAGAAGAAAAGCTGCTGAGGCTGTTTGCCGAATTTGACGTTTATATTATGGGGTCAAGGTACGGCTCTATAAAAAAGAAGCTCAGCCTTTTCACGCCAAAATATGACATTGACTACAACGGCTGGAGCGTAACGGGAGATATTTTTGAATGGAATTATGAGGTAAGAACATATAACGGACTTGTTATCGCATATATAAAAAAGGAAATTTTCAATCTGTCCGATACATATGTTATAGATATTCTGAACGATTCGGACGAAATTTCGGTGCTGCTGCTCGTTGCCGCCATTGACGCCGCAAACTGCAGCAGGAATTGATAATACAGAAAGGCGTTAATTATGTTGGATAAATTTGACGGCTCCGTTTTAGACGGAAAAAAGCACATTCATTTTATAGGTATAGGCGGTTCGGGTATGTATCCCCTCGCCCAGATACTCCACTCACGGGGTTATTACCTTACAGGCTCGGACAACAACGAAACGGACACCCTTCAGGCGGTAAGGAGCATGGGCATTCCCGTTTATCTCGGTCAGAGGGCGGAAAATATAGTTGGCGCCGACCTTATCGTTCACACGGCGGCAATTATGGCGGACAATCCCGAGCTTATTGCGGCTAAGGCAAGCGGTGTTCCCGTTCTTGAAAGAAGTGAGCTGCTTGGCATCATCACAGGCTGCTATGAAAACGCTGTATGCGTAAGCGGCACTCACGGAAAGACTACCACAACTTCCATGATAACCCAGATACTTAAAGAAAAGGGCATGGACATCAGCGCTGTTATCGGCGGCAAGCTCCCCCTTATCCACGGCAGCGGAATTGCGGGAAAGTCGGACGTTCTCGTCTGCGAGGCCTGCGAGTTTATGGATCATTTCCTTAAGCTTTCCCCCGATGTAAGCGTTATCCTCAACGTTGACGCAGACCATCTTGACTATTTCGGCAGCCTTGACAACATTATACGCTCCTTCCGCAAATTTGCGGAAATGACCTCAAAGGCGGTCATTGTCAACGGCGGCGATGAAAACTCAATGAAATGCGTGGAGGGACTTGGCGGCAAGTGCGAGATCATCACCTTCGGCAAGGACGTTTCCTGCGACTGGTACCCCGAAAATATCCGCCATATAAGCGGTCTTGAAACAAGATTTGACCTTATGCACAAGGGCGAAAGGCTCACGGAGCTTACCATACACGTTCCCGGAGAGCACAACATTCTTAACGCTGTTGCCGCTGCTGCCGCTGCCATATACGAAGGTGCGGAGCCTGCGGACGTTAAGAAGGGTCTTGAAGATTTCAGAGGTGCGCAGAGGCGTTTTGAAAAGTACGGCGAAATTGACGGCGTAACGGTGGTTGACGATTACGGACATCACCCTGCGGAGATAAGCGTTACCCTTGAAGCGGCGAAAAAACTTGGCTACAAGCGGCTATGGGCGGTGCATCAGCCCTTCACCTTCTCACGGACGGCAATGCTTCTTGACGATTTTGCCAAGGCGCTGTCCATTGCAGACAAGGTCGTACTTACATCTATAATGGGGTCAAGGGAAAAGAACACCATAGGCATACACACACAGGCTCTTGCGGAAAAAATTGAGGGAGCAGTGTGGTTTGAGGAAGAAGAACACGACAGGAATTTTGAGCTTTGCGCCGATTACGCTGCTGAAAATGCTGAAAGCGGCGACCTTATCGTAACGCTCGGCTGCGGCGACGTTAACAAGCTGGCAAAGCTCATACTGAAAAAGCTGGAAGAAAGGAGAAGCGTATGAACGACAAGGAAAGAAGAGTTTTTGAGTTTGTAAAAGAGCGTGTCGAGGAGGGCATTCCCCCTTCTATAAGAGAGATATGCGCTGCTTTGGGCATACGCTCCACTTCAACTGCGGCAAGGTATGTAAACAACCTTGTTGACGAGGGAATTCTTGAAAAGGTGGACGGCTGCAACCGTGCCATAAAGCTGGCAGGAAAGGGGGCGGCAAAGATACCCCTTATGGGAACTATCACCGCAGGTCAGCCTATCACCGCAATTGAAGATATAACCGATTTCATCAATTTCCACGAATACAAGAACTACACAGGAGAGCTTTTTGCCCTTAAGGTAAGGGGCGAAAGCATGATAAACGCCGCTATTCTTGACGGCGACATCGTTGTTGTTGAAAGATGCAGGGCGGCAAGGAACGGCGAGATAGTTGCAGCCCTTGTGAACGGTGAGGAAGCAACGGTCAAGACCTTCTACAAGGAGGACGGACACTACCGCTTACAGCCCGAAAACGACACTATGGACCCGATCATCGTTGACGAATGTGAGATAATCGGCAGGATAGTTGCTGTAATGAGGTATCTGTAATGGCGTATATGTACGGACAGTACGGTTACAGCCCCACACCCCCTCCGCAGCCAAGAAGCGTTATCCCCGACAGAGAGGAAAAAAAGCGCATAAGAAAGCTGTATAACAGTATCGGCATTGCTTTGACGGCGCAGTATATCTTTATGTACGCTCTGGCGATGATGGGGTACATTTGGTTTGGCGATTTTATTACAGACGAGATAAACGAGGAAACGGGAGCGGCGGTTGTAGGCTTTGCGGAAGCCTCAATAATGTTCTGCGCCCCTGCCATTGCTTCGATAATAATATTCTTTGTTTACAACGCAATAAACAGGGTAAAGACATCAAGCCTGTTCCGCACGGAAAAGGTAAGCGGAGCTTTTATCGGCAAAGCGGTGCTTGCGGCGTTTTTCTTTCATCAGATAGGAATGTTCCTTGAATACGGCGTTTCCATCGTTCTTACGGTAATGGGACTGGACACGCCCGATCTTAACTATGAGATGCAAAGGGATATACCCACAACGGCAATGGACCTTTTCTCCTCGGTAATACTTGCGCCCATAGCGGAAGAGCTGCTTTACAGAGGAATTGTGCTTAAAGAAACCGCAAGGGTAAGCAGGCGGTTTGCCATCGTTTTTTCTGCGGTAATGTTCGGACTTATGCACGGAAATCCTTATCAGGCGGTAATGGCAACGCTGCTTGGGCTTGTGCTTGGATATGTTACAATTGAATCGGATTCACTTATTCCTGCTATAGTATGCCATATGGCGGTAAATTTCATGGCATCGGTGTCCGACCTTGCGGCATATTTTGACGAAGCACTTTACGAGCCGGTTTATTACATAGTTTCGGCGCTTGAATTTGTCCTCGGACTTATCGGATTTATTTATATAGTAAAAAATGACGGCATAAAGCTGCCGCCGTACACGGAATATCACAAAAAGCGCACTCTGCCCATAATGGTCACCTCCGCAGGTATCATAATCATAACGGCTATCTACGTTTTCGACTTATGCACAAGCGTGGAGCCTATAGAAGAAGCGGCGGAGTTTGCCGAAACTGCTTTGCGAATACTTATTAGATAAAAAGGTGGCTGTTGCACGTTAATAATACTAAACACCAATAAAAAACAGGAAAAAATCTGTGCCGAAATCCAATATAAAACTGTTTTCAACAGTTACAAGATTGTCGGCTTGATTTTTTCCATATTTTAAATGGTGTTTAGTATAAATTTATAACAAAAACGGGCGGCTGATAGCCGCCCCTACAAGATAAATGCGCTAAAATATGCAGTTTTATGTAGGGGCGGATATTATCCGCCCGCAATTTTATAATTTTTTAATTAACGTGCAACAGCCCCTTTGTTTTAGAGAAAGGACAGAAAAATGAAGACTATTGCTGTTATTGACGACGATATTCACATAGGAAATATGCTTGAAGAACTTTTGTCAAAGGAGGGTTACTGCGTTATCCGTGCCTATTCGGGAACGGAGGCGCTGTATCTGCTGTCACAGAGGGCGCCCGACCTTATCCTTCTTGACCTTATGATGCCCGGGCTTTCGGGCGAGGAGGTACTGACGAAAATAAGCGGAATTCCCGTTATAGTTATGAGCGCCAAGGTGGATATCGGCAGCAAGGTAGAGCTGCTTCTCGGCGGAGCGGCGGATTACATCACAAAGCCCTTTGATACCCAGGAGCTGCTTGCCCGTATTGCCGTACAGCTTCGGCAGAATGCGGTCAGAAACGCCCGTATGCTTGAATTCTCCGATATTGTTCTGAACACGGATACTCACGAGGTCACCGCAGGCGGAACAGCTGTCAGGCTCACCAAAACGGAATACGCCATTCTAAAGCTGCTTATGCTCAACCCCTCACAGGTGGTCTCAAAGTCTGCGATACTGGACAAGATAAGCGAGGACACCCCCGACTGCGTTGAAAGCTCCCTTAAAGTGCATATCAGCAACCTGCGCCGCAAGCTGAGAGAAGCCTCCGGCAAGGACTACATAGAATCTGTATGGGGAATAGGATTTAAATTAGTTTGAAGTTTGAAGAGTGAAGTGTGAAGTTTTTACACAACTCCACTCTTCACTCTCCACACTTCACACTATACTTAATCTTAACCAAACCTTAACTCTTTTCTTTACCGTTTTCTTAACTGACGGGTGTTATACTGTTTTACAGTTAAGAAAAGGAGGAATTTCAAATGGAATATGTTTTGACCGCAGATTCACTCTGCAAGCATTATAAGCACTTCAAGGCGCTTAACGGTCTGTCTATGCACGTTCCCAAAGGCTCTATCTACGGCTTTGTTGGCAGGAACGGCGCAGGTAAGACCACTCTTATCCGCATTATCTGCGGACTTCAGGCTCCCACATCGGGGGAATATGCCATTTACGGCGTAAAAAACAGCGACAGGGGCATTTCAGCTTCACGCCGCCGCATGGGAGCGGTGGTGGAAACGCCTGCGGTATACCTTGACATGACCGCAGAGGACAATCTCAGGCAGCAGTATATGATACTGGGTCTTCCCTCTTTTGACGGTATACCCGAGCTGCTGAAGCTGGTGGGTCTGGAAAACACGGGTAGGAAAAAAGCAAAGGATTTTTCCCTCGGAATGAGGCAAAGGCTTGGCATTGCGGTCGCACTTGTCGGAGACCCCGACCTTCTTGTGCTGGACGAGCCGATAAACGGACTTGACCCACAGGGAATAATCGAAATAAGAGAGCTTATTTTAAAGCTTAACCGTGAGCGGCAGATAACCGTACTTATTTCAAGCCATATCCTTGACGAGCTTTCAAGGCTTGCCACGCATTACGGCTTCATTGACGGCGGACGCATCATCAAGGAAATGAGCGCAGAGGAGCTTGAAGCGGCTTGCAGGAAGTGTATGCGTGTGCAGGTAAGCGATGTGAAGGCTCTTGCAAGAGTTCTTGACGGAATGAACACCGAATACAAGATACTTTCGGACAGCACGGCGGATATTTACGCCAGAATAAATATTTCGCAGCTTACCCTTGCCCTTGAAAAGGAAAACTGCGAGGTCATTTCTGTAAGCGAGCATGACGAGAGTCTTGAAAGCTACTTTATGGGACTTGTGGGAGGCGGCAGGAATGAGTAAGCTGTTAAGAGCAAATTTTGCAAGGCTTTGGAAGGATAATTTGTTCCGTCTTTGTATTGCGGGAATGTTTATATACGGAGCAGTAACGGCTTTTTCCATATATTCTGACAGCAAAAAGTACAATATCGTTCCTGTTACCGAAAAATGCTTTACAGGCTTTATTATACCTGTATGCGTATTATGCGCCGTATTATGCAGCACCCTTAATGGCAGCGAAAACAAATACGGTACTATCAGAAATAAGCTGACCGCAGGCTTTTCAAGAACAGCGGTTTACCTTTCCGAGGTTATGACCTG
The DNA here is from genome assembly GCA_051881775.1 of Oscillospiraceae bacterium. Taxonomy (GTDB): domain Bacteria; phylum Bacillota; class Clostridia; order Oscillospirales; family Ruminococcaceae; genus UMGS363. The sequence goes on along the minus strand of JBJEQN010000122.1, from coordinate 11,806 downwards.
CATCGCTGCAGGCTTCGCAATGTGCGCTGCATACATTCTTTCTTCCGTACCCCTTGGAATTCTTACAGGAAAGCTATGTGAGGGAAAATATGAAAGGAAATACGGCGAGATCACAATATATCTGCTGTGCGGTATTCTTCTGACCGCAGTATGTGTTTCTATATTCTGTCTTATTACCGTAAACATTGCTAATCCGACATCTGCCGCAGCTCTGTGCCTGTTCTCCGTGCTCCTTATCATATGGATAACGGTCATCGTTTATCAGGCGCTTAATCTGCCGGAATATACCCAACGTTTTATAGCAGGCGTCGGAATGACGGAAGAGCCTGTCCTTAATCCAAGATACCCAAAGGGCGCATACCGTTCATTTCTTGAGCTTTTATACGACATTCTTCCGTCGGGGCAGGCATGGCAGATAACTTATTATAATGCGAAGAACCTGTGGCGTATTCCGCTTTGTTCGTTATTGATCTCTTCCGCTGCTGTTTCCGGCGGAGCGCTGATCTTCAAAAATAAAGACTTGAAATAAGGAGCTGATAGGGTGTTTTTGCTGATATGTCTTTGCGCCGTGCTTTCCGCAGCGGTAATTATCCTGCTGATAAAAATTTATAATATGAAACGCTCCGCAAGGGAGATACGGGAAAAGCTTGCGGAAAGACTTTCGGCGGACACCAACACGCTCATTGATATTTCAAGCAGCGACAGGGATATGTGCGCTCTTGCGGCAGACCTGAACGTTCAGCTTAAACAGCTGCGTGAAGAACGTCTGCGCTGCCGTCACGGTGACCTTGAACTGAAAGAAGCCGTTACAAATATTTCCCACGACCTGCGCACCCCTCTGACGGCAATATGCGGTTATCTTGACCTGCTTGAAAAGGAAGAAATGTCCGAAAATGCAAGGCGTTATCTTGCTTTTATAAAGAACCGAACCGAATCGCTGCGGCAGCTTACGGGCGAGCTTTTCAGCTACTCGGTGGTGACCTCCTCAAGGGAGCTTAAGCCGGAAAAAACGGACATCTGCGCCGCTCTGGAGGAAACGCTGCTGTCCTTTTACGGTGAATTCAAGGAGAAGGGCATAACTCCCGAAATAACTCTCCCCGAGGAGCCTGTTTTCCGCATCCTTGACAGAACGGCGCTGAACAGGATATTCTCAAACATCATAAGCAACGGCGCAAAATACAGCAGCGGTGATTTCTCCGTGAAAATTTACGAAAACGGCACCGTCCAATTTTCAAACACAGCAAAAAGCCTGAACTCCGTTATGACGGGCAGGCTTTTTGACCGTTTTTATACCGTTGAAGCAAGCCGCAATTCAACGGGACTTGGTCTTTCCATTGCAAAGCGGCTTACCGAAAGTATGAACGGCAGTATTAACGCTGAATACCGTGAACAAAAGCTGTTTATCACGCTGTTTTTTCCGGCAGAACAAGATACTCCGGACTGATATTTTTCTCGAGAACGTTAAATATGTAGTCGTAGCCGAAAACGCTCATGGAATTTACGCCGTGAGAAGCTGCAAGCTCGGGAGTGTACTGTGACAGCTGATAAATGCGGACGTTGGAGTAGTTTCCGTCATAATGGGTAACTATGGGTATCAGCTTAACATCGGAGATGACAGGCTGCGCCTCTTCTTCCCCCGAAACAAGGGCGCTTACGTTAAACTGCAGCACTCCCCCGATAAGATTCTGTCCCACGCTCTGGGCGGAAATAAAATTGCCAAGTGAATATGCGCACAGCGCCTTTGAACCGTCCTCACGTTCTATCATTTCAATGTCACGAAGAACGTGGGGATGGTTTCCTATTATAACGTCCGCTCCGGCTTCCGCAAGAATTTTCGCCGTTGTGCGCTGATAATCGCTTATAACATCGGAATTTTCAACGCCCCAGTGAAGCGATACTATGCAAACATCGGAAATTTCCTCCGCAGCCTTTATATCCGCTTTCATTCCGTCAATGTCAAGTGCATCACCTATAACAAGCTCCGAACCCTCGGGCAGGCGCAGACCGTTAAGGCTCTCGGTATAGGAAAGGTAGGAGAAGGTCACGCCGTTTACTTCGTTGGTGCGGATATTGGCTTTGTCCTCGGCGTTTCTGTAAGCGCCTGCAACGGTAACATCCTTTGTTGCCCAGTAGTCAAGGCAGGCGTTCAGACCGCTTACACCCTTGTCAAGAGTGTGATTGTTTGCAATGGTGAAAACGTCAAAGCCGATGTCAATCATATGGTTGCCCAGCGCCGTGGGAGAATTGAAGCAGGGGTAAGTGGACGGCTCAAACTGATCGTTGCAAATAAGAGTTTCCTGATTTATCACCGCAATGTCCGCTTCTTCGATAAGGCTTGTGACGTTCTCATAAGCATAGGCGAAATCGTAGCCGCCGTCTGTGGAACGTGCAGCCGCCTGCTTGTAAATGCTGGAATGGATAAGGTTATCCCCCGTTGCCGCAAAGCTGACGGTTTCCCACACTTCCGGCGGCTCGGTGGTCACAGTTGTGGTTTCCGCAGTCGTTGCCGCAGTCGTTGTTTCCTCTGCATCTCCCCCGACGGGAAGTGCGCTTTCCTCAGCGGCGGAATAGACCGTTCCTTCTTCGGGCAGTATCACATTTACCTGCACCGCTTCTTCCTCGCCGCAGCCTGTGAGTGCAGCGGCAATTAACGCCGAAGCAAGACATAACGTTAGTTTCTTTTTCATAATGACCCCTCTTTTTATCATTCAATATTAAGGTAGACAGCAGAACCGAAAATCTCCGCACTTGTTTTCCATTCTAAATACGGCTCGGCATTGAATGAACCGTCCGACTTTGATACCGTGTAACTGTATCTGCCAAGCACCGCTGTATCGTTCAGACCCCAATCTCCGCCTACGATATAAATATTATAATATTCATAAACAAAGCTGTCGTCAGTTTCCGTTACCTTGCGGCAGAGCTTGTTCCCGTACTCCTTCACGGACAAAATATCAAAGTTTTCCTTAACGCTTTCCGACGTCATTTCTCCCGTGTAGAACCTTGCGCCGTCACGTTCCGTAAAATTCTTCATAAAAATACGTCTGTAAGCACGGTCGATATACGATGCAGTAAGAACATCATTCTCGTAAAAGCTGCGTATCTCGGTATAGGTATTGCTCCACTCCGAATAAATGTCGTTCTCCCCCAGCTTTTCAATAACGCCGTTTTCGTACTCGTCATAACTCATGGGATAGTTCTTCTCATCGGCACAGTATGCTTCAAAGTCCACGCCCTCCGGCACGATCATTATATCAAAGCTGCCTGCAAAGGGTACTCCCATATCGTCAATAACGGTGTAGTCTTCTATCACATCTTCAGAACGGGGATCAAGCTGCGAAAGCTCAATTATCTGCTCGTCGGTAAGAGTTTCCATGCTGTCAAAATCAAAGCTGAAGGGTATTTCGGGAGCGGTATGCTCTGTAACGGGCGGCAAGTTGATATATTCCGTCTTTTCCGCAGAAACGGAAGTCTCGGTTTTCACGGAATAAGACTTTTCGTCCTCCGTTTCCGAAGTTGTTTCCGAAGTTTCCGCCGATTTTTCGGAGTTTTCCGATTTTTCCGAGGCGGTTTCCGACCTTTCCCCCGTTTTTCCGTCAGTTTCCGTCATAAAACTTACGGTCTCCGTCAGTTCTGTAAGCATACCGGCTTCTTCCCACGAACCGCAGGCGGAAAGCAGAAACGCCAAAAGCACCGGAATAAAAGCCGTTCTTTTCATACTGTCCCTCCATTTGTAATTATTCATCTGCAACACAAAAAATGATGTGACCCTCGGGCGCACAATGTGCGCCCCTACAGAAAAATGAATAATTTTCGGTGAAACGGGCGGATATGGAATCCGCCACTACGGAGATATTGAAATAACATCGCCCCAGGCGATACCATAATTCTTCATTATTCATTTAGCAAAGCGTGCAACAATTCCACTTTCAACTTTTCACTTTCCACATTCCCTAAAACTCCACTCTTCACTCTCCACACTCCAAATTATTACCAAGTCCATTCCGACATAAAACGTGTCAGCTTTTCCTTAAAGGCGCTGTCCTTGTCGGCGGACTGCTTTTTCAGCTCGTTTGCCGCACCTATGGCAATGAGGAGCAGACCTGCCGCAAGGAGATATACCCACCATGCAAGACTTGCCCAGAAGCTCCTGCTCATAAACAAAGCGGTGGTCGCAAGCACCGACACCGACAGAACGAACCACTTTTTCTTCTTGACACAGAAGGAGAACACCAGCATTGCAAGGGCGGTTATCATTATAATTAGTCCGTCCGCTATCTTGCCGCTGTCCAGCGCACCGAAGAAGAGAATAACATATGAGGCGATATATGCGATAAAGGTTATTTTGTCAAGAGTTTCCGTGCGGTTTTTCCAGATAAGCCTTATGGCGGTAAGATACAAAAGCACGGGCGCAATTTTCATTTCCAGGGAAATAATTTCCGGCATCTCAAAAAACGGCTGGGAAAGAAACGCAATTACCGGCGCAAATGCGGAAATCGTATATATCCACCGCTTGAAGCCGTCCTTCTGATTTTTTCTGCAAAGGGTCAGCAGGCAGAGAGCGGCAACAAATATTCCGCACCACCTTGAACCGTCTTTGTAATAAGGACAGCTTTCAAAATAGGCTATAAGTCCGAAAAATCTTGAAAATGCAAGCTGATCTATGTACAGTTTTCCGTCACGCTTCTCCCACAGAGCATTTCTGTGAAGAACATAGCTTAAAACAGCGCTTATAACGATAATTCCGAGAATTGAAAGGTTTATTATGTTGAAATCGGGGTAAAAGCCTTCGCTTCCGTAAGTATAATAACCTCTGTCAAACAAAGCGTTCTCAAGCTGACAAGCCACCGCAGGATAAAGCAGCATAAAGGGTATGATAAGCGCACCCGTTGAGCCTGAGCAGTAGAAGGAAGCGGAGGTGTAAAGGAAAAGCACAGCCGATGCAGCCATATAGGGAACGTCAAGCTCTCCTGCGGAAATAAGAACAACCATTGCCGCCGAAGTCAGCGCACCGAGAGCATAGCGTGAGGTTATTTCCGCAAGCCGTCCGAAGCCGTCCTTTCCACCGAAGAAAAGCAGACCTGCGTTTATTACAGCCGCCGTTCCGCCCATAACAAGCAGAGCGCCGTCAAGATCTACGGAGTCAATAAGGTCGTATGCCGCCGCTCCCGAAGCCGCAATGAAAAGAAGTATTCCCGAAACAAGCTCCGCCCTGCTCTTTTTCTTTGCAAAGCGAACAAGGGAAACTGCCGCAAGGAGAATAAACAGCGGAAAGACCGTTTCTTCGCCAAGTATCTGTACAGCGGTCATAAAGCCGAGAACAATGCGCAGACCTGCCGAAACGGAAACATCAAGGCTTTTGTCCCGTCCGATAAAAGTTACTGCAAGAGATACCGCCGTCAGAACCGCCGCAACTATCATTTCTGCAATAATGGCGTTATTTGCATTTTCGGCAAAAAGTTCTGCAATTGGCATAACAGCAACACCGCTCCAGAGCATTGCTCCCACTGCAAAAATATTCCTGTTTGCTTCGCTTTCATTTCTGAACGCAGGAACAGCGGCGGTCAATGCTCCAAGGACACAGCCGCATATTGTAAGCCATTCCGATACGTCATAGCCGCCAAGCAGAACAAAGCCCGAAATCACCGCACACGCCGCAAAAATATAGTCGGAAGCGATGGTGCGGACTTTAATTTTCGGTACAAGGACAAACGCTGCCTGTATCACAAAAACTATTGCGGTAAATATAAATGCGGCGTAAAAATCGCAGTCGTGCAGGCTCGCAGAAATAAGCCTTGAAAGCACCGCCGCAGTTATTGCACAAGCCACCGGGAACACCGACAGCATAAATTTTCCCGATTTTTCTTCCCTGTGGAAAAGCGCAAGAACAAGTATCTCAGCCGTAAGCACACCGTAAGCGCAGAGAGATACCCATGTAGGCTCCGCCGCAAAAGCTGCAATTGCACACAAAGCCAGCACTATTGCCGCAAATGCTCCCGAAACCGCCCTGAAAGCGCTTTTCAGCTTAACGGGGAAGCAGCCGAGCATGGACATTACCGCAGGAACAGCCGATACTGCCGCAAGTGCGTAAGCTACTCCGCTGAAATCATCGGGAGAAAGCATTGCAAGGGCTCCGCAGGAGATAAATATAACAAAAGGTATTACCCCCACAAAGCCGTTTTCGTTTGAAAGAGGGGTATCAAGAAAGCTCATTTTGATATATGCCGAAGCGAATATTACGCAGGAAACAAGCACTATAGTACCGTTTCCGTTGTCAGCCGCAGATACAAGAGCGCTTACGCTGAGCAGCACCGTGTTTACAGCGGCAAAAATATTAAGCTGGGAAAGAAGGGATGCAAACTTCTCCGAAATGCGTTTTGACAGCGCCGAGCAAAGGAATATCACCGCAAGTCCGTAAACCGAAGCAGCTGCGGCAAAAACGTCCGCTCTGTCCGTGAACTGCAATATGAGTGAGCATACCGCACAGGAAAAGCTGACCAGATTTGCCCATGCGAAAACGGGGCTTTTGTAGTCTGCGCTGCCTTTCAGACAGACTGCCGAAAGAGAAGCGAAGGCTATTGCAAGCAGAAGTGGGCGACCCTCTCCGAAAAGGGAGAACCACTCGCCGAAAACCTTGAAATATCCTGCCGCAACAAGGGTTATAGGCAGAAAAACGCTGCCAAGAGTGTAGAACAGCGCACCCGTTCTTTTAAGGCTGAATTTTCTTTCCGCAAGTGAAGACACACCGAAAAACAGGGCTGAAAAGGAGAACAGGACCACGGCTTTTAAACCGTTTGAAAGTATTTTCCACGAGGTAGTTGCAAAAATAAGTCCTGCGATGATAATGAACATTGCTCCGAGTACAAGCAGAACGTTTATGGAGCTTATCCTGTGCTTTTTCTCCGTCACGGGAACAGCTGCAGCCGCAGGAACGGTTGAAGAAGCAGGCTCCGCAGGTTTTGCCGTTTCAGCAGATTTTTTTTCAGCCGCAGCATTTGCAGCATTGGTATAATAAGGCATATTGTACGCCTTTTCCGCATAATCGGGCGTTTGGGCAGGCTGAGAGGAAGGTTCGGCAACAGGTTCCGGCGGTGTTTTCGCAGTTTTTTCCGGTTCTGTATCGGCAGCGTTGACCTGCTCTGCCGGCTGCTGTACCTCTGCCGTACTTTCGGCGGCTTTACTGCCCGTACCTGCGGCGTTGAGCCGTTCTTTCAGCCGTTGGTTTTCCTCCGAAAGAGCGCTGTTTTGCCGTTTAAGGTCTTTATTGCCTGCAAGCTGTATCATAAAAAGTATAAAAAACACCACAGGCGACACAAGCCATGCAATGATAAGAATTACCCAGAACATAAAAACACCCCGTTTCTCTGCTTTTTGTCAGAATAATTATACAACAAAATCCGTCCCCTGTACAGTTACAATAATATTACAGATTTATGCAAAAAAATATTTAAAATCAGGTCTTGACAACCATTTGAAAAGAGTGTATAATATATAGGTAATTTGCTGGAATAGCTCAGTTGGTAGAGCAGCGCATTCGTAATGCGCAGGTCGCGTGTTCAAGTCACGTTTCCAGCTCCACGCAGTTAAGCCGTTTGAGAAGTCTCAAGCGGCTTTTTTGTTTGGGTGGGATTGTGGTATTTACCCGTTTTTATGCTCATTGTATCTTATATGCGGCAGCGGCAAATATCCGCTTTTCGGTATAAATTGAGGTGCATTTATTGACGGTAAAGGGCGGATATGATATAATTGGAAATACAAAAGAAAGCGCAGAGCTATATAAGGTTACTAAGAACAGCGAGGAAATCTTGTGGGCTATATATAATAGGTCAAATGGGCAAATTTGTTCGACCGGAGGATATTATAACATGAAAGAAATAAAAGACGGAACGTTTGTAGTTTACAATGGGATAGAGTATCAAACAGGTTTTTGGGCAAAGATTCCGGGTGCTGTAAGGCTTGCTTCTTGGAATCCAAAAGATTTAGATAACGGGTTTTATTGTGTAAAAAGTCAAGAATATATGAAAATGTACGGCTTCAGATGTCAGAAGGAAGTCCCCAAAAGTGAAATTACCGAAGCGTATAAAATAGAAACATATGCAAAATACAGAGGAAAAACTTATTACGTTGACAGGTATATTGACAGTAATTTAAATTTTAAATTTAAACGAGTGGAAATGGTAAGGATATATGCTCCGCCGACAAGCAAATTAAATGAAGTCGACAAGTATAATTATTACAAGCAAAATGGTTTTTTGGAAAGCCCTCTTCCTGATTATTCAGACGTTTTTTTATATAAATATGTTTCTATAAACGATCCTGAATTGGAGATCATTGAAACACGAACAGAATTGGACATAAATGAGTTGTAAGTTTAATTTCGCACAAAAAAAATATAAGGGTGAAAAATGTTAAAGTACAGCTGACTGCACAGAGGTAAATACACACGGCACCGATCCGCTCAAATATGATAAAGGCGAAGACGGCATTTCCGATGGTGATGAGCTTACCCTCGGACTTGACCCCAATAACGGTTCTACCAACGGCACACCCGACAGCGAAAAGACATTTACACAGACAGTTTCTTCCGATTCCGAAGTCCTTTCAGCAATCAATGAGGACAAAGAAACACCTTTTAAGGAGCAAATGCAATGCAATAAAACAAAAGTACAGTAAAAAAATCGGAGGTTTTTGTAATGGTGAAGCCTAAAACAAAAGATGAAAATATACTTAGTACATGCAGTCTTGATTATTCTCTGTTAGTTGAAAAAAATAACAGATTTTCTTTTTTCAAATCTATGCTGAAAGATACAACTGTAAGCGTTAGCCGAAATATAACGGACAATATCACAGAAGAACAACTTGACATATATTTAAAGAATATATATGATAATACTGATTTTAAAAAATATGAAAAACAGAAATATTATTTAGAACATTATTTTTTGGCAATATATCTAAATATAATTAAAGATGAAATTCTGAAAGAAAAGATTGCAGGCAATAAAAAATATCTTGATTTTTTGAGCAAAAGTAGAGAAATAAAAATCACTTGGTTTGATAAATTAAAAATAATGCTGACAACAGACACATTTTTTGATTATCTGAAGGACAAGTATTATTATTTTGAATCTGACAAAATAATTTCGGAAAAATATTATAAAGGAAGATTGAAATTTTATCGGTGTATTGAAAAAATTTTATTTTATAATGAATATCGTGCATTTGCTGTAATGCAAGATTATTTCTATAATGCAGAACGCATAGCAAAATATCACTTTAAGCTTAGGACGGTACATCATAAAAAAAATTCGAAATATTCAATAGTTATAAAGTTGATTATAGTAACTTTTTTCGCAAATTTAATAGTACAAGTAATAATACATTTAAGATAATATGATTATTAGAAAATGTGATTTACATAAAAACAGCCGCCGCACCAATAAAAGTGCGGCGGCTTAACATTACTTAATTAAAAAGCGGAAAACCGAGGTTATGCCCTCGAACCACTGGGGGTACTGGTCGTGGAACTGGTTATAATACTCCTCGTACATTTCGGGTGAGTAGTCCTTGATAAACTGGAGCATTTCCGGCATTTTTGTCAAAACGAGAACTACTGCGATAACAAGGAAAGCAATAGAGATCACAAGCGCAATTACCGAGCATACGATACCTGCGGTGGAGCTTCCCTTGCCTACGGGATAATGCTTGGACTTATAGACCGCTCCGAGAATGATTCCCACAATGGGAAGTATAAACAGCGGTGGGAACACATAATTCATAAATGTCAGCGCCGCAAGCAGGGAGATTATACCCAGCACCATTGAAGCGGTAGCCATTCCCGTTTTATACATTTCGCCCATGGGAACGTTATAGCCGCCAAAGTTCTGATACTGACCCGCGTAGGGCTGCTTATAGGGGTCGAAATCCTGCTGGTACTGGCTGTACTGCTGCTGCGGAGGAGGGTTATAGGAGCCGCTTCCTTCGGGATTATAGGAAGCCTGAGGCATATTATAGGGGCTTTGCTGCTGTCCGTAGGGATCCTGCGGCTGATTGTAAGGGTTCTGCTGCTGTCCGTAGGGGTTCTGCGGCATATTGTAGGGGTTCTGCTGCTGTCCGTAGGGATTTGAAGCCTGATCCTGTGAGCCCAAGGGCATATTGTAGGGATCCTGCGGAGCTGCGGAACCGTTTGTATTCTGAGAAAAATCCTCTTCGCCGAAGCTGTTGTTATCGTTGTTATTGTTGTTAAATTCGTCCATAGCAATAAAATTTTCTCCGAAGAGAAAATACACTCCTTTCAAAATTATGTGGTTTTGAGACGTTTACTTAATGTAACACATTATAACACACATCTGAACAAATTGCAAGAAAAATTTTAACGGACTGCCGCATTATTACAGCAGTCCGTTTTTTATGACATATCAGCCGATTATGACCCATTTGCCGTTCTGCCTTGCCATTTCAAAGCTGACGATCTCGCTTTCATGCGCAAGCTCGTTGTAAACGGTGGTCTTTACCCTTACTTCACAGCCCTTTTTGGAATTGTCCCGTGAAAGGAATTCGGCGGAAAGGTGGTAATCCTCTCCCCACTCCTGCTTATAGTCGTCACAGAGAGCGTCAAACTGCTTTTCCGACAGATATTCCGAGCCGTCGGCAAAGCATTTTCTGTAATCGCTGTAGATACCGTGGGTAACGGCGGCGTAAACATTGTCGATAGTCTTCATCTGTCCGCCGGTATAAATGCTCACGGCTGTAAGCACCGCTGTAACGCATACGGCAAGGATACAAAAGACGATGGCAATTGTTTTTGCTGCGCCGCTTTTCTTAGCTTCACTCATAGGCTGACCTTATTCAAGAATTGCGCCTACGGCAGCGGAGGAAACGCTCTTTGCGTAACGCTTCAGATAGCCTGTAAGCTCCTTTGTCTTAGGTGTGAAGCCTGCCATACGGCGGTCTATTTCTTCCTGAGGAACGTCAAGAGTAAGGCTGTAATTGGGAATATCAACGGTTATCATATCGCCGTCCTGAACGATACCGATAATGCCGCCCTCAGCTGCTTCGGGGGAAACGTGACCGATTGAAGCACCTCTTGAAGCGCCGCTGAAACGTCCGTCTGTGATAAGTGCAACGGAAGAACCAAGACCCATTCCCTGAATTGCGGAAGTGGGGTTGAGCATTTCTCTCATTCCGGGGCCGCCCTTGGGACCTTCGTAGCGGATAACGACAACGTCGCCTTCAACTATCTTTCCGCCGAGGATAGCTGCCTGAGCGTCCTCTTCGCAGTCGAACACCTTTGCAGGACCCGTATGCTTAAGCATTTCGGGAACAACTGCGGAGCGCTTTACTACACAGCCGTTTTCTGCAAGGTTGCCCTTAAGAACAGCGATTCCGCCCGTTTCGCTGTAGGGGTTCTCAATAGGACGGATAATGTCCGTATTTTTATTTACGCAGCCCTTGATGTTCTCGCCTACGGTCTTGCCCGTAACGGTCATAAGGTCGGTGTAAAGAAGGTTTTTCTTGTTAAGCTCGTTCATAACGGCGTAAACTCCGCCTGCTTCGTTAAGCTCTTCAATGTAAGCGTGACCTGCAGGTGCAAGGTGGCAGAGGTTAGGCGTTCTTGCGCTTATTTCGTTGGCAATGTCAAGGTCAAGCTTTACTCCGCACTCGTGAGCGATGGCAGGAAGGTGGAGCATACTGTTTGTTGAGCAGCCAAGAGCCATATCTACAGCAACGGCGTTGTGGAAAGCCTTTTCCGTCATAATGTCAAGAGGACGGATATTCTTTCTGTAAAGCTCCATTACCTGCATAC